>JBKQRG010000208.1:0-23407 GCA_052144015.1 Desulfomonilaceae bacterium
ACTAACTATATTATATTAAGCAATTATATCCCTAAGTTATCACGCATTTGCAACCCCCCGGGGAAAACTCAGGTCTATGTCTCTATTGATATAATCGCAACAATCTAAACTGCTTGCGGGCTTAGTCCGAGCCCCAAAGGCAATGCATGCAACCCTCGAGACCAGCCCGACATTTTTCTATTCTCAGGTCGTAAACTCGCCCACCCGCTCGAAGAAATCCCGCGATGTGGCCATTAGAGTCTGATTTCGGTCTTCCAATTCCAGAGCGGTTTCTAATGATGCTGTACCCGCATTAATGCCTATTACTCGCTTCGTGAGCCTCAGACCACCGGGGCTTTTTCCCAGCATGGCCCGGGCAATTGACAGCGCCTCGGGAATCAATTTCTCACGCGGGACAACACGGTTCACCAGCCCGATACGCTCAGCCTCGTCGGCCAGGACTCGCCTGCCGGTAAGCAAGATCTCGGACGCTCGGCTCATTCCAACCATGCGCGGAAGAAAATAAGAACTTCCCATCTCACCTCCGGATAAGCCGATGTTTATGAAAGATGCTATGAATAAAGCTTCTGGAGCCGCGATACGCACATCTGATGCAAGAGCCAGGGCGAAACCGCCACCCGATGCAGCACCGTTAACTGCGGCGATTACCGGCTGTGGTATACGCCGCAACCCTGAGCACAGATTCGAATAGCGCTTTTGAACTAATCTAAGGTGATTCTCGGCGGATCTGAAGGTTTCATTATTGGAGTTTTCCACCACCTGGAAGAGGTCCGCTCCTGAACAAAATCCGCGGCCCGCTCCGGTGAGTATAATCACACGGATGGACTCGCTATCGTCAAGCTCGCGAAAAAGCGACTCAAAAGCCTCGATCAGTTCAAAATTAATGGCATTTAACTTGTCAGGACGGTTCATGGTCACCAGAAGGACGCCGGTTTCTATTTCCTCCAAGTTGATAGGAAGTTGCCTAGGTACTTCAGTGTCGTTCATAGTAACTCCTTCTGCTTTCGAATAGTTATCGTTTCCGCTTTCCACGAATCTATAGTCCTTGGTAGAAGGTTGTCAAGCAATACAACGAACGTTCGTTCGATTAGTGAATATGACAGTATGACACATTAGGAGTATTGCATCACGCTCCAGGGCATGCGTCATCGTGAAAGTGGAGAGTTGCCATTTTGTACGAGGTTTGGGGGCGTTGCCCTGTGATGAGCCTGCGCTCGAGAACTCGGGAATTATCAGGGTTGGATCAGGATCCAAAGCAGGAGAGCATTTCTTATTTTAAGCGGCCTCTCGTCATGGTTTAGGAGCGACAGAGGTTTCGGATTGGCGCTCCAATGCACCATGAAGCACAAATCTAACCATCTCGTCCCCGATTTCTTCGAGTGACATGCGGCCATCGGATCTGTACCACCGCGTGTGCCAATTTATCACGCCAAGAATATTGAAAGCCAACACAGCCGTATTCACGTAACTTATGTATCCCAATGACTTAAGAGTTTCCAATTCCTTGCGATATAGATTCAAGACCTCGAGTTGGAATTCCTTTCTCTCTCTAGCAAGATGCTCCTCTTCAAGGAAGAGTATCGTGGACTCCCTATTATACACTTCAAGTATGAGCCCCAAATGTGTCTTTAGAAGTAGTCGGAATTTTTCCAGCGGCTCAATATCCCTCTGGGTGACCTCACGCAAGCTTTCCACAATTCCATTACTAGACCGTTCCAGGATGGCGAAGAGCAGACCTTCCTTGCTGCCGAAATGGTAGTAGATGTTTGAAATGGTTGTCCCGATAGCCTTACCGATGTCACGGATGGAAGTACCATTGAAGCCATTGGTAGCAAACAGGTCTATCGAAACATCTAATATTTTTTGCGGTAGTTTGTTGGTCTTGCTCATGTTGTGTGTACCAAGTTTTGTTTTCAAGGAATGTGGCCTTAATTACTATGACGCAATTTACGTAACAATCTTGCGGTGGTCAAGTATAGGCGACGGAGCTCATTCCCGGTGAAAAGGCGATTTGATTTGGAGCTGTCCAGCGGGCAGGGCCGAAGTTACTCTTACAAATGTTAGTACTTTCAGCATGAAATCGTATTGACTTTTTCGCCAGCAACTTGCCTGATTTTTCGGATTTATACCAGTTCGCGATTTTTTGGAATTTGGTGTAGCGTGCCCCAGTTTGTTTGGGAGAGGCGCCAATTGTAACGTCGGTCAGGCCGCATCTTTCGGAGCATAAGATGTCACAACCTCTCATAAGGACTAGAGGCAGAGAGCATCCAGATGATTAAATGCGCTGGTTGATCGTCGTCCCGCCTATCAGCTGCCTCAATTTTGAGAAGAAACACCGCTACGTCTACTCTAACATGATCTTCACACCCCTGTTTTCCGCTCGCTCGAGGTACCAGTCTAAAATATGTGCAGGCGGCTGGGTGCCATCTGTCTCGGGCTTACGAATCAGGCTGATCGACTCGGTCGGGCATGTCGAGAGGCAAAGTCCACAGCCGATACAGCGGTCCGGTTGGACCATGTACCTACCGTCTTGCTCTAAAATTGTCTTCATGGGGCATCGCTCTTCCGCACAGGTTCCACATGCGGTACACGTCTCCTGATCTATGATGGAGACAAAATTGCTCTTGGCCATGAGGTATGGCGATTTGAATCGCTTTACTCCTATGAGCATTCCACAGCAGCAGGTACAGCAATTACAAACAAACATCTGATCGTTCTGGATGTTAAATGTCGCATGCACAAGCCCTTCCTCGTCGGCTTTTTGGATGATCTCAAGGGATTCGTCTCTGGATATGATCCTGCCAAAACGGTACTTGTCGAATGCCCCCTCGTTATTTGAAAAAGAAAGGCAGACCTCTAATGTATGTTTGCAGGGTTTGCCCAGCAATGCTTGTCCTTTCTTGCATATACAGTCCATGACCTGGAAAGATTTGGCGTGTTCGAAGATTTGACGGAGGTCTTCATACGGAAGAATTGTGTGTTGTGCATCGATGTTAATGTTGACAGGCAGAACGCGCATGACTGCCGGCGAGTGCTTACCGAGTATCGTGATTAACTTAGGAGCGTACTGCCGCATTAATTCAGCAAACTCTTTATCCATTCGATTTAACTGGAATTCAAAAATGCCGAAGATGAACGGAAAAAATGTGTAAACCTGTTTCCCGTTTACCATGGCAGAGCCTAGTTGGCCCTTCTTGACCATAATGTCCAGTATGCTTTCCATTTCGTTCAAGGGTTTTCCTAGCCGTTCGGCGATCACCTCGGCCGTTTCAGGCATTGGTCGCAGCTTTAAGCCTATTTCTGCTTCTTCAGGAGTGAAGATCTTCTTGAGGATTCTTAGTTCCAGCCCATTTTCGGTGGCAGGGAAGCCGTTTGGCATATCATTGAGCTTCTTGGCCAGTCGTTGATAAATATCGGTCATGGCATTTCTCCGTACAATTTAACGAGCAACAAATCTGCTTAATGATGAGAACTCAATTCGATAGTAAAGCGCCTTTAAGCGCATCGCACCGGTTTCAGAGCCTTTGTCTGGAACGTTGTCGCAAGGGGCGTATTCCATGCTCAAGAATTAAAGAGTATTCACACTCTATAGCACCGCAAGAGGTCATCTGCTATTGACATTCGGGCTACTTCGCAGGTGGTTCCCGCGATACCAGCCAAATTCGCGTCCCTGTATGCCCTCTCAATTGGATTTCCTGCGACGTACGCGCGGCCGGTCAGTATATGCATCCCCATGCTCGCAACCTGCTCGGCAGCTTCAGAGCTGAACACCTTGGCGCAATGCAACACAGTTGCGGCCTCGGTATCCGACACCGAATAGAGCCATGCTGCCCTGTATGTAAGAAGCTGCGCAGTCTGGTAAAGAGTGAGCATTTCCGCGAGCTTGAATCGAATCTCCTGAAATCGAAATACCGGTCGGCCACCGCGGATGTGAGAATCAGTATGGGCTTTACTGAACACCACGACTCTATGCATCAATCCAACGGACGCTACGGTGAGGACTAGATCCTGGATCAGCCTTAGGAATCGCAAATGCGCCTCGTCATCGAAGGGACCCAGCACAAGTTCGGGGCGGACTTTTGCGCTGTTGAACTTGAGACTTGAAACGCTCAATCCGTTATATCCCAACGTCCTCAGCCTCGGGCCAATTTCAACTCCAGGCTGGTCAGGACGAATGAGAAAAACTACTGGCCGACCTTGTGCAGCAGCTGTTACCGCTACCCAGTCTGCTATGGGGCCATTTGTTACGTAATCTTTAGCCCCCGAAATAATCCAATCGCTCTCATCCTGGACAGCCGAGGTCTGTGACCCCGACTCCTCAGATTCGGATACAGCAACGCCTGCAATAATTTCCCCCTTTCCGAGTTGCTCGATGATCCGAGCAAGTGCTTCCCTTTCGGCAACTCCGGCTATCAGACCGCCGAAAAGTCGCGCGGTCGCCTCTACTGCGAGAAACAATGAGCCGGACGCGGCAGCCAATTGCTCTTGTGCCGCCACAAGACTCATGATGTGTTTTCTGTCACCCGGACTAATACCGAGTTGTAAGTAACCCGTTTCCGCAAGGGCTCCAAGATGTTTAAGGGTGAGCGTCTTTAGTGTTTGCAAGTCAGCCTCTTCCATCTCGTCAAGTTCGGAAAGCCGCTCCTGAGCTAACATATAGGCCAGCTTCTCCTTAATCGCTTTCTCTTCGGAAGTCCAATCAAAATTCATGTCAGTGTATCCTCACATAAGCCGGGAAATGATTACTTTCTGGATGTCGGATGTCCCTCCCCCTATAGGTCCCAGGCGATTATCTCTGAAGATGCGCTCTACATCATATTCGTGGCAATACCCGTACCCCCCGAAAACTAGTACTCCGTCGTTGAAGGGCTTCAATGACCAGTCACCAACAAAGAGTTTAGCTACTGACGCCTCCAAGTGGTTCAACGGTCTACCCTGATCTTTGCACCACGCGATACGGTACACCAGGGAACGAGCGGCTTCCAAAAATATCTTAATGTCTGCAATCTTGTGCTTTATCGCCTGAAAACTCGCTATGGGGCGGCCAAACTGCTCCCTCTCTTGAGCGTACCGGCTGCACCGCTCGATCAAGTAAGAAGCAGCACCCATGAAAGCCGCAAGGAATGTGCTACGATCCCACTCTACTGTTTGCATAGCCATCATAAAACCATCACCAACGCGACCGAGAAGGTGGTCTTCCGGTATCAAGCAATTCTCAAAGACCAGCTCCGCAGTTGGAGACGTGCGCATCCCCATTTTTATAAGCTTCCGCCCGACAGAGAATCCGGGGGTTCCCTTCTCCACAATAAAGGCCGATAGATCATCTCGGCCGCGACCCGAACCGGTTCGGGCATAGATAACCGCTACGTCAGCTATGGAACCGTTCGTTATAAACATCTTAGTGCCATTTAATTCCCACGAGTCACCCTTTCGTTCTGCACGGGTGCGGAGTGAAGCAACATCCGAACCAGCTCCGGGTTCGGTCAATCCCATGCAACCTATCCACTCGCCTTTTGCCAAGCGCGGGATATACTTCCGCCTCTGTATATCCGTGCCGTGTCTGAAGATGGTGTCCGCACAGAGATAAGTGTGGGCTCCGTAACTCAGAGTTAAGCCTCCGTCCACTCCGGCTTCAGCTAGCGCTTCAGCTGCTATTACTGAAGTCACTACGTCAGCCCCACCTCCGCCCAACTCCTCCGGAAGATGAAGGCCCAAAATCCCAAATTGTCCCATCTTGTCCCACGATTCCCGATCGAACTCCGAATTGAGATCGTGTTCCTGGATTCGCGGGACTATCTCTTTTCGGGCGAATTTCAGAACCTGGTCTCTGAACATGATTTGTTCTTCGGTCAAAGCGAAATCCATGAACCACCTCGTCGGTTATCAGCAGTCATTTGACATCCCCCTTGCGTGAGCGCCGGTTTAGTAGAAACGTTATATAGGACTCCGATTTTAAATTTTTTCTGTCGACACTTCGCTGCTCTCACTACTTGAAGTATCATGGAAGAATGACCGCTTCGGGCGGGCTAAGAGCGCTGTGCTGCTCGGGAACACTTTCAATCACTCGGCGTTCAAACTGTCTTCCGGGACCCCCCATATTGTATTTTGACCGACGGCCGATCAATCATTCCATGTTCCGTTTTTGGGAGCCCTGGGACAAATACCATGTGCTTAGGCTTCTTGAATCGAGCGATTCGTGATGCGACGAACTCAACCAATTCGTTTTCCGTAAGCGTAGCGCCGTCCCGTAGCACGCATATTGCCTTGACCGCCTCTCCCCAATGAGGGTCATCAACTCCAATTACCACTGCTTCCGTCACATCAGGGTGCCCTAATAATACTTTTTCAACTTCAGCGGGGTAGACGTTCTCACCACCAGGCTTGATGAGCTCTTTCGCTGGTGTCCTCCCGCAGTACCATAAGTACCCGTCTTCGTCGAAACAGCCCAAATCTCCAGTATGATGCCACCCGTCTCGAAAAGTATGCTCTGTCTCATCATCCAGATTCCAGTACCCATTGAAGACCAGTGGGCCCCGGACGATTATTTCACCTGTTTTTCCCGTGGTTACGGTCCTTTCGTACTCATCAACGATGTCAATCTCTGCCATCAGACAGGGCTTGCCTGCCGACCCAGGTTTTTCCAAGAACGTCCCCATCGATATCAAACCATGTGTTTCAGACTGGCCATAACCTGGCCAGAAATTGGCGCGCGTGCAGCTTTGCAATCGCTCGACAGTCTCCGGAATCTCCACTCCGCCAACGTGCTTCAAGCTCGACAGGTCCGAAAGCTGTCCCTCGGATTTATCGAGCACGGTTTTGAGCATGGGCGGGAACTCGCCAAAAAGGGTAATTTTGTGAGTTTCGATGGCTTTGAGTGTGCTGTCCGCGTCGAACTTGGGCAGAACTACGTTTTGTCCTCCTGCCTGGACAGTACACAGTAGCATCATCAATGCTGTGATGTGAAACAGAGGCAGCACTACAAGATTTCGATCATTTGGCGTCAATTGCCAAGTTAACATTAGTTGCAAGCACGAAAGAATAAGACCGCGGTGCGACAGGACGGCGCCTCGCGGTCTGCCATCAACAGCGGCAGTCTGCAAAATCACGCATGCATCATCGCTCTTGATTTCCGCAGGAGGCGATACCATATCGGTCTCGGTTAAGACATCGAATTCCGCAAAGTCCGCCGAAGGATTGTCCATCGAAAAGCAATTACCGCGGAAACCTAACTCCGAGAGGAGCAATGCGGCTGTGGGTTGGAATTCGTGACTCGCAAAAATCATTCGGGGCGACAAATCGGAAATGACATATTTCAGTTCCTCGCGACCAAGTCTCCAGTTGATCGGCACCATTACAGCCCCCAGTTTTGCTGCGGCTCCGTACAGGTACACATACCTAAGGGAGTTCCTAGCAATGACTGCAATGCGGTCGCCCTTAAGGACTCCATTTCCCGAAATCCCGTATGCCAATAGGTCTATCGTCTTCAAAAGACGGTCATATTTGATCTTTTCTTCATCGCCGACAAGGCTAATTCGATCTCGAAAGACATGTGCATTACGTTGGAAGATATTGTACAAGGTGAAGTCTCTGAGTCCCATTACTTTCCTCCTTGTTGGACGGAACCCAAGACTCGGCAAAGTTACTTCGAATGAATGGATGCATCGCCTGGGATTCCCGCAAAATGATTTGTTGTCAAATATCCACCGCCCTACAAAGTTGGTGCTGTCCCTGATCTGTTTCCTTGACCTCTTGCGCGAGAGACCCTCTAGAAATATGCTTAGCCACATTGTGACTAATTAGTCTTCTCGAAAAATCTTGACAGGAGACCCTCAGGAGGGACATGCACCAGCCATTTCGGTCTTAAAGCCAGCGTTTTCTCCTCTTGTAATGTTTTACCTCTTTGTAACTCTTGCGAGAGCCGAGTTCGCCCAATCCCAGGTAAAACTCTTTTATATCAGGATTCTCCATGATCTTTTCCGCATCGCCATCCATCACTATACGGCCGTTTTCCATCACGTATGCATAGCTCGCTATTTCCAGGGCCCTCGCCGCGTTTTGCTCGACAAGCAATATGCTCGTGGCACTCTCAGCATTGATTCTCTTTATAGTGGCAAAGATCTCCTTGACCAAGACAGGTGACAAACCCAACGAAGGTTCGTCTAGCAGCAGCAATTTGGGTTGCGACATGAGCGCACGCCCAATAACGAGCATCTGTTGTTCGCCTCCGGAAAGCCATCCTGAAGCCTTCTTGCGCAAAGACACGAGATGCGGAAATAGTTCATAAACTTGCTCTAATTTGGACTGAATGCCACTAGTGCCACCCAGATTGCCGGCTCGCAGATTTTCCTCCACGGTCAAATGCTCCAGGACTCGTCGACCTTCAAAGACCTGGACGATCCCCAGCCTGGCCACGTCATGAGCGAAACGGTTGTCAATGCGTATTCCGTCAAATTCGATGGTGCCGTCGGTTACCCGCCCATCTTCACTGACCAGTAATCCGGAGATGGCCTTGAGAGTGGTTGATTTGCCGGCGCCGTTCGCTCCCAAGAGGCAGGTAATGCTGCCGTCCTGCACGGAAAGCGAGACTCCTTTGAGAATCTGAATGACATGCTGATAAAAGACTTCTATTTGCTGCACGTTAAGCATGATTCCAACACTCTTGGCCCTCACTGGACGCTTTGTATAAAGCGCCAGTCTAAATAGATGAGGTTTGCCCGACGGAAGACGACCATGTGGAGCAAGCGTGCCCCGGCTGAGACCAGGTTACTTGAATTGAGCCGGCCTGAGATCCGGTACTTCCAGGAAGTCAGTCAGGGGCAGTAACTTTCCTTTAGAAATCTTGTACACACGCCCTACTGTCGGGGTGAGACGTTTTTCAGAGTATGAAAGCACGGTTATCCCATCGAGCGGTTTGTAGTCTTTCATCTGGTTGAGGACTTTAGTGATGTTTTTCGTGGTAAGCCCCATCCAGCCGTGCTCTTTTACGAGTTGGTTCATGATTTTGTGCTCCGCCAGGGCCATCTGCCAAGCGAGGAGATAGTACAGGGTCTTTTCTTTTGCAGTCCGGTTATTCTGGTTGAAGTATTTCATAACAGTCTTGATGGACGGATCGTCCACCTCGTCATAGCTCTTGACCGACAGCATTACGATGTCACCCTCGAATATGGGCGGGTCGAGCCCAATAGTTCCCCAATCACTGCCTACAGTATTTAACAGAGGGATCTTCCAACCCATTTCTCGGCATCCCCTTTTGATGGCCAAGGTTCCCGTGGTAGCCACACTGGTCAAAAGGAAATCAGGTTTCAAGGCTCTCAGCTTCATTAATTGGGTAGTGAGGTCGACATCGCCAATGCCAAACATTTGGGTGTCTACGATATCTACGCCGATTTTTTTTGCATAATCAAAGAATTCATCAGTGAGAATCGCACGGCCGTAAGCCGTGTCCCATGTTATGATGCCAATTTTGGGGTTTCCCTGGCCTTTCCAGTTGTCCTTGACCCATTTGAGTCCCACAGCCGATAGCTCGGGATAGAGGGCGTGGTATCCGTAGCTGTTTCCCGCCGGATAGAGGCTCGCGACAGCGCCGGCATGAAATCCCACAACATCATTTTCTACATATCTCTCGCGCAGAGGAACAGATAGCGGGGTAATGATGACGTCTATGAACACCGGCTTGATCTTCATGTTAATAAGCTCGTTGTACTGCGACAAACCAAGGTCCACCTTGCCGGCCATATCCTTGAGAATGGGCTTGACCTTCACGCCGGCTACTCCCCCCTGTTCTTCGTTTAAATATTGCCATGCATCTAAGGCTCCGGGACGTGCCGCCCCGACACCAGGCGCATACGGCCCGCTGAAATCGCCGATTACTGCGATTTCGAGCGAATCCGGCTTCTGCTGGGCGAGTGATTCAGACTGAATAAACATGATCGAGCAGATCAGAATCGCCACCAGCGCCAATGCACATCTCTTCATGACGCAACCTCCCTGGTTGAAACTGGCCTAGTAAGAAAAAGGCCAGAGACGATAATAAGACTTGAATCGTTCCCAAATCCTAGCCAATCCTCTTGGCTCAAAGATCAGAAAAGAGAGCACCACCACCCCAAAGATAATTGGACCCAGTCCCAGCTCTATTACCGTTCCCGTGCCAGGCGGGAGATATCCGGCGATCCACGGACCAATATAGCTGGCGACAACGGTGAGGCTTCGGATCAGCACGGCGCCGAGAATTACGCCGACGACACTGCCCAAGCCACCGACGATTAACATGCCAAGGTACCAAATTGATTCATGGAGGGTAAAGTGTTCTACGCCGATGGCTCTCATCCAGACGGCATACAAGCTCCCCGCCAAGCCCGCGTACATGGAGCACAAGCAAAACGAGAGCAGTTTGTACCTCACTACTGAAATGCCCATAATCTCGGCAGCCAAATCGTTATCTCGTATGGCAATGAATGCTCGGCCAAATCGACTGCGAATGAGGTTCCGGGTGAAGACGGTAATGAAAACCGCCACTGTGGCGCATAGGTAGAAAATACTTGTCTGGCTCGCGATCGGGAAGCCACCTAGACTTGGGGCCGGCACTGTTAGCCCATCGGTGCCTCCGGTGATGTCAGGCCTTACATTCACAATTAGCCAGGGTACGATAAACTGGGCGGCCAGGGTTGCCATGGCCAAATAGAATCCCTTGATCCGCAGCGAGGGAAGGCCAACCACTATGCCCACAAGCCCCGCAACAATGACCGCCAAGGGCGTGGCCATCCAGAAGCTGAACCCCCAGTATCGGACCATCATGGTCATAGTGTACGCTCCAATTGCCATAAAACTGGCTTGTCCCACAGTAATTTGACCAGTCAGCCCGGTGAGAATGTTCACCCCGTGAAGAGCGATTATTGTGATCAGAATATGGTTTACCGTATTGAGGGTCACGCCTGAGACCAACTGAGGCAACAGACATAGCGCCGCCAGCGAAGCAACCGTGAGTATCCATTGATCGCGCGTTCGTACGATGGCAAGATCTTCAGCATAGGTTGCGTCCATCACTCCGCAAGGTCGCCACATATCATATCCTTTCTATTCTCTCTTCCCCAAAAAGCCCTTGCGGCTTTACCATCAATACCAGCAACAGAATGATATACGGGGTAATTTCGCCAACTTTCGGGTCTATATAGCCACTGGCCATTTTCTCAAGGATGCCTACTGTGAATCCGCCTATAATGGCACCGACTACGGAATCAAGTCCTCCAAAGATTATTGCCGGTAACGCCTTGAATGCGAGTGTAGGAGTGATGGCTACCTGTATCCCCAACCGATTCCCGATGAAAATACCGGCAAGAGCGCCAACGACCGTCGCCAACATCCAGCTTACGGAAAATATATGGGTAACCCTGACCCCCAAGGCCATGGCAACATCATGGCTCTCTGCAGTCACCCGCATTCGTAAGCCGGTCTGGGTCTTAAAGAAGAAAAGGCCCACCAGCGCGAAACACAGCATTGCAGCAACGAAAGCGTAGAGAAACTCATGAGGTATGAACAAGGGACCAATGAATACGGTTTTCCCTGGCAATAAATCCGTAGGAAAGCTCACCGTGTACCCCTCCCATATGATCACCATGATACCGTAAAGGATGTTCTCGATAGCCAATGTGGCCATTATAAGGGTCAGGAGGGGTTGGGCTAACAGCGGTCGGAGCCCGATTCGCTCGGTCAGGCCACCAAGAATAGCGGCAAACACGATAGTGACAAGAATTGCCGCCCATGCAGGCAGCCCGACATCGACCACAAGAGTAGCGCAAATGAGCGCACAAAATGTCATGAGCGCCCCAACCGCAAAATTAAACACCTTTGTAGATTTGTAAATGATTACAATTCCGAGCCCTATGAGGCCGTAAATACCTCCCGTCAGCAAGCCACTCAGAAGATATTGCAGAAAAACCATTCGACTTCATCCGTTCATGAAAGATGGTTTATGGTTAGCGAGCTTTGTACCATCCTGATAGTGCCGTCTCGGTATGCGACCGTCGCAGTTAAATCCACCCGTTCGGCGTCTCCATAGAGGGCATGAATCAGTTCAGAGTATTTCTGTTCCATGAAGTCTCGCCGAACCTTACGGGTCCGTGTAAGCTCAGCCTCGTCCGGATCGAACTCTTTGTGGAGGTTGATGAATCTCATTATGGTGGCCCACTCGGGAAGATACTTATTTATGGCTTCGATCTCTTTTCGGACCAGGCCAATCACCCCGCTCTTCTGACTGAGATCCAGGAAGGTAGTGTAGACTAGGCGATTGGTATCCGCCCAGTGGGCGACATTGTCATAATCGATATTTATTATCGCAACAGCGAAGTCTTGGTCAGGCCGTCCAACCACAAGGGCGTCCTTGATATAAGGAGAAAAACGGAGTCGAGCCTCAGCAAACTGTGGAGAAAAAGGCCTGTCTCCCGAGATGATCTGGAGATCGTCCATCCTGTCCATGACAATCAGGTGTCCGTCCTCGTCGAATTTCCCGAAATCTCCAGTTCGGTACCATCCGTCCTGAATCGCCTCAGCAGTTTTTTCAGGCGCCTTATAGTATTCCTTGAAAAGGCAGGGACTCTTAACCAGGACTTCCCCATCATCGGCTATCTTGATTTCGTATCCGTCCAGGGGGACGCCGCACGTCTCCGCCTTCACTTGATTCATCGGGTGCATTGTCGCCATACCGCATTCGGAACTACCGTACAACTGCACGAGTGGAACTCCGATCGCGCGAAAATAACGGATGACCTCCGGGCTCACCGTGGTCCCCCCGGTCCTTGCCACACGAATGCGCTTTAGTCCCAACCTGTCTCGAAGCGGACTAAATACCAACCGATTCGCCAGCCAATACAGCAATCTCCAGGTAAGAGGCACAGTGTGGCCTTGGATTCGCCAGTCTCCAACGCGATAACCTACTTTGAGCGCCAAATTGAAGAAGAGCCTGTTAGGCCACAGGGCATCAGCCATTTTTACCCGTATAGTCCTGATATGTTCTTCCCATAGGCGCGGAGTGAGCAACAGATCTTGAGGTCCAACTTCCCGAATGTTCGCTGGCACCGTCTCCTGGTCTTCAGGAAAATTCACGGTAAATCCCTTGTACTGGGAATAACTGAAGATCTGTATTTGCTCAGCCACCCAGGCGATAGGAAGAAAGGAAACTGCATCGTCCGTGTCGCGGACGAAAAATCGTTTGTCCGTCAAATGAGCCATCTCGATAATATTGAAATGAGTATGCACAGCTGCCTTCGGCATAGAGGTAGTGCCCGAGCTGTAGAAAAACACGGCAGGGTCGTCTGCCCTGGTTTCCTCAATCTTGGCTCGCATGAAATCAGGATGTCCCCGGAGGTACTGTCTGCCGAGTTCCATCATCTCGTCCATGGTCGTTAGCCAGGGATTTCGGTAGTTCCACATGCCTTTTTCTTCCCAGTAGATCACTTTCCTTATCTCAGGAACCTCATCTTTGATTTCCAGGAGCTTGTCGACCTGCTCTTGGTCCTGGCACATCACGAAGCGGGAATCTGAATGGGTTATGTAGTATTTGATTTCCTCCGGAGAGCAGTCAGAGAAGATGCCGACGACCGGAGCGCGGCAAACCATAGCGGCCAGCTCGAACCAATACACGTGAGGTTTGTTCTCGCCGATAATTGAAACCTTCTCCTCTCTCTCAAGACCCATTTCGAGAAAGGCAGCGGCCAATATTTCAACGACCGAGTAATAATCCGTCCACGTATACTTCTTCCATATCCCTCTGTCTTTTGCTCGGAGGGCTATCTTTCTGTCACCGTACTTCTGGTAATTGCGCAAAAGCAACTTTGGTAACGTTTCCGAAAGTCCGTCGGGGCGATCTGTAATAACCATTACACGCCCTCTTGCTCGATACCCAGGTATGCCGAAATTACCCGAGGATCTACTTTTACTTGAAGGGGTGACCCTTCAACGACTTTTACCCCAAAATCGAGCATGACAATCCGCTCTGAGATGTCCATCACTACACCCATATCGTGCTCAATGATGACCATGGTAGTCTTCCATAATTCCCTAATATCCAATATGAATCTGGCCATGTCCTCCTTTTCTTCCGTATTCATCCCGGCCATGGGCTCATCTAAAAGCAAGAGCTTGGGTCGACTGGCCAAGGCTCGACCCAGGTCAACCCTTTTACGCAACCCGTACGGTAAAGTGCCGACCGGGCTTTTCCTTATGGGTTCAAGTTCAAGCAAATCTACAATATCCTCGATGACTTCTCGATTTTCAATTTCCTCCCGGCGAGCTCTACCCAGATAAATTCCGGCTGATAGGACGCCGTAGGTCATCATGTTGTGGCGAGCAACCATAAGATTATCGATGACCGACAATCCGCTAAAAAGCTCTATGTTCTGAAAGGTCCTTGACATACCCAATCTGAAACGTTGCACCGGCCTCAGCTTTGTGACGTTGCTCCCGTCGAAGAAGATATCCCCGGATTGAGATCGGTAAAAACCCGAGATACAGTTGATCAGGGAGGTCTTACCTGCTCCGTTGGGACCAATCAGTCCAAGCAATTCTCCTCTGGAAATATCTACCGACAGGTCAGTTAATACCCTGACTCCACCAAAGGAGAGGGAGATGCCTTTGACTGAGGCCACCACATCGGAACTACTAATCTCGGCCGTTGTCGTGTTCACCGTTTCTCGCACTCCTGGTTACCCTTTCTTCAGCCGCATTCTTGAAAACCCGACCAATGGTCAATTCTGGATAATCAAGCATGTCTGCGGTTCTCCTGCAGGGAATCCGGCGAATTGCTTCTTCTTTTCTTTTTTCAGTTCTATATTGAGTTTCATATGCTTGGTCTATCGAGGCTCCTTCGATTGGGTAACCCGGACCATAAATTTTCACGGAAGGTTGTATCTAATCTGCCAGTGGGAATTTGACGTCAACTATAGTCGTTCGGCGGGCGTTGTCAAGAAAAATCGAACGAACGTTCGATTGTGATGTCGGACCCACGCAGCATTGCTCTAATGGCCAAGTCCTCTCCAGTTTGTTGCAGATATTGGGAATGTTAAAAAAGTTCTAACCAGAATACGAACGAGACTACTGGGGGAGATTTCCCTCGGCCTGTAGGCCGGAGGAAATCGTCGCCGAACATCGAACCGTTACCTAGATATCCTGAAAAATGCTGAAGCCTTGGCCGCTTCAAGCACACCTACACCTACAAGAATGTTTCGAATCACTGCTTCAAATATTTTATCCCTGAAACATTCAGTGTATGGATGGTCCGGCCCACAAAGAAGGGTAAGACATTTCAACACCTCGTTTCTCCATTTTTCAAATGCGATTTCGCTGAAATTACTGTGAAAAAGAAGCCAACCAGCTTCAATAAGAGAATCAATCTCTTGTTCAATAGGCACCTTGTCAATCCCTTGTGTCCCATGCATAGCCTTGACAAAAAATGAGTTTCTCCACGCCTATTCCTTCGAAATCCCCTACTAATAGGGACCGCGGTCAGTAACTGGGTTATCACGAAAGCATTTCCGTTATCATTGGCCCCGGTATCCGGCAGATTGCAGATCACCAAATAGCCCGCCGCCATCATCCTCATGACAACAATCCACCGCAGAGATCGGCGTTCCAGAGAAATGCGGTGGCATATGGACAAAACACACTCCTATCAAAGAACCAACTGGGCGTACCCTGCCATTTGAGTCTGTCTACTGTTTTTTTCGTTCAAATATTCGATAAATCACAACATAAAAGAGCGGAATAAAGAAGATGGCCAGGGATGTCGCAGTGATCATCCCGCCCAGAACGCAGGTGCCGATGGCATTTTGTGCTCCAGCCCCGGCGCCGGTGGCCATAGCAAGGGGGAGGACGCCGAAGCCGAAGGCCAGAGAGGTCATGACGATAGGGCGAAACCGTAACTTTGCGCCTTCCAGAGTTGCCTCCAGCAGCCCCATTCCTTCTTCCAGTTTGGCCTTGGCAAATACGACAATGAGGATCGCGTTCTTGGTGGTCAATCCCAGGGTGGTAAGAAGCCCGATCTGGAAATATACGTCATTGGGCAGTCCACGAAAGGATGAGGCAAGCACCCCGCCAATGATGCCAAGGGGAAACGCGAGCATAATGGAAATGGGCAGGGTCCAGCTCTCGTAAAGAGCCGCCAGCACAAGAAAGATCACCAGCACGGAAAATGCGTACAGCGCGGACGTCTGGGAACCGGCCATCCGCTCTTGGTAAGAGATTGCGTTCCAGTCGAAGCCGATCCCTCGAGGCAATTTCGAGACAAAATCTTCCATGGCCTGCATCGCCTCACCGGAACTCCTCCCCGGGGCCGCCTCGCCCCAGATGTTTATGGATGGAAAGGCGTTGTAGCGCTCCAGTTTTGGAGAACCGGAAGTCCAGTGTCCAGACGCGAAGGAAGAAAAGGGGGTCATCTTGCCCGCGGTATTGCGCACATAGAGTTGTTCCAGATCCTTGGGTAACATCCGGTAGGGTGCGTCTGCCTGTACATACACCCGCTTGACTCGTCCGCCTTGAATAAAGTCGTTGACATAGGCACTGCCGAACGCCGTTGAAATGGTGTTATGGATGGCGGTGATGAGAGTCCCCAGAGCGCCTGCTTTTCTCCAATCCACGTCGATGCGGTATTCAGGCACGTCTTCAAGGCCGTTGGGCCGAACCCTGGTCAATCTTGGGTCCTGCATAGCCATCCCCAGGAGCTGGTTGCGGGACTCCATCAGGGCCGCGTGGCCCAGACCGCCACGGTCCTGCAACTGAAAATCAAAACCCTTGGCCTGGCCCAATTCGATGACAGCCGGCGGAGGAAAGGCGAACACCATGGCGTTGTGGATCTGTGAAAAAGCCCCCATCGCCCTTCCAGCCAGCGCATCGGCCTTCAGATCAGGCCGGTCGCGAAGCTTCCAGTCTTTGAGCTTCACAAATGCCAACCCCACGTTCTGTCCCCTGCCGGAAAAGCTGAAACCAGCTATTGTCATTATGGATTCCACAGCGTCTTTTTGTCCCAGCAGAAAATGGTCCCTCACCCGGTCCAGGACCTTCTGGGTCTGCTCCAGGGTCGAATTTACCGGAAGCATTGCCTGGACAAAGAGGACCCCCTGGTCTTCATCAGGGAGATACGCGGTGGGCATCCGCTGAAACAGGAATCCCATCGCCACAACAATCATAATGAAAACCACTAGATAACGCATGTTTCTGGAAAGAGTGTGGCCAACCAATCCTAAGTACAGGTCTCTGCCTTGAAAAAAGATGCGATCAAACCATCTGAAAAATGGACGCAGGAAAAAGATCGCATTTTCCGACGGTTCATGTCCTGTTACCAGCGGCCTGAGCAGCGATGCGCAGAGGACCGGCGTCAGGATCAGGGCCACCACCACCGAAAGAAGCATGGACGCGATGATGGTCAGGGAAAACTGGCGATAAATGACCCCGGTGGAGCCGCCAAAAAACGCCATGGGGCCGAACACCGCCGACAGCACCAACCCGATCCCAATCAGGGCGTTGGTGATTTCATCCATGGACTTGCGGGTGGCTTCTCTGGGGGAGAGTCCTTCCTCGCTCATGATCCGTTCCACGTTCTCAATCACCACAATGGCGTCGTCCACCAGAAGGCCGATGGCCAGCACCATCGCGAACATGGTCAGCATGTTGATGGAGAACCCGAAGAGCCCCAAAACCGCGAAGGTCCCCAGGAGCACCACCGGCACAGCGATCGTGGGGATCAGGGTGGCCCGGATGTTTCCCAGGAAAAGATACATGACCAGGAAGACCAGCAGGATCGCCTCAAAAAGAGTCTTGACCACCTCTTCGATGGCTACTTTGATAAAGGGCGTAGTGTCGTAAGGGTAAATGACATTCATCCCCGGGGGAAAGTACCGGCTCATCTCTTTTAGTTTCGTCTTTACCGCATCGGCGGTATCCAGCGCATTGGCTCCGGCGGCCTGCCGGATGGCTAGGGCGGCGGAAGGTTTGCCGTTGTAATATGTCACTTGATCGTAGACCTCGGTGCCTAATTCCGTCCGTGCCACGTCTTTAATCTGCACGATTGAGCCGTCCGGATTCATTCGGATGGGGATCGCGGCAAACTCATCAGGGGTTTTGAGAAGACTCTGGACGACAATTGAGGCGTTCAAACGCTGGTCTTCCACCGCCGGCGCCCCGCCGAACTGGCCCGCGGAGATCTCCACGTTATAGCTTCGAAGGGCCGTGATGACGTCTTCGACCGTCAGGCTGTAATTCGTCAGCTTGTCCGGGTCCAGCCAGACGCGCATGGCATACTGGAAGCCGAAGTTTTCAACCTCGCCCACGCCCGGTACCCGCGACAGCACCTTTTCGAGGCTAGATTGAGCATAGTCCCCCAAGTCATTGCCATCCATGCGGCCGTCTTCCGAGATCAGGCCCACGATCATCAAGTAGTTTTTAGTGGATTTGCTGACCTTCACGCCTTGGCGCTGCACCACGTCGGGTAGGCTTGCCATGGCAAGCTGGAGCTTGTTTTGCACCTGGGCCCAGGCGAAATCCGGATCGGTTCCCGGGGCAAAGGTCAACTCGACGCGGGAGGCCCCGGCTGAATCACTAGTGGCGGACATGTACAGCATCTTGTCAAAGCCGGTCATCTTCTGTTCGATGATCTGCGTCACGCTATTTTCAACGGTGTCCGCAGAGGCCCCCGGATAAAAAGAGTCAATAGCGATGGACGGTGGGGCGATGGGGGGATACTGGGATATGGGCAGATTGTAGATCGCCAAGCCACCCGCTACCATCATGATGATGGCGATGACCCAGGCAAAGACCGGACGATCCAGAAAGAATCTCGATAACATCAGGCGCCTCCGTCAATTCGGTTTTTCGATCGGCGGGGCAGTGTTCCCAGGTTCCGCATCAGATTTCCCAGCGGCGCCGAAAGGGATAACCTTCACTGAAGCGCCAGGCCGAACTTTTTGCATGCCCTCGACGACCACATGATCGCCGGATGCAAGACCCGACGAGACGAGCCACTTGTCGCCGATGGCACGATCGAGACTGAGGATTTGTTGTTGGATCTTCCCTTCACCGTCCACGATGAGCGCGATGGGATTCCCCTTTGGATCGCGTGACACTGCCTGCTGATGAATAAGGATGGCCTGCTCATTCATGCCTTCTTTCACCACAGCGCGGACGAACATGCCCGGCAGGAGAATTCCTTGAGGATTTGGAAAAACGACCCTCAAGACGACGGACCCAGTGGTCGGATCCACCGTGACGTCGCGAAACAGAAGCGTCCCTTCCAATGGATACGCCGTGCCGTCTTCCACGATGACTTTGACCTTCTTCTGGTTCGTTCCGTTTTGATTGAGTTGGTCGTCCTCCAGGCGGCGCCTTAGTCGCAGCAGTTCGGCGGTGGATTGGGGCATATCCACGTAAATGGGATCCAACTGTTGAATGGTGGCCAAGGCTAGGGCCTGATACGCCGCGACGAGAGCGCCATCCGTCACGTTAGACTTGCCGATGCGTCCCGAGATGGGAGCGGTGACACGAGTGTAGTCCAGATTGATGTGGGCCGTCTCAACAGCGGCCTTGCAATACTCTATATCGGCTTCGGCCTGTTGCAGGGCTGCCTCTCTATCGTCATAGTCCTGCTGGCTGACTGCTTTTTCCGCGAGTAATCCCTTGTATCGTTCAAACTTTAGACGTGTGATTCTCTGATTGGCTTGTGCTTTAGCCAGATTGGCCATGGCACTGTCGAGCGTTGCCTGAAAGGGAGCTGGATCGATCTGATAAAGCACCTGCCCGGCCTTGACATCGGAACCCTCTGTAAACAGGCGTTTCTGGATGATGCCGTTGACCTGGGGTCGGATTTCCGAGACAAGGTACGGGGACGTACGGCCCGGCAATTCAGTGGTCAGCTCGATTTGCTCCGGCTGGACCGTCACCGTATCCACTTCCGGGACAGGGGGCGGCAGGGACTGCTGCCGGCCGCCGCAGCCGAAAAGCAGTACCACTGCAACCGTAAGGAACAAGAAGATCGTGGTTCTTGGCGATGTGCGCACGGTGCAATCTCGGAGAATCTGTTTGCTGTACTTTCCCTCGTTCAAGGGGGGCCTGCCTCGTTGTTGGAGAAGGCTCGGTGAGACGTAGCAGCCTTCTCCTGGAGTCTCTTCTCAATCAAAGAGCTTCTTGAACGCCTGCTGGATATGGGACATGCCGTCCGACAGGTCATTTTCAAAGGTTGCAGCCTTGTCCTTGGCCATTTGCTTCGTTTCCTGGAGTCGGTCTTTGTACTGGTTGATCTGTGCAACGAGTTCTCTCTTTACGTGCTCAAACTGAGCCCCGGCTCCAGCCTTCTTCACTTCAAATTGAACCCACAAGGCCTCCATCTCAGCTTCTAAGTCAATGGCGGCTACGATGAACGTGTTGGCAGCCTTTTTTAACGATTCATCAATGGCTTGGCCGGCAACCTCCAGCTCATGATCAATAGTGGTTTCCAGAGTGTCGATTGAGCGTTGGATTTTTTCCTTCTGGGCTTCGAATGCATCTCTCGCCTCAGCTTTACCCAAAGCCAGTTGAACCTGCAAATCCTCGAACCGGGCCTGGATTTCGGTTTTCTTTTCATCTGCGATCCCTTTGGCCTTCGCCACCTCCGACTTGAACGCCTCCAGCGTCTCTTTCAATCGTTTCTTCCGAGCTTCGAGTTCCTCCAGGGCTTGCTCTTTGGTTTGTTGCAGTTGGGCCTCGGCCGCTGTCGCGGTGGCTTGCCATTTATCCAGTTTCGTGTCAATGGCTTCCCTGATTTCCCTAATCTTTGACATAGGATTATCTCCTTTGGATCTGAATTGTGCGGCGGTCTTGCCACCGCCACGTGTCTTAATGACTCATTGTGAATGCCCTCAAGGTGCCCAAGGCCCCATCTTGGCTCGATTTGCCATCGTCAAGAGCCCTCTTTATCCGTTCGAGCCTGATTCCCACTTACGTGTCCGAAGTCGTCCAATGCGGGATGCTGAAGAAAAACGTCGAGCCTTTACCCGGCTTGGATTCAACCCAGATCCGTCCTCCGTGACGCTCCACAATCTTTTTGCAGTTGGCTAATCCTATACCGGTTCCAGGACGTTCCGGGCTTGAATCAATCCGCTGAAAAATACGAAAGATTCGCTCGAAATACGGTGGTTCGATCCCGATGCCGTTGTCTTTGACAAAGAACCTCCATTCGCTCTCTTCCCTTGACGCACCGATACGAATCTTAAGGGGTTCATCGCCGGCAAACTTGATTGCGTTGCCTACAAGGTTCTGAAATACCTGCACGAGCAGTGACGGATTGGCCATCACTGTCGGAAGTGAGTCACTCATCACGGTGGCCCCGGTTGCTTCCATTGTTGATCTTAGATTGGACAGAGCCCTGGCCAGAGCGACATTGCAGTCAATCAGCTCCAAGTTCCGCGCTTCATTGCCCAGACGGGAATACGATAATAGGCTTTGAATGATACAATCCATACGAGTGATGGTATTAAGTGTGCGGGAGATGAATTTATGGGCCTGTGCGTCGAGTCTCTCTCTATACTGCCTTTGCAAGATCTTTACGTACGCTGCAATTCCAATGAGCGGTTCCCTCAGGTCGTGAGCTGCCACATAGGCAAATTGTTCCAGATCCTTGTTACTGCGTCCGAGCGCCTCCGTCTGAGCACGAAGCATCTCTTCCGTGCGCTTGAGATCGCCTAGGTTCTTGGTTATGGTGGCTATGCCCACCGGCTCGGCTCTTTCGTTGGTCAAGAGTGAGAGACTGAGCACGACCGGCACGGTCGCTCCGGACTTTGTTACGTGAGTGGCCTCCACATTCTCAACCTTTTCTCCCCGCTTGCAGCGCTCATGGAACTCCTCTGCCCGCGCGTGAAGGTCCGGAGGTACGATTGTCTTCATGCTCTTGCCGATCAACTCGGCCCGGCTCCAGCCATAGGTCTGCTCAGCCGCTCGATTCAGATCAACCACGTTGCCTTCCAAATCCCTGATGAAAATCGGATCTATCGCATCCATAAACACTTTCGACATCTGAAGCAGTTTTTCTTCAGTACACTTGCGATCCGTGACGTCAAACACTACGCCCGAAATCCTCAACGGCTTGCCGTCTTCATCTCGTTCCACAACTTTTCCCCGAGCCAGCAGCCATTTCCATTCACCGGACTTGGTCCTGATGCGGTGCTCAGCCTCAAAGCACCCTGCAGGTCCTTCGAGATGGTCATTCCAAGCCTTGAGTAATCTCTGGCTGTCGTCTGGATGAATGAGGTTGCGCCAGAAACTTACGCTGGGCTCAAATTCATCGGGGGAATAACCAAAGATGTCGGCCCACGTTTGATCGACGAACACTTTGTCTTTCTGCAGATCAAAGTCCCATACACCCACATCCGCCCCTCTCAAGGCAAGCTCAAGCCTCTGCCGATTATCAAATAGCAATTTCTCCGCACGCCCGCGCTCGACGATTTCCTTCTGGAATTCATAGTGGTATCGCTGACTCCACAAGATCTGAGTTATTTCATGGCCAAGGTCTTCCACGAGGAGCACCATCCACTTATTATTTCCGAACCTCATAGCCTGAAGGTAGAGGCGACCCCACATCCTCTGTTCTGTAAATTGAAATGCCGTGTCAAGAACCTGGGATTTTCCTGCGGTAAAGACTTCTTCCGTCAGCAGTTGGATTTTTGTCATAACAGGTTCGTCGGGAAACAATGTTGAGAGGGATAGACCTTGTAGTTTCTCAGGTTGCAGGCTTATTCGCCTGCAAGATGGGTTGGCAAAGACTATGCGCAACAATGGATCAATCAATAGCGCAGGGATCGGCACGGCAGCCAGGAGTTTACCCAATGCGGTCGCTTGAAGTTCTCTCATGTCAACGCCATCCGGCAAGGTTGGACCTTCCTCTAACAGTGATGCCAAATCGAACGATTGCCCTTCCTCAAAAGAATTCCCACCGATCTCTGCCTTCTTTTCCCCCATAGTGGTCTCCTTTCCGTGGTTGGGCCTCTTTTGAAGTTGATTGACGCAGGTGTGACTTAAATACGATTTCTCACTTACTCAGCACCCCTCTGAAAAAAATGTCCGCGGCAGTTGACAGGTTATCCCCCTCATGAAATCGGGCAGGATCATTCATCATCCGGAAAAGAAGAGCGTTGATCGTTCCGTCAAGCGCCAGGGCCATCTGATAGGGATCAAGACTCCGGAACACATGATCTTTGATGCCTTTCTCAAAGATCGAGGCCAATTTCTCAATTCCCTCATCGTAAAGCCGAAGAAGGTCTTGGTCCAACCCGGCTCTTATGTTGAAGCTCGCTCCTCTGGTTTCGGCAAAATACAGGCGCATGAGGGGTAGATTGTCGGAAAAGAGTTTCCGACGAACGGCGATGTATTTCTTGATGGCTCGAAGAGGATTCCGTTC
>JBKQRG010000209.1:0-22581 GCA_052144015.1 Desulfomonilaceae bacterium
GCCTTTCCTTTCCGCGCATATTGTGCCCATAGACACCTCTACGAGCACTTATTAATACATATTCGCGCCATGTCAACCATTATTGTGCACTCTAGACTCAGTTATTTTCGTAATACATAATACTTATAATAAACGTGCGCGATTCCAGCAAGTTATCCACAGCAAAATGTTCGCTGGGAAGATTCCGGTCATTCGGTAAAGATATAAAACCGCAATACCGAGGCGAGTAGAACCAATTACACGGCTGCTCTTGATTGTGGCCTGAAGAGCCTTTTGCGGAGGCGGAACTTCCTGCTTATCAGCACTCTTACTCATGGACGAACGGTCCGGTACAGTGGGCGTTAAGTCCCCTCCATCACACATATTCATCTGTGAACATTATGCCGTCAGCCCCAATCTGAAAAAGGGCTGCTCCTGCGGGTATACCTAGAAGACAGCAAAACCAACCACACCTGCGGTCATACCGAAGTGCGACGATGAATTCGTCTTTCACCTGACTCCAGCCGGATTCCGGCAATAATGTAAGGGTGGAAATCATGAACCGAACCGTAGCAAGACCGAACCGAGACTTTGCAATCGATTATGATCTGATGAACTATATCAATGACACTATATCAGCCGCGATAGAAAACGCAGTTCAGGAATCGGTAGATCAGGAATTAACAATGATGATTAGGGGCGAAAGCTTCAAGAAAAGAGTTCAAAACCTCATTGACGCCCGATTGCAGTCTCTCGTAAATGAAATGGCTATCAAGACCAGTGGCGCAGGTCCTGGAAGAGGACATAAGGGACGCACACACAGGAAAATCAGTCTTAGCCTTCCCGAAGCCCTTTATCTGAGGGTACGGGAACTAGATGGATTTTTCAGTTGCCATGTCGCTTCTGCCCTCGAACTATATCTGAAGTTGCAAAATGGGTAGGGCATCGCTTCCCACCTGGTATGGTCCCTTTTTTTGGCCGGTCCTTTGTGCTACACGAACACACCATCCTATCTCCAGTCTCGCTACTGCCATGCCACAGCGACAGGATATTCATGTCAATTAGCATTTCCCAGAATACTATTGCGATTGCGACAGGTCGCCTTTGATGGTGAGCGCAATTCAGCCCACGGATTTTGAGAAATCAAGATTGGAGTCGTTTTGACGCATCGACCATTGCCAACACGAGCGAATCCCCGTAGAATTAAGTACTTAAAATATAGACATAAACGGCCCACATTGGACGAACAAACCATAATTTCTTAATGGCCCAAATCAAATTTTCCGTGCCGCTCAACAGTGAAAGGTATATCATAAAGTCATTCGATGTCCGATTTTCCATTTGGGGATAATTCTATCCAAAAGGTTTAAAGTTGGGCCGATGCTACGCAAAGCCGATCATAAGGGCTCAGCTAGTGGAGACGTGCCACCTGCTAATAATTCCCAAGGATTCCTTTTTTCAGATCAGAAAACAGTGACATGGTGCTTCAGCATACTCGATTCTATATATGACGGGATCCTTGTGGCGGATGAATCGGCGGTAGTGCGGTACGTAAACCCGGAATATACGCGGATTACGGGAGTGGGGTATGACGAAATCGTCGGACGACCTCTCCTGGACGTTAGGCCTGGAGCTATACTCCCAGAAGTCATTCGGACGGGGAGACCCAGGGAAGGGGTCTTCCGGCGGGAGGGCAATATCGAATATGTAGTCGATATGGCGCCAATCATTATTGACGGTAGAATCGTCGGCGGTGTTTCAGTAGTGAAGGACATTACGGAGGTTCAGAGCCTATCGTCGGAGCTGAAGAAATTCAAGAACAGGGCGGATCGTCTCAAATCAGCTGTTCACTTGGCCTATGGAGCAAAGTATACATTTGACGATGTCCTCGGAGTAAGCGATTCCATACGGCAGACCGTAAGCCTTGCAAAGAGACTATCCGCTGCCGAAAATCACTTACTGATTACCGGAGAGAGCGGCACGGGGAAAGAGGTGTTCGCCCACGCCATCCACAGTGCAGGCAGAAGACACAAGGGGCCTTTCGTACCGGTCAGTTGTGCTGCATTGCCCTCGATGCTGATTGAGAGCGAGCTTTTCGGCTACGGAGACGGCGCTTTCACAGGGGCAAGGAAAGGCGGGAAAGTAGGCCTGTTCGAAGTCGCTGACGAAGGGACAATCTTCCTTGATGAGATCGCCGAGCTTCCCGTGGACATGCAATCCAAGCTCTTGAGAGCACTCCAGGAGGGGACGATTCGGCGAATCGGGGAGACAGTGGAATACGAGGTAGACATCAGGGTGATTGCAGGGACCAATCGGGACCTTCGCGCGATGGTCGCGGAAAGGCATTTCAGGGAGGACTTGTTTTATCGCTTGAACGCTATGAACATCCATCTTCCACCCCTACGAGAGCGTGGCGAGGATATACGGATAATTGCAGACAGCACTCTGGAAAGGTTGTGCAATAGATCAAGAAAAGATTTCGTTTTTTCGCCTGAGGTTTATCCCAGGCTCTCTAATTATGTATGGCCCGGAAATGTGCGGGAACTGATCCATGCAGTCGCATTTGCGGCAAATATGTCCGAAGGCCCGATTATCACCGCGGATGCCCTTCCCAAGGAGCTGCAGTCGGAAGTTGGATCTCTGGAAGAGCCAAAGCGCACGCTGGCCGATATCCTCAGAGACGTGGAGAAAGGAGCCATCGAAAGCAGGCTAAGGCTGTGCGGCTTTGATCTTTCGTCCAAAAAGAAAATTGCTAGCGCCTTCGGAATTTCACTTGCCACTCTGTACAACAAAATGAAGAGCCTAGGGATCAAAAAGGGATGAAACAATATGGGATAATTCGGGGGAGCATTCCGGGTCCCCCTTTTGTGTAAAAAGTGTTTTACTGCCCCTCCCCACAAACTCAAAACATGCTTCTTGAGGTCGTGTGCGGCTAATTCCGCCTCTCGCTATCTTCTCGGTAACCATTTCCTGAAAGTCACCATTCTAAAACATTAGAAATCAGCTTCAATATTTCCAGCTTTTTAGAACTCGTTAACAGTCCATTTACGAAGCACGGCTTCGCCACACAACAACCGCTTATTCAAAAATCCTGGAATTTGCGTATTCCAGAGGGAGGCCATTCATTCAAATTATTTACATTTCTCACCACGGGCCTAAAGGCATAAGAATTGCTAGAACAATGGCGACAAGCAAGTCTTGCGCCGGTCCTATCTGATGTTGTGTTAATAGCCGCATTGAAGGAGGCTGCCTGCGATGATTGCTCTCACCGGTCTATTAACTATTTTGGTTTTGTTGGCGGCTATTATCACAAAAAAGTTGTCGCCGCTGACGGCTCTAGTCGCGGTTCCAATTATCGGTGCCATTTGTGCCGGATTCCAGCTTGAGATCGGAAAATTCATCATCAATGGGATCAAGAACATAGCGCCGGTTGTGGCTATGTTTGTTTTTGCGATCATTTTTTTCGGTGTGTTGAGCGATGCAGGCGTGTTTGATCCGATTATCAAGGGAATTCTTAAGACCGTTGGTGCAAAACCACACCGGATACTCATGGGAACAGCACTGTTGGCCTTGCTCATCCATCTCGACGGTTCCGGGGCTGTATGCTTTTTAATCACCATTCCCGCAATGTTGCCGATTTATGAACGCCTGCAAATGGATAAAAGGCTCCTGTGCCTTATGGTGTCCATGGCCGCCGGCGTAAACTATCTGCCCTGGACGGGACCAACTTTGCGATCAGCTGCAGTGCTTCACCTTTCGGCCACGGAAATTTTTACTCCTATTGTAATCCCGCAACTAGTAGGCATCGCATTCACGTTTATAGTGGCTTACTAGGCAAGCGGGAGGCTCGACTGCTAGGTCTGGTAAACAGCGTCGCTGATGACTTTGTTCTAAAGCATGAGCTGAGTGAAGAACAGAAGGCTTTAAGACGTCCCAGGATGTTCTGGGTTAACGTAGTGTTGGCCTTGGTTGTTATAGGTCTAATGATAAGCGGGAAGGTCGATGCCGCGCCCATGTTTATGGTGGGCGTTATTCTCGCAATGGTATTCAATTATCCTAACGTGGATCAGCAGAAGGCGAGGGTCGATGCTCATGCCAAAGCTGCGCTGATGATGGGCAGCATCCTATTGGCTGCAGGAGCATTTGTAGGCATCATGACGGGGACAGGCATGATAACAGCCATGGCAAAGGCAGGGGTCTCCTATGTTCCAGAGTCCTTGGCACACCACATTCCGTTTGTTTTAGGCCTTATCTCTATGCCCCTGAGTTTGCTATTGGATCCTGACTCCTACTACCTTGGGGTCATGCCTGTGATCGCTGAGATGGGTAAGATGCTGGGGGTTGCACCCATAGCAGTTGCTCAGGCTTCGCTAATGGGGCAGATGACAGTTGGATTCCCAGTCAGCCCATTAACGCCGGCGACGTTCTTGATCACAGGTTTGACAGGTGTGGAACTGGGAGAGCATCAAAAGTTTTCAATACCATTCCTCTGGGCTGCATCGATACTCATGACCATTACCTGCGCAGCCATAGGGGTATTCCCATTTTAGTCATCGCCAAAAACCTATGGGGTTGTAACAATGCGAAAAATTAGGATTGGTTCAGGTGCCGGTTACTCTGGGGATCGAATTGAGCCTGCTGTTGAGTTGGCGGAAAAGGGCAATATCAAGTACCTGGTTTTTGAGTGCCTTGCCGAGAGGACAATCGCTATCGATCAGCAGTTAAAAATGAAAGATCCAGAGAAGGGCTATGATCCCCTCCTGGTGGAGCGGATGGAGAAGGTTTTCCCTGTCTGCCACGAAAAAGGAATAAAGATTATTACGAATATGGGCGCTGCCAACCCGTTGGGCGGAATGAGAAAGGCAGTCGAAGTTGCAAAGAGGCTCAAAATCGAGGGCCTCAAAATCGCTGCTGTCACGGGAGATGATGTGCTTTCCATCATCCGGCAAGGGGACTATTCGGTCAGCGAAGACGGCGGGAAGGTTAGGGATCTCGGTGAGCGTTTGGTCTCCGCCAATGCTTACCTAGGGGCGGACTCGATTGTGACAGCCTTGAAAAATGAGGCCGACGTTATCATTACTGGTCGCGTAGCGGATCCATCCCTGTTCCTTGCGCCACTCATATATGAGTTCAACTGGAATGGGGAAAGCTGGGACACTCTCGGAAAGGGAATCGTTGTCGGTCACTTGCTTGAGTGCGCAGGCCAGGTGACTGGTGGCTACTTTGCCGATCCAGGGCATAAGGACGTGCCGGACCTGAGTAGGCTGGGCTTCCCTATTGCGGAAGTCTCTGAGGATGGCGTCGCGCTCATCACAAAGGTGTCCGGCTCAGGGGGCATGGTGACCCCCTCGACCTGCAAGGAACAATTGCTCTACGAAATACACGACCCATCCTTCTATATAACCCCGGACGTGGTGGCCGACTTTTCCAGCGTTGTCCTCAAGCAAGTTGGTAAAGACGAAGTTATGGTGCTAGGGGGCCTCGGAAGACCAAAGACGGATACACTTAAGGTTTGCATCGGTTATCTCGATAGCTACATAGGCGAGGGGCAGATCAGCTATGCAGGTCCCGGCGCAGTCGAGAGGGCGAAACTCGCGAGCAAAATAGTCCTTGAGAGGCTAGAACTCACAGCGGTAGAGTGCACAGAGGTCCGGGCGGATCTGATCGGCATAGATGCTCTGCACGGCTTCTCTTTATCCCGTACTTCACACGAACCATATGAAGTGCGGTTAAGAGTTGCAGGCCGGACGTCAAAAATGCAAGAGGCAGTGCGAGTCGGCAATGAAGTGGAGACCCTTTATACTAATGGCCCTGCAGGTGGAGGAGGTGTAATGAAGGCTGCCCGGGAAGTCATCGCCATGGTCTCCACCCTAATACCCAGAAACCTGGTCACACCGGAAGTCCATTACGAGGTGTTATAAAGATGAAGCTGCAGGAATTGGCGCATTCAAGGACGGGAGATAAGGGGAACACGGCAAACATATCGGTAATCGCTTATCGGGAGGAAGACTACCCGCTTCTGGAACGAAATGTGACGGCTGAGCGGGTGAAGGAGTTCTTTGGAACAATAGTTGAGGGAGAAGTCATTCGATATACCCTACCCAATGTGGGGGCGCTCAACTTTGTAATGCATGGTGCCCTAGGTGGAGGTGTGACCAGAACCTTAGCTCTCGACCAGCATGGCAAATCGCTGAGCTCGGCCATCCTTGAGATGGAGCTGCCAGATCGCTCATGAACAAATCGCGAGCGCTTACCGCACCTCGAGCATAATTCTATGTAGTGCGAAGAACAGCATAGTACGAAGGCATGGCTTCTTTTTGAGCCACGTTATTCTCTCGGTGCTTAAAAGACCATCCCACATGCATTCTCACAGCCCTAATGTAACTGAGGGGAAACAGGGAATCATTCCGCTTGCCCTTCATCAGCCTCATCTCCGTTTAGAGGACGCATCAAGCCGGCCTTTTGCAAATCCCTTTCAAGTTTGTAATGAGCCGCTTCCATTCGCTCCGCTGCTTTTCTCAATAAAAGCTCGGTTCGCTGTCCGGATTCGTTGAGTGTGCGAAGCAGACCACTCATTCGCATGGCCCTGGCTCTCAGCATATTTTCCGTTTCGTCCAGGAATCTACCTAGAAATCCCGAGTCCGGAGCAGGCACGACAATATCGCTCAGCGGCTGAACCGCTGCTAAGGTGGTTTCACGCTCATCCTTTTGCTTTGGCATCTGTCCTTCCTTTCATAACTGCCATATGATGCAAAATTTTCAGCCCCCGGTTAAAATCCAACTGCTTTCTTACCAGAATGGATCAGCTTTAGTTTCGCCTCTTCCTTCAGGGACGTTATCAAAGCCTTATGGGAAATTTCCTCGGGAGCTTTGAACTGAAATTTGATTTTAACAACTTTGAAATCGCCGGGAGTTAGGTACTGAATGTTTTTGAGCTCGTTTTCGAGGCATTTTTCGAGGTCTGAGCCTACTAAAGATGCGAGAATCTTATTGTAGAAGAGCCCGATGCCTTCCGGCTTCAAATAATGGAATTCAACTTTATGTGTGAAACGACGAAGAGCAGCTGGATCCAAGTCCATCAATCTGTTGCTGGTAAATATCGCTATTCCGCGATGGGATTCCATCGAAGTAAGAAACTCGTTTATTTGGCTGATCTCCCAGGAATATGATGTCCTCCCGCGGTTACCGACGAGACTGTCTAGCTCGTCAATCACCAATATGGCTTCTTTCTCAGCGGCCTCTTCAAAGCAAGCACGCACGTTCTGCTCGGTCTCGCCTACCCATTTCGACAAAATATCGCTGGCCCTTTTGAAAACGATCTCCTTGCCTAGATGTTGTCCAATAAAACGGGCCATATGACTTTTCCCGGATCCGGGAACCCCAAAGAAAAGAAGGGACATGGGGACCGGCTCGTCGCCGGTAGGATTCTTGAGATATTTGTCAAAGGCCTCCAGCTCTTTCAACAGGCTGGTGAGATCGACGCCAGATACGTTCAAGCCTTCCAGAGCAAAACCATGAGGATCAATCTTGCCCACACGGCAGATTTATGTCCGCCGTTGATAAGGCTCTGGTGGGCCTCTAAAGAAAGAGTAATAGCATTAAGAATCTCATCCTTGGTGTCCGATCCTATCTCCGACGCCTTTTTAACTGATTGTTCAATCACGCCGGCGCTGACCTCGAATTTGAGAGCTAGATTGTCTGTGTCAGCGCTACTGAAATAGCCGTCGAGACGGTAATCTCTGAGAATGGTCTCCCAAATGCGTTTTCGTTGGACGCGGCTGAAAGGTTTGAAGCCCAAGCTGTAAGAGAAACGGCGAGCAACGGATTCCTCTATTTGAGTAATGGAATTGACCGTCCAGATCATTCGGACCCCTGGCGTCTCAAGAATGTCATGAAGCCATCTTTTGTCAGAGGTCTCACCAAAGAAGAGCCAGGACTGGCGGGTGCCGAGCACATTGTCGGCATCATCAGCAATAACGAGTGCCCCTTCTCCCTGGCTTGCCATGTTTACACACGCCGTGAATGCGGCCTGTTTTTTCCAATGCTTTTCTTTCCCACCGTGTTCCACAAGATAAATCGGTAGCCCAAGTTTCTTGCCAATGCCGTACGCTAGGCTCGTCTTGCCTGTACCTGGCGGACCATAGAAAATGATGTGCGTAGAACTCAATGGCTTTGCCTTGAGCGAATGAAGGATATGCTCGATAACCTGCGGGTCCACCGTATGGGCATCCAGAGGAACTGGGTCAGGATGCACCTGACGGAAGAATTCGGTTCTGATGTCGCTGCCAGACGGGTTTTGCAGTAGATTCACAAAACCGGAATCCATACAAATAGAGCGGCCGCGATCAGGCTCTACTATTCCGATCTTGGAGAGCTTCCCTGAAAGGGCCTCGGCTATTGCCGAGCCGTTAGAAACCAGAATGGTTGCTAGACAATTCCTGCCGGAAAAACGGTCGCATTGGAGATGGTATTGAAAAAGGCTCTGAACCTCGTCAAATATTGACAGTACGAAAAGGAATAGACAAATCTCTTTTTCCAGCTCACTCAAACCGAACATCTCCTGAAGTGTGTCCAGATTCTTCTCAATATCGGACGTGCCTGAGTATTGAAGTTGATTCATCCTCTTGTTGAGCAGGTCCCTGAGAAGATCGACAATGGCGAGCTGTTCACTTCTGCGACTTTTGCGTAAAACCTGATCCATTACATAGGCAAAATCGTGGGGGTTATGAATCTCTTCTTCTATATCTGATTCAAAACGTCCTCTTATTACTGCGCCATTCATCATGGAAACAAGGGGCAGCACATCTTCTTCGACAATCTCAGACCCGAGTAACCAGTGGATAGTCTCCAGAATCTCATGGTCCGGTTTCGGGTAACGAGCCAAAAGGCGATGCATATAGAGCAGGACACGGCTCAACATAAAGCATTGAGACCTGTCTTGTGTAGATAAAGAGCCAGCATAATTCCTGACGCGCATATAACCTCCATGTAGCCGGATGAGGAAAAGGGTCTTCTATTGAACTCTAAGACTCTTCCTCAGCCATAAGCTCCCATTCGTCGTCCTGGATGGAGAAGTCTTGCTTCGCCTCGTCCTTGGCTTCCTGAAGCGTCGAATGCCAGGTATGTATGAATGGGCCTTCACGCAAGTAAACATGAATGAGCAGATACCCTCCTCTATGCCCTCCCTCAATTTCAATGGAATCGGGAATAGGAAAGTGAGCAGTTTTTTCTGAACTTGTGCGCTCATCATTAAGGCTAACCGCTGTCTGCCTTGGTGCGTCGGCCTCGGATCTGACCTTCGCTCGTATACGGACCATAGTAACCTCACTAGCGGCAACTGCCACGGCGGAACCTCAGCTGATTCACATCGTTAAGGTTTGTTTCAGTTTGCGTCTATGGAGTAAGGCGCCTCCCGACCCTCAGGAGATCCCTATCCAAGAACCAGAAAACCCGCCGCAGCAAAGCCGGACGGGACGCACGGGAGATTTACCTTTCCGTTCCGCTTTAGCTGAATTTGTTCGGCGCCCGCAATCTGGATCAAATCGGCGCGGATCTAAGTAGGCCATAGAACTAGAGATTTGTCAAGAGCCCGGGCAAATCAATCATGCGGTCCGTCGGAGACGACATGTATTTGAATGAACCCACACAGCGAGGAACCGACGTAAAAGAGAGCAGAGCGGGAGATATCAAGACCATAATTTTGACGGCGTCGGCGCGCCTGGGTAGAATTAGGGGTATCGCAGTGATTATAATAAAGGTTGTTACATCACAGATTGTCTCATAGGGACGTTCTAAAGAAGACATATCTTTCAGCAAGCTATTAAAGAAGGGAAAGATTCCATTCGCGGATTAGCCTCTGACTGCTAGGCCCTCGACAATTCTATAAGCACACAACTGTCCGTATCACGACCGAAAGGATTTTGCCTCTTCCAGATGGAAATGCTCTCTCCATCGCCGCGCATCTTGCGCAGGAACAACAAGGATCAGAAGTCTGCAAGCTCTAGTCATGCCAACGTACAGAATACGAAGTTCCTCATTCTCAGAGATGTTTTTGTCAAGCAAATTGACATAGGTTGCCCCTGTGCCGGCTTTTCTTTTCAGTACGAGAAACACAGCATCTAAGCTCCGTCCCTTTACGGAATGGACTGTCCCGTAATAACAATGCTCGCTCTGCCCGTCAGGCTCTTGGCAAGAAAAGACATCTTGAAAATTTAGATCGCTGTAGCGACACTTTTTGCTATTCTGTTTGATGTTCAGGGTCAATTCCTTAAAGTGGGGCGTCACCTCAAGAACAGGATGCGTTTGTCGAACCCAATCGCCAAGTAAACAACCAGTTGTCGGAAGGCATGAAAGCAGCTCAAAAATGCTTGCCCGCCATTCTGTCAAACCTTTTTCATCTATGATGCCTTGTCGATGTTTACTCTCAAACGGGCTCTTTCCGCTAATATGCATTACGAGGGCACGTTCAACCATTTTGAAAGCATCTCTGAAACTGCCGTGATCGAAAAGGGACTTGCCTTGCGCAAGCCCCCTCGTGACAGTATCTTTCCATGGGTAGACGCCGTACTGTGCGGCTGCGCCTGGTGTTATAGAGTTGAGAAGCTCCTGCCCCCGAGTTAATACTGCAGCCCCTTTGGGGTCAATGCCTTCAACCTTGCACCTCTCGGTGAACTGCCGGAGCAGTGTTGGAAGTTCGTCTTCCTTGGAGTAATTCCAGATTTCCACTCCCGTGTCGCAGTGACAGCTCAAATCGGGATTCACTGCATGCATGCCATTCTTTGTTGATGACAAGTAGTTCGCGAAAACACAAACGGCCTGGGTGCTTCGCCAGTTTTCCTCAAGTTCGAGAGAATTGTCTGCCCATGCTTCACATTTTTGTACGAACAGACGTGGCTCAGCTTCCCGCCACTCATAGATAGCCTGGTCCGGATCTCCCACAAGCATGACTTCCTGTAGTCCACCATCGATCAGAGTATCCAGAACAGCCATTTGAACAGAAGACGTATCTTGTGCTTCATCAATCATGAGCACGGGAAATCTGGCAACTATGGCTTTCACTAGGACCGGATATTCCTTCAGCAGCCTCAGTGCGAAGTAATTTGCATCAGACTGAGTTGCATAGCCACGCCTGTGGAAAATGAGTTTTCGGCTTTTGCAGGGTGGACTTGGGGTGTGTGCGCACGCGTCACCTCTATTCTTTTCGCGGAGATGAACGAGCCTACCTGAGCTATCATGCGTCAGGTCATTAAGCTTGCAGCCTTTCTGATTGCAGATAGCGTTATCTTTCCCCCACCAAAGCCATGAGTTAATGGGCTCGTGGTCATCGTGAGGAGGACCGGTAAGCTTCGGCCGACCTGAACATCCAAGCACTAAATGTCCAAAAGGCAGAAAGATGTATGTGTTGATGAAGCTATCTATTGTTCCGAGGAAATGGGGATACGACACGCCACCTCGTAGGTTGCATTTGTCCACCAGATAGGCGGAAATCTGTTTCCAAGCAACATTTGTGAACGATAGAGCCGCAATCCCGCAGTGTAGCATATGCCACTCATGCAGTAGCCTGTTCAGTCGAGCGGCGACAGTGTAAGTCTTTCCGCTACCGGGACAGGCACGGACGGTGAAGAGACCAGATCTACGGAAAATAGCGTCCTTCTGCCTGTCAGTTGGCTCCATTGTCCTCTCCCATAATGGCCCAGCGCAAAGCACGCCTAATCTGATCGGGAACGTTGAAAGTTGCGTAGGTATTGTCCGATTCAATTTTAGTCGCAAGAATCTGTGCGAAAAGCCCTTTGTCCTTGTTCGCTGCCACCTTCTCCGCAAATGCCACAGCTCGACTGTGCTCATCCCCTGTGAAATCCAAGTTCGTTTGAGGATGAAGTTCGGAATAGCACGCCTTGACAAGAGCTTCGTTATGACGGAAAAGTTCATATTCGAGAGTCTCTGGAACTAAGAACACGCGCAAGAGACCGCCTTCCAGAGCCTTTGCGTTCTGGGCGCGGTTACTGACGTCGTTTCCACTCTTTCTGTCTTCATCAGTCAGGAGTGAGCATCGTACCGAAAGGCGTTTCTCTTCACCTGTGCTTTTGAAAAGGCTCGCAAAAGGTTCGAACGCAACTCCGTTGATATTCACTATCTCAACAGCGCTCTTTTCTAAATTGTATTCGTCCCCCAGGAGCCTGACAAAGGCCGGCAACAACAGCGATTCGGATATGCCCTCCACAAGTATCACTGACCTTGCAAAGAACAATTGTGACTTGGTAACGTCGAGAAAGCGTTGTAGCTGTGCTTTGTGCCGGGTGGTGAGATTTATTTTCCGTAAAGATGTACTGCGAACTGTATGATGGGACCGAGTAAGACCGATGATAGAATCTATATCGGTCTTCGCTGTAATCGTCGGTGAATGAGAGGTAAGGAAGACTTGGACACCTTTCTCGCCAAATCCACGAAGATAACTGAACAAAACATTTTGCCACTGTGGATGAAGGTGAGCCTCAGGTTCTTCGATAAGAAGAGCTGCGTAGGAATGAGGGTCTCTCTCTTTGCGTTCCAACAAGTCACCAAGAACAGTGGCTATATATATCAAGTTGTTTGCTCCAAGACCGTTTTGTAATATCTCGAAGGCCATGGGCTCTGATTCAGAATCCTTGACCTCTGGCCCAGAATCACTTTCCCTTGGAAGCCTCATGCGCAATCCCTCAACGATCCTCCTGAAGTCACTCTCAACAAAATGGATATGAACATCCGTCGGGTCGTCCTGAAGAGCGACTGCCTTAAGGTGCAATTTGATCTTCTCCTGTCCATTCGTTAGCAGGGTTTGCCACTCGTCGATGGCGGTTATCTGATCGTTGATGAGTTTCGCATACCTCAAACGTTCATCTTTGTCGTGGACCATCTTCAGGAACAATTGGCTGAGACGATTGCCCTTGCTTGGTGATAAGTCTCTAGTCGCGTCACGCAAGGCTCCAAGATGGGTCAGATAAAAAAGTTCCATGACCCCATAGTGGATGTCTTGGCCTTCGTGCTCTCCGCCCCAAAATCTACGGCGTATACGGTCGCCTTCGTAAGTGAAGCGTGTGTGCAGTTGGATCTCGGGTTCACTATGCGAGTTGATGCGGAGCAGCTCAACGAAGACGCCCTGCTGCCCTACAGTCGGACAGGAAAAGGTGAGGTGAACCTCGATTGACTCCGCTGAACTCCCGTCAGGTCCAATATGGAAATCCTCCGGAGTTAAGTAAATATCACGCCTTTCTTGCGCAAAATTCAGACACAGACGAAGTGCATCCAGAATGGCGGTCTTCCCAGTGTTATTTTCTCCAATGATGACGTTCAATCCCTCATGGCATTCAAGCACAATTGACGGGATGCCTCGGAAATTACGGATTTCAATTCTGCTAAGGTGCATCGATCTCTTCCTTAACGGATTTGGCTCCATTGCTTCTCGTCTTGGCACTGCGATGACCTCAATCCTCGCTTGCAAGATACCGTCCAGCAAGGTGGTCGTCACGTTGCCGAAAAGGCCTATATTGTGCCGGTTCGGAACCTAACTCACCGTTCCATTCCCAGTCAACCATAATCTCTACTGTGCCCCCTCACCAAGAGCAACTTGATAGGCCCCGGCCAGGGAAAACACTGGAACGTCACGTCGCAAGCCCCATCTTTGTCAAAAGACCGAGATGGGTCCGCTTGTCTTGTTGGCCCTTCTGTGCATCATTAGCGCCTTTGACCCGATTCCTGACAGAGGCTCTCGACCTGGGGCTTATATCGGTGACGTTCTGGAAGAAGGCGAGGATGTTGAGGCTGATGAGGAACTGTTGAAGCCGAAATGACAACTGCAGCAGAAGGACTAAATAAGGTATCAGCCCCTGATGATATAGGAAATTCTGGTGTAATCCAGGGCTGAAGCAGACACCTAATGACGCTATTCGTGACCAAACTTGGAAGCTCATTGGCAGCGTGGTGGAACGCTTCTTAGCCCGCGCTGTGCGCCGCTCGGAATAATTGTATCCAGGACAAAAATGTCAGCGCCGGACCGAGTAGCAATTATCCTGGATGATAGATGAGCGGCATAGGGCCGGTATAGCCGAATCCTGGAAAGAGGACGCCAATGGGTGTTAGTTTCATGCTTTTGACGAATGAGAGTGCACGAAACAACTTCGTCGATAGCCGTTGACGTCCAAAGCTTCGACAGAATGCATTGTAAGTTCCTGCAGACTCACTTCGTTCAGACTCCTTCAAGGCCCATTTTTCTGCAAAGATATTGAATATTACGTCGTATACTTCGGGTGACGGTCTGCTGTAATCGCTCTGTCGTTTTGATTTCGATCTCAAGAATCCGGAAAGCTTTTCCTATAGCGACAGGTACCTGTAATAAGTTGCCCTTGAAATCTTGAGACTCTCACATACCTGCTTGGGGCTCAGGCTCCGATCCTCATTCATTTTCTTCGCCATTTTCACCCTAGCATCATTCCCTGCAACTGGCTTCCGTCCTCCATTCCTACCCCTAGCCCTTGCAGCTGCTAGCCCTGCTCGTGTCCTCTCTCGGATCAGCTCAGCCTCGAACTGGGCAAGGGCGGCAAAAATATTGAAAACAAGTTCACCGGATGCCGTAGTGGTATCAATCGCGCCATCCCGCAAAGACTTGAAACCAATTCCCCTAGTCTTCAAGTCTTCGACTACGGACACCAAATGTTGCATCGAGCGCCCAAGACGATCTAAGCGCCACACCACCAAGGTGTCGCCTTTTCTTAGGGTTTTCAGGCAATCATCAAGTCCCAGACGGTGGCTTTTCGCTCCGCTCACCTTGTCTGTGAAAATCGGCTCACAGCCAGCTGCTTTGAGTTCGTTTATCTGAAGAGATAAGTCCTGATCACTTGTGCTGACCCTCGCGTATCCAATATACTGTCCCATGGCCTTCCTCCTGGTAATCCGGAGGCCTTCTCATAAACACAACCCTTTGTCAAGGCCATGAGACTTTGATTTTGAGACGATGGAATGAGGCCAAAATGATAGGAGAAATCATACAGAGGGATCAATCGAAAGTTGGCCTCAAAAAACGACCCTTTGATGAGACATGATGTAGCGTTGCCAGGCTGTGGGGGTTGACCAAATTGTCGGTGGAGCGCTGAGGTTTTGTGTCTTCCTGTCTTCGCCGTGAGCGGGAATAACGTAGTTTTGCCTACACTGCTGAAAATATTTCATGGGTTGTAGGATTTTCTTTGTGAGCTTTTTCCACCCAGGATAACAATTTTAGAAATGAAAAGCTCACAAAGAAACTCACAAAATTTGGCGCGTAAAGAGTGGCACAAGCCCTGTTCAGTCAATCTGCCAGATTTTTCGAACCATCAGGCTACAGGACAGGCTTCTGATCTGCAATAACATATCGCTCTGTTCTTCACATCTCTGTCCGTTAAGAAAATACTCACTCAGGGGAGCCGAGTTATTTGATGAGATAAGCGTCATATACCACGGCATTTCCCAAACGCATGGCCATACCGAAACCCATGGCACGGTTAAGCCACATGTACTGAGGAGCGCTCGTTTCAAACTGAGTGTAGACCCTGAAGAAATATTCCTTGGGATCAACCACCTCACCTTTGGCGACTTTGGCCATCACTTCCGGAGGACCATAACGATACCCCCGAGTCTGGAGCATAATGTAAGCTCCGTCGTTAGTTTTGAGAAGATAGCGAGTGTCGATTATTGCGAGACCGTCATCAGTAACAATTTGCCAGTCTGCGCCATTGTTCATAATTTCTCCGGTGAGTTTGGGACCTTCAAACTTGCCTCCAGTGATCGGAATTATCCTGCGCTTTCCCAGATCACTTGTTTTCCCCAATTCCCAGATCGGGGCTACAAGGTCGACAGAAAAACGAGCCAAAAACTCTAATTCGGGCTTGGGAGGTTCCTGGCCTTTCGTATCCGCAACTGTCGTGGGGCCTGCTGAGAAGACGATTGCCGGGATGAAGCAAGCCAGCAACGCTAAGCAAACTACTAAAAACATGCTCTTCATTTTACCTCTCCTTCCCAATTCAGCTTAATCACGTCTGATCTCCTTTTCAGGAGGAAACATGAACAAATGATGCGTATCAAAGGTAATCTTGTTCCCCATGTCTTGCGGGCGAGTAGTCCACACCCTAACAGGATTATGACCACTGTTTCTTGAGCTCACGCTTCAGGATTTTGCCGGCCGAATTCTTGGGCATCTCGTCCAAAATGACGTATTCTTTAGGCACCTTGAATGAAGAGAGAGTTTTCTTTAAGAAAATCTTGAGATCTTCTAAAACCAACTGTTTCCCAGGGCGAGGCACGATAAAACCCATTACACGTTCGCCCCATTCTGTATCGGGCAATCCTATAACTGCACATTCCTGCACTGCTGGAAACTGATAGGTAACCTCTTCCACCTCGCGCGGATACACATTTTCACCGCCTGTTATTATCACGTCCTTCAGGCGGTCAACGACATATAGATAATGATTTTCATCGAAAAGACCGATATCTCCCGATCGAAACCAGCCGTTTGGCCAGAAAACTTTTCTTGTTTCTTCGGGATTGTCCAGATAACCCCCCATTATGTTAGGCCCACAGATGCAAATCTCTCCTTCATGTCCTTGTTCGACCTGATTGCCGTCAAAATCCCTTATTTGAACTTCTACGCCAGGTACCGCGGTCCCAACCGACCCTAGGACATGTCTGTAATAATGATTATAAGTCACTTGTGCAGCTGATTCCGTCATGCCATAGCTTTCATGGATCGTGCGGCCGCTTAGTTCCTTCCATTGACGAACTATTTCACCGGCCATGCTGGCTGCGGCTGAAAAACAGTATCGAACTTTGCCCATCTTTTCTTCGAGTCCGTCAACTGCCAGCAAACGAGTATAGATTGTCGGGACCGCGAAGAATTTTGTCACCCGTCCTGCCGTCATTAATGAAAGGACCTGATCCATGTCATAACAGGGAAGGATCTCCACACAGCCGCAGCTCATGATCGTAGAGTTCATGATGTGTATCTGACCGAAAACATGGTTGAATGGCAGAAAACACAAGGCGCGATCGTTCTCGGAGGAGCGTTCATTGAAGACGATGTTGTGACTAGAATGATTTATGTTTTCGTGAGTCAGCATCACCCCTTTCGGGACACCCGTAGTGCCTCCGGTATAAAGGAGAGCGGCAGCATTTGTGCGGTCCAGATCTACGGCCTTGAACGATCCGTTGCCGAGGCCCATGAGTTGTGGCAGGGATAGATCCCCCCCGGTGCTAATGACCTTTTCTATCCCTGCCGAACCCCGCAACCCTTGCAGATGATCCAGCTTATCATCCGTGGTAAAAACAAATCTCGGTTTTGAGTGTTCCAGCAAAAGGGTGAGTTCGTCCTTCCTGAGCACGCTAGAAAGGGTAATGGCCACTGCTCCGGCCTTAAGGACACCGAAGTAGAAAGTGATCCAATCAATAGAATTTGGAGCGCAAATACCAATGCGGTAACCTGATCCTACACCTATTCTGAGGAGTCCTGTTGCCACCCTGTTGGCGTTATCATTGAGTTGGCTGTAGGTTATCTCTACTCCAGATTCGCTTACAGCCGGTCTGTCCGGGAAGCAAAATGCCGAGGATTCCAAGTTGTTCGCCACATTCATAAATTGTCCCCAGTAAGACGATTCACAATGGTCGAGCGCTCTTACGAATTCCTGCGCATCCCGATTGGACTATTTTTGATTCAAATACATGAGACTCCGGACGAGCGAAGCGAGGACCAAACCCAAGGCTTAATACAGCTTCCACTAACGGCCGGGAAAGATCACAACGAATTCTATCCTCATGGGATATGTATCTTCCAAGTTGAATATAAAGTTAAACACGGTGCGAGACATCATTCGTTATAAATTGTATGTAGTTAGCGGATTATACGAGATTGTTCAAAAGTGATGCGATGCCATACATAAAATGGACACTCGATTCGATATAATTTTGATCAGGGGGCAAAGCTGCACATTCAAAACCTCAATTGAGGTGACGACGGTTTTAGGTTTCCAGTCGTTTCTTCTCTTCTGTCCTGATTTCTCGACGTAATAATTTGCCGACCTTTGATTTTGGAAGCATGTCTCGGAATTCAATATATTGCGGGATTTTGTATTCAATCAATCTCCCGCGGCACCATTTGATTAATTCATATCCGGTAATGCCTTTTATGTCTTTCTTCAGCACTACAAAAGCTTTGATTCTTTCACCCACTTTTTCATCCGCGACACCAACTACACACGATTCTATAACTGCAGGGTGCTCCTGCAGTACGGCCTCTATTTCCGACGAAGATATGCGATATCCCTTGTGTTTGATGGTGTCCACAGTGCGATCGACAAAGTAGAAAAAGCTATTATCATCCTGCCGAACTATGTCGGCGGTTCGGTACCAGAGCCTGCCGTTTATGGTCACGAATGCTGCTTCTGTTTCTTCCGGTTTATTCCAGTACGAGCGAACCATCTTGTCTGAAGAGACCAAAAGCTCACCCGAGTCTCCGGTTTTGACCGGTTCCAATGTGTTCGGATCCACTACCATTGTTTCCTTGCTCGGGACCTTCAATCCCATACTCAATGGCGGGCTTTTTATGCCCGTGGGACTCATTGTAATGCCGCCGCAGGTTTCCGTGGCCCCGTACCCCTGGTAAATATCGAGTCCGAAGCGGTCTTTCCAACGTTTCCCGACTTCCACCGGGAGGACATCCCCACCGGAAAAGCAATATTTCAGCGAAGAGAGATCGTACTGGTCGACCCTATCGTGTTCCAGCATCATACGATATAGGGCAGGCACCCCTATCATGCTCTTGGCTTTGTGTCGCTCAATCGAATCGAAGACCGCGTCCAGATTCACCCTTGGTTGCAGGACCAGGGTGCCTCCACCTACAATTATTGTGGCCAAGGTGCACGTCTGACCCAGAATATGAAAGAGCGGAGCGCCGCCGAGAATTACATCCTGATCTTTTGGAAACAGGGGATCCCGGATGCCCAACTGTTCGTCGGACGAAATTAGATATAATCCGTGGTTTATCGGCACACCTTTGGGGTGTTTGGTGGTTCCTCCGGTAAAAAGGATTTCCGCGATATCGTCTTCACCCGTACCCGGATCAGGCACCGGTGGAAGCGAGGACGATATCATTTTGCTCATAGAGCTCATGAAAGGCGCTTTTTCGACCTTTCCTGTGGGGACCTTATCCGCAAGCAGACCGAAAGCTCTCTTCCACCAGGGCAGGAGATCTGCAATATTCGTAACAATTACTCGCTTGACAGATGTATCCACCATCGCCTGTTTTACGTAGCCGTAGTTTCGATCCGCGCAAACAATGCCTTTTGCCTCAGTATCATTTGCTATGTATATGAGGTCGCGCAAGGTGTAAATCGGAGTTATCGGAACTGCAATTGCGCCAATCCTTTGTATGGCTAGCCAGCAAACCGCGAATTGCAAGGAATTCGGGATGTACATGACTATCCGATCACCTTTTTCAAATCCCACAGCAGCCAAGCCCGATGCAAATCCTTCAACGAGCTTCAGCAAATCGGAATAAGTAAACGAGGTACCGAGAAATGAGATGGCGACCTTTTGGGGATATTTTTCTACCGTGGCAGCAAATGCTTTAAAAATTGTCGGGTATTTCAACGACGACATGATCCAAATCCTCATGCGAGCCTAGTGACGATCGACCTCAGACTCCGAAATATGCTCCCTTGACCTCAGGGTTCTCCATGAGTTCTTTTCCAGTGCCTTGCATAATTAGCATTCCGTTTTCAATAATATATCCGAAGTCAATCATAGGTAGTATGGGACGTGCAAACTGCTCTGTAATAACAATCGTGAGGCCTGTTTCTGAGCGGATTTTTTTTATCGCGTCAACAAGTATCTTTTGCATCATCGGGCTTAAACCTAAAAGAGGTTCATCAAGTAACAGCAACCGAGGTTTGACAACCAGGGCCATACCGATGGTCAACATCTGCTGTTCGCCTCCGCTGAGGAATCCTGCTTTACGGCTTTTCAGGCGAACAAGAGTTGGAAAAAGATCAAACACGTAGTTGATGTTTTCCCAAACCTCAGATCTTTTTCGCAAATAACCTGCAATTTTAAGATTTTCTACAACATCCGATTCAGGGAAGATAGGATGACGTTCGCGGCAAAGGACCATCCCCATTCTTACGCGTTCGTTTGGTTCAAGATTGGTGATGTCCTCTCCGTCCAATGTCAGCGTTCCGTAAAGGGTTATCCTTTCCCCTCCTTTGCGTTGCTCTTTTATTTTTGTGTCAAGAATTAGCCCTGATATGGTGTTCATGAGCGTGGTTTTGCCGGCGCTATTGGATCCGATAACTGCGACTATGTTTCCAGGCTCTACCAACATGCTGAAATCGTTCAGCGCCAGAGCATTCTCATAAAAAACCATCACATTGGAGACATTCAACATGAGCTGTGCTGTCCTGATTGTTGCGTTGTCGAAAATGGAGTCTCGAATAATTGTTGTTATTATTCCGTGCCCAAATAAGCCTGCTTGACCTCTTCCGTTTCCATGATATCAGCAGGTTTTCCGTCAGCAACTACAGATCCGAAATTCAGAACTATCGCCCGGTCTGCAATGCGAAAAAGCTCCCGCAGACGATGTTCTATCATTATGATCGTCTTGCCCTCGATCATGAGCTTTTCGATTACCGGGACAATGCTGGCCAGTTCGGCTATGCTCAAACCCGAGAACAACTCATCGAGGATTATCAGGTCCGCTCTCAGTGCTAAGCACTTGGCCAGTTCCAGCCGCTTGAGATAACCATGCGGCAAGCTACCTGCCGGCTTGTACGTGACCGAGGATTCTCTCTCGAATCCGACATCTTCGAGCAGATCTTTGGATATCGAATCACGATCGCCGTACTGTCCGCCCGAAAGCGCCTTCACTCTTGGCGAGAAAAGTGGAATAATGAGATTCTTAAATGCCGGCAGTGCAGCGAAAGGACGGACCATTTGAAATGTGCGTGCGATCCCGAGTCGCGCGATTCGGTAGGGCATCCATCCCGTGATATCTCGGCCTCGGAATTCAATTTTTCCCGCGTCAGGTTTAATAAAGCCGGTAATCAGATTCACGAGCGTTGTTTTGCCCGATCCATTAGGACCTATCAATCCCAAGAGTTCGCCTTGACGCAAGTCGAAATCAATGTCCACTACCGCATGGACACCGCCAAAGCTCTTACTGACTTGCTTAACCCGGAGTAGCGGTTGTTGAGTATCGATTTCTGACATTTTCAGCTCAATAAGGAAACATTTTATTAACCACCGGAGGTAGTAGCCGCTGATGGTCTGGGTTTGGGTTTTTCCGATCGGCTTTCCACTTCAACCCATCTTTCGAACTGCTGGTATTTACGTTGGATATAATGAAATATCCCTTCAGGGAGGCTCACGATACACACTACAAGCGCTAAAGCATAGATAACTATTCGAAGGCCTCCAATTCCACGCAGCGCTTCCGAGAGCGGGACCAATATAAACGCGCCTATGGTGGAGCCGGCAAACGTCCCCGCTCCGCCGACTACGGCTGATGCTATGGGGAGTATCGAATAGTCCAGAGCGAAGGCCGGCATACCGACGAAGGAATAAACGTGAGTCATGTACGCTCCGCAGAATGCGCCTACGGATCCTGCAATGAACAAAGCCTGGGCTTTAAGCCAATATATATTTATGCCGCCGCTCATAACCGCTCTATCATTGTCGCAGATTGCCTTCAACACCAGTCCGTAATCCGTTGTCATCAATCGCCGGAATCCGAAGAGGGCAACGCCCATAACAAACAGCAGCAGATACACCTCGACCCATTGATTCGGGAATGGTTTCAACCCGTGAAGACCTTCGGTGCCGCCGAAAATCTTTGTCGCTTCAATGATCCGCTCGAACATCATCGGCAGCACGAGGGTTACCATCGCGAAATAAACACCACGTAATCGTAGCACCGGCAACAGCAAAATGGTGCAAAGGGCACCCCCGAGCACAGTAGCCAGAGGTATTGTGAGCCATGTGGGCAGATCAAAATAGTGGCCAAGGGCGCCGGCGCCGTAAGCGCCTGCTCCAAAAAAGAGCGCCTGCCCGAGGGAGACCATCCCAACTGAAACCAGAAATTCCCAGCTCATTGCAAGCAGGGCAAAAATTGCCGTGGAGATCAGTACCTTTTTCCAATACAGGGGCAAAATCAGAGGAAGAATAATTAGGGCAAGTATTGGCAGCAATGGAGGCGCTGCGACATAGAGCATTTCACGGTATGAATTTAAGGCGAAAATATCATCGGATCTCGCCTTAATTCCTCGATCGACTCTCTCTTTTCGCTTCTGACTCACCGTTTTATAGACTCCGGTATTAGACCGGGACAAGCTAGATGCCGGTCTTGCTGTTCTTCGATGATCTCATAAGGCCGTAAGAAATATGTGGCCGCTAAATACGTTCTTCCAATTCCTTTTGTTTTCCGAAAAGCCCGGAAGGCTTAATCAAGAGTATTACCAGAATCGCTATAAGTGAAACGATCATCTTCCAGTGCGGTCCTGAAAGAGTGTCGGTAATCATCTGAGCATACCCTATAAGAAAGGAGGCAACGAC
>JBKQRG010000210.1:0-16285 GCA_052144015.1 Desulfomonilaceae bacterium
CGTACCTGCAAAAAAAATGTGGGTCGAAGATAATGACAACGTGTAGTGCCTAAAAAACTCGTAACGCCTTGAATTTACAGGACGCGACCCCCAAAAGTGCGGAAGTTGGGTTAACTCCTGCATCAATTCGCTTGGCGCAATCACCGGTCTCACCCTGGGAAAAATGCTCGCCATAGGAAAGGTCAGGAATATTTTTATTGAGCTAATGCGTGAGATGATGAGAGTAGCAGCAGGAATAGGAATAATTGTAGAACCGGGCGGAGGTGGCAAAATGGATTATTACCGGGTGCTTGCGGATAATGGCCGAATCGCTGATTTGAAGCGCCACCTGCTGATCCGCGTCATCGGTTTCAAATACCGCCGGATCAAGTCTTCAAGCTTGCAGTCTTTGGAACGTGGCAGAAAAACCGAAATCCAATTCCTGAACGAATATGTTTGCGATCAGGGCCGTCTCACAGGTATCGCTACTCCCCTCAATGAAAAGGTGGTTTCTATAATTAAACAGATCGAATCAGGCACGCAGAAGATCGGAGTTGAGAACCTCGCGAATCCCGCATTCGATGGATTCTAGAACCTGGCGGTGCTTCTCTGGCTTAATAAATGAACTGTACGAGAAGCTTTCATGCCAAGGAAGCCGTTAAGATGGCGGGAGAGTGTGTGTGACGGGCCGAGACTCTATCTGAAATTCTTATTTCAAATTAATGGTGCACATACAGAATATCAGATAAAATCTCGACCATGACAGCTATTCAGCTTCAGTTTTTGCCTTTTTTCTTACTACAGTTCTCTTATCCTCCGGGAGAGGAGGCGGAACCGGTTCACCTGCGATCCTTCTGACAGAGCCGAAGCGAGCCGGGCAAGCTTCAAGGCAAGTCCCGCACTTTATGCACTTATCCTGATCGATCACATGGATCTGGTTCTTGGCGCCTACAATGGCCTGTGCAGGGCATCTCTTAAGACAAGTCGAACATGCCTGGCACTTAGTGGGCTCGATATAGTACGAGACCACTTCATTAAATAATCTTTCTATCTCATCATGCGTGAAGAATGCGTCATATTCTTCCGAATTGGTAAGACGCGACCCAAGCTTGGCCTGGTTCACCAGCTTAATATACGGAATTAGCTTAGTAATTTCTGCAATTTTCGATTTTAATTCATTCCGGTCTATCCCTTCGCTTTCACCAAGTGGCCCCAACTCTTTCACTTTGTTGACAAAACTGTTGACGACTTCCACAAAAAGGTTGGCTTCGGCGCCGGACATAAATTCGAGCCTTAATCTGTCCGGGTTCAGCCCCATGTGCTCCATGATTCTCTTAGCCAAAAGAACCGTATTAAGAGTATGGTAGTTGCCATGAGTAACGTAATTGCATTCGTTCAAACGGCAGCCACCAATAAACACTCCATCCATTCCGTTTGAGAAGGCTCTGAGTATAAATCCCAGATCGACTCGACCGGAACACATGACACGAATAAGTCTCATTTCAGTCGTATATTGTAGTCTGGAAACTCCAGCTAGATCGGCTGCACCGTATGCTCACCAATGGCATACAAACCCTAAGACTTTTGGTTTGAATTTGAGTCCTGGATTCATATGTTCTCACCTCCTACTTGATATTCGGGGCCGTATTCATTCTTATTTTTCTATTCGTCTCCAACCGCAGTATCCATTTTCTGTGAAAGCTCTTCCTCTGGAAACGCGACATCAATTTCGCACAAGATCTCCTCATCAGTGAAATGCTTCAGTTGTATAGCCCCCGTTGGGCACTTTGTGTTGCAGAGACCATCTCCTTTACACAGGACAGGATTGACTGTCGCTTTCTTCGCCTTCTTTTCATCGCGAAGTTCTAAGGCGCCATATGTGCAGGCTGATACGCATGCCCCGCATCCCATACACTTACTCTCATCCACCCGGCACACAGAACCGGAAGCTACGACGATATCGTGTGAGAGGAGCGTCAAAACCCGTCCTGCAGCTCCATAAGACTGGTTGATCGTTTCCTGCATAAACTTGGGATAATGCGCCAGGCCACACAAATAAACGCCCTCTGTACCAAACTCAACAGGCCTTAGTTTGACGTGGGCTTCTTTGAAGAAACCGTCAGAGCTCAAAGTCACTTTGAATAACCCGGCCATTTCCTGGGTCGCGGCCGAGGGAATGATAGCAGCGGCCAAAGCGATGATGTCGGCATCCAGTATAAGCTTCTTCCCTAAGACAAAATCGGTGACCGCAACCTTCAGAACGGATCGGCCATCGTCCGATTCGCCAGGTTCCACCTCAGGCGGATCCTGCGGCTCATAGCGAACAAATTTTATGTCCTTGTTAGAAGCCTCCCGGTAATAATCCTCATTAAACCCGTAGGTTCTTATATCCCTAAAGAGGATGGTAATGTCCATCTCGGGATTTATTTCTTTCAGTTTCAATGCGTTCTTTACAGATTCACTACAACATAACCTGCTGCAGTAGTTTCTCTCCTCATTTCTGCAGCCTACGCATTGGATCATCACTAGACTTTGCGCATTAACTATCTTTTCGTCTCCCTTGTTGATCCGCTCCTCCAAGTCGAGGTGGGTCATTACCCTATCATCCTCTCCATAGAGGTATTCGGCAGGAGTGTATAGATCCGCACCTATAGCAAGAATCGCTGCACCGTGTTTTATTTCTGTAAAACCTTTTTCAGACTTGACCGCGGTCACGAAGCTCCCAACATAGCCTTTAGCATCCGTGATTGTCGCATCATGATAGACGTGTATTAAGCGGTGTCGATACACTTTTGCGATCAGATCGCGCAGGTACTCCTGAACATCGAGCCCATCCAGGGTGGAATGAATTCTTCGTGCCATTCCACCAAGCTCTGTACTCTTTTCCACCAAGTGCACCTCATGCCCTTGATTGGCAATGGAGAGAGCACAATTCATGCCGGCGATACCTCCGCCGACTACCAGAGCCGCTTTATTTACCGGCAGGTCAAATTCCTGTAACGGCTCCAATCGGCAAGCTCGTGCTACCGACATCCGGATAATATCCTTCGCCTTCTGTGTGGCCTCCTCCTTTTCTTTTGCGTGGACCCAGGAGTTGTGCTCTCTGATATTAGCCATTTCGAAGTAATATTGATTAATTCCCGCCTCCCGAACTGTGTCTCGGAAGAGCGGTTCAAGGGTTCTCGGGCTGCAAGCAGAGACAATGACTCTATTTAGACCCTTTTCCTTCGTGATGTCCGTAATTTCTTTGGCGGAGTTCGTAGCGCAAGAAAATAGCTGCTCCTGCGCATGGACGACATTCGGTAGCGTTTTGCAGTACTCGACTGTTTCAGGGACGTTAACTATCCTACTGATATTGGCGCCACAATGACATACAAAGACTCCTATTCTTGGCTCCTCCTCGGAGACATCCCTTTCAGGCGGATATATCCTTTCCTTAGCAAGATTTCCTCGCCTGTAATCAAGAAGCTCCCCAATTTGGGAACCCGCTCCGCTGGCACTGAAGACGGACTCGGGGATATCGACAGGACCCTGGAAGCCACCGCTCACAAAAATGCCGGGTCTATTCGTGGACATGGGATTAATAGGGTTGATCTTGGAAAAATTGTGTGGACCGAGTTCGATGCCGAATTTGTTTGCAATGGACTTCACATCATTGGGAGGATTCAGTCCGACGGACAATACGACCATATCGAACTCTTCTTCCTTTACCCCGTCTTCGTACGTAGAATATCGTATTGTGACATTCTTGGTTTCCGGGTCTTCTCTAACAATCGAGGTATAGCTTCTGATAAATCGAATTCCGGGAAGTTTCTCTGTCCGCTCAAAATATCGTTCAAAATCTTTCCCATAAGAACGAATATCATTATGGAATATGGTGCACTCAGCCTCGGCGTCATGATCTTTGGTCAAAATGACCTGTTTCTGAGTATAGGTGCAGCATACGGCCGAACAATAGCTGTTTTCGCCCTCGGTAACTCGTCTCGAACCGACGCACTGAATCCAGGCTATTTTATGGGGATGCTTTTGGTCGGAAGCACGTAGTATCTCTCCTTGGTAAGGTCCGGTTGAGGCTAACAGCCTCTCAAAATCCATACTAGTTACTACGTTCTGAAACTCTCCGTAGCGATATTCCTTCTTCACCTTTGGATCAAATGGTTCGAGTCCGGGAGACAGAATAATAGCAGCGACCTGTATTTCCTTTTTCTCGGCCGTTTGTTTCAAGTCTATTGCGCTGTTTTTGCACACTCCCTCGCAAATACGACATTTATTCTCCTTGAGGTAAAGGCAGCTTTCATCAATATATGCAACAAGGGGAATTGCCTGTGCGAAGTATATATGGACGGCTTTATTCTTTGATATTTCCTGATTATATTGGTCAGGATATTTGGCCGGACAGTATTCTACACACGTGGTGCAGCCTGTGCACTTCTCCTCAAGAATATACCTCGGCTTTTTGGTCAGGCTTACGTTGAAGTTTCCTACTTCCCCTTCTACACTGTTGACTTCAGTATAGGTGAAGACCTCAATATTGGGGTGCCGGCCGACCTCGACCAGCTTGGGTGCGAGAATTCACATAGAGCAGTCATTTGTGGGAAAGGTCTTGTCCAGCTGCGCCATGTGGCCGCCAATGCTTGGCCCTTTTTCAACCAGGTAGACCTTGAACCCGGCCGTGGCAAGATCCAGAGAGGCTTGAATGCCGCTGATGCCTCCGCCCACAACCATGACGTCCCCAAAATTGGTGTCTCCAAGGCTCCCACCAAGTTGCTGGATTTGCTCTTTCAGCAATATTACTTCTCCCATTTTCTATCACCTCATCGGGAAACTGAGTTTCTTTAAATCAATTCCTGGATAATCTCGGTTAAGTCCTTCACCTCGATCTTTTCGTCAACCCCCATGGTTATCCTGCTGTCCTCAAGCATGGTAATGCAATAAGGGCAGGCAGTTGCCAGCACCTCGGCCCCGACTCCGAGAGCCTGATCTATCCTGATATCGCAGAATCTCTCACCTTTTTGGGTCTCCATCCAGACTCTGCCTCCTCCACCTCCGCAGCAAAGACTATCCGAGCGAGACTCAAACAGCTCGGTCAGCTCTAAGCCCGGTATATTCTTTAAGATTCCCCGCGGCTCATCATATATGCCGTTATGTCGGCCAAGGTAACAAGGGTCATGATACGTTAGTTTCTTGGCATAATCACTCTTGAGCTGAAGTCTTCCCTCGTTCATTAACTGGAAGAGGTAATCGGAGATATGTATCACCTCAAAATTTACCCTAAATTCCGGATACTCATTCTTGAAGGTGTGGTAGCAATGAGGCGAAGAAACTAGAATTTTCTTAACTCCGTTATCGATGAAGGTCTTTATGTTTTCTTTGGCAAGACGCTTGAATAATTCCTCATCGCCCGTCTTGCGGATGCTTTCGCCACAACAATTCTCTTTTGAGCCCAGGATGCCGAAATCCACGCCTGCTTTATTGAGGATATTGGCTGTGGCGCGAGCGACCTTTTTAAGTCTAGGGTCATAGGCGAGATAACAACATGGAAAATAGAGAATTTCCATGTCTTCGGTGAACGGTCTTACAGAAAGACCTTCCGCCCATGCCGCCCTTTTTTCACGATCTTCACCGAAGGGGTTTCCTTGAGCAACCAGGCCTGCGTTTATGGTGCGGACAGTCTTGACGGGAGCTGGATAGACCCCATAGTCATTGGCAATCCTGCGCAGCGCTACCCCGGATTCGATCTGTTTCACGTCCCTGGGGCACTGCTGAGGGCATCTTCCGCAGGTCGTGCAACGCCAAATGTCTTCACTTTCGATCTCAGTTAAACCAAAAGTCGCTTCTCGGACCAGCTTGCGCATACTGAAACTTCTAACCCTGTTCCAGGGACAAACAGTATCGCATAATCCGCACTGGAAGCATCTTTTGAATCCTTCTCCGCCGCTCGATTTGATTACATCTATGATTTCTTTATAAGGGGCTACAGTTTCCACTGTTTTCCTCCCTCTTTTTTCGGCCTAGCGCTTCAGCCCTTCTTGGACTCCGATATTCGTGAAACAGTATTCATGACCTTATCAAAGCCATACTTGTCGATCATGGCCTCCAATCCTATCTCTACATCCTCCAGCTTCTCTTCCTCTTCTACTTCCTCTTCCCTTTCTTCGTAGATCAGTGCGTCGTTAATGCACCACTGAACACATAAGGGCTTTTCCTGCGGCGGATCGTCTTCGCACATGTCGCATTTGAGAGGGAGTTTGGAATCGGGTTCCTTGAAGATATCCCTTGAAGGGCAGGAAGCCCTGCAGAAGCCGCACTCGTCGTATTCTTTTCCATCAATCACGTATTTGTCTCTGCCCATACACTCGGCTGAGGTATACTCTCCAGCGTATACAGGAACATAAACGTCTCTCAGGGGGTCACGGATCATCCGGATACGAGACCTTGCCGGATTATTGCTGCTGTACTTCGGCGTAGCATGGAATGCGGAACAGACCATTTCGCATGCTCTGCAACCGTTGCATTTATCGAGATCGACCTTGATTGTCTTTACTTTCTTCTTAGTGGTGGCCATTTTTTATTATCCCTCTCTGCTCTAAGTCTTCGGCAACATAGCCAAGATTCAGTTCCTGCAAGGTCTCTTTCTTGGGAATCCCATCATTGTCCCACCCCTTGAACTTGTAGTACGCATCCAGGAGTTGGGCTTCGAGCTCGGGAAATCTCTTCTTCCAGTGGTCCTCAGGCGGCACCTCATCTGCTCTTCGTAAGCCTCTTCTCACGTTAACTGACCTGAGCAGACTTCGATTCCTACTATATACTTTCTTGAGGCCCTCTTCATCCATATCGATCCCCGTCGCTGCCGAGATAAGTTTCGGGTAATTGTGGATATGGTAGGGAGGCTTCAAGGGAAATGACGACAAGCCGGCGCAGACCCCGAGAGCGTCATCGATGTAGTGCATCATCTCTTGCCAGTCGACAATGTCGACGGACATGTCAACAGTCGGATAATATGGATTCGAGCGTTCCCCGCGAAATTCCCAGTCCAGAACAATTTGCTTGAATTTGTCATCAGGGACCTGGATCCAATCACTTATAAACTGTTGCCTCTCCTCCATCGTGGCGAAAGGTGCCTGGGGGAACTGTCCTTCAATCTGGGTAATGTTTATCTTCTCGCCGGTGGCATACATGAGGAAATAGACGGGATTGAGCATTCCCAGCTTGAGAGGGAGCTGCTCATGTTTCTTGATGTTGTTATGAGCGTATGCTTCTGCGCCCTTGCCGATCTGCTGGGCCGCCCAATGGGTGCCGTTGGCCAAAACGTCCCCTATCCCTTCTCGCCGAACAATTCGGTCCAGCAGCCAGTAAAATCTCCCTTCATTATCGGATGGGCATCCTGCAAAGTCCTCGTCAGTCAAGATGCCGGCTTCTTTAAGCTCAACGGCGAAGGCCATAATCTGCGGGGTCGAGAATCCGTCCACTCCATACTCCGAAGCACGCTGAGCGATTCTGAAACCGAAATCCAGGTCTGAAAAGGCCGCCATGGTATAGGTGAGTTTGGAGAAGCATTTCATCATGTAGGTTGAAATTCCCGGGACCGAAATGGTTGCCCCGCATTTCATCGGGCAGTTAAAGCAGCTAATCAGCCGCGTCCGCACACTTTCCTGAGTTTCCTTCCACTTCTTCTCGATTTCCTCGTTCCAGTAGTCTCTTCTCCTTTGGCGTGCGTTCCCCCACATGAAATTCTCGGTGTGCCACTTCTCATCAACGTGCAGCATCTCTTGAGGCGATCCAAGCCCCTGCAAGATGGTCATTACGTTCGGAACCGGATTTTCGTTTCGGAATTTTATGTATTGCAGCACGTCGGTGCACAGCTCGAAAAATTCATCCGGCCGGGCAAGGTTGACATCCGTTGTTCCACGAACAGCTATTGCTTTTAACCCTTTGCTCCCCATAACGGCGCCTATTCCGAGCCGGCTGGCGCTGGACCTGCCCTGCTCGATGGAAGCCGTATACACCCTGTTTTCACCGGCCAGGCCGATAGCGGCCACATGTGCGTTCGGCTCCTTCAATTCCTTCTTGATAAGTTCTTGCGTTTCAACAGCGCCCTTGCCTTGAAGATGACCGGCATCACGTATCTCCACCTTGTCATTGTTTATCCACAAATAGACAAGATCCGGGGACTTGCCGCGAAGGATGACTTTGTCGTACCCGGCGTACTTCAATTCCGGTGCGAAGAATCCACCCATCATTGAGTATCCCATCAGCAAAGTCTGAGGAGAATAGGTGCTGACAATGGTACGATTAGCACCTGGAGCAGGTGTGCCGCAAAGAAGACCTGTAGAAAATATTAAAAGATTATCGGGAGAAAAGGGGTCGACTTCGGGAGGAACCCTATCCCATAATATCTTGGCGTTAGTACCCAGGCCTCCCAGATAAAGCTCGGTGTCTCTTGGGTCGGTTGCCACCCTCTCGATGCTTCCTCGGGTTAGATCGACTTCCAAATTAAATCCAGTCTCTGCGTACCTCATCTTGCTTACCTCTTAAAGTCGACTTGCGATATGCTCATCCGCGCTTCTGCGACCAAACAAACGTTAATTTCTGCTCCTTTGACGGCCGAACCAAGTTTTTTACCAATGATATTCTGATCGAGGCGCTCCGAAGTGCATGCTGTTGGAATGGCATCGACTTGTTCATTCAAAGGACGGGTCGGAACATTGGCCGGATCGATATCCTTTTTGTTCACGCTGACCTGCTTTTGTTGAATGGCCTCGGAGCCGGTTAGATGCGCGTCTGGGCTCTGAAGGTTATGTTGACCGAGACTTGGTAACATATTAGATACGAATATAACTTATATAAAAACTATGTCAAGACTTTTTGTATTTCATCGAAAAAAATGTCGACTCGATTGGCAGCAGCTTTTGTCCTGATTCCGCAGTCGAATGCTCATAATTTACAAAGTGCCTAATAATGGCGGCAACGGCGTCCAATACATTAATCACAAGATAGCACTTGGTTACGGATTAAACATTACATTTGCATGCCTTACGCATGGGCCAAGCCAGAAAGTTCTTGACTGTTTATTATATGAGTGGTATTCGATTTTGAGTTAAGGTATAATGCTAATCGTATCCGAGTCCCCGGAGCTTATCTATGGATTATACCGGATTGCCCGAAAGCAATATCAAAGGGACGTCCTCAGTTAAACGAAGAAGCCCCTCAGCAGATAGAAAACGTCAGCTTATCATAGAATCCGCGGAGCGCATCTTTGCCACCCGCGGTTTTCACGATACGACTATCGCTGACATTTCGAATGATTCCGGAGTACATGAGGCATCTATCTTCCAGTATTTCAAAACCAAAGAAAATCTGATCGTTAGCATTCCGGAAAGACATTTTAAAGAGACTTTGGCAGGCATCACTGAGCATCTTCAAGGAATGAAAGGGGCCGAGCCAAAGATTAGAAAATTGCTTTGGCACCAGCTCAGAGATCTGTCTGTTAATAAGGACTACACCTCAATTTTGCTACTTGAGCTTCGGACGTTACCTGCTTTCTACGAGTCCCCGGCATACGAGATGATTCGAAAATACAGTGCCTTCGCTGTTGAGGCTATTCGAGAAGGCATACGGGACCAGGAAGTGGATCCTGATATAGAGGTTATTCTCGTTCTGGAAATGATTTTCGGAGCAATCGACAGCATTGTCTTGCGATGGCTCTTCTTCGGCGATCCCTATGATCCCAATGAGGCCGCAGATGCTCTATGCTCGTTAATAAAAGCAGCGATATGGAGACGCGAAAAGCCGGCTGGAACTGAAAATGGCTATGAACCGACCCGCGGAGAACTACGGCGACGTACTATAATGGAAGTCGCCTCGGAAGTGTTCGGCAAGAAAGGTTACGGCGGCGCCACCATCTCCGAAATAGCCGGAAAAGCAGGCATAGCCGAAGCCTCCATTTATCAGTATTTCAAGAGCAAAGAGCAACTGCTTCTCTCCGTCCTTGGCAATTGGTTTATCGAATTGGCTGATGAGCTGGACAGTGCTTTCTCCGGAGCGCTGAATCCGTACGAACGACTCTTATATCTGCTGAGGCGATGGGCGCTGGATTTTCAAATCAGAGAATGGGAGACCCGCGTTTTAATTCTGGAATTGTACAGGAATCCCAAGTTTTATGAATCGCAGGAATATCGGAACACAAGGCGCTTTTGGAAATTGATAAGATCAACTGTCGAAGCCGGGCGTCAGAGTGGCCATTTCCGTAAGGATTTTGAAATTGGCTACTATCTGCACCTTGTTCAGGGGGCGTTCGAACATGAAGCGCTGGCTCGCATGATGCTCTCCAAGCAACAACCCACCATTGCCAGTACGGAACAGATGATCAACCTTCTCCTGAGAGCTATAAGGGCTTAATATTGCCGTTGTGGTGTCTGCAGATCTTTCTCGCAGCAATTCGGCTCAATGTACTCCTCAGTTGCAAGGGGGCTGTGGTTTGTCATTGCGAGGAGTGAAACGACGAAGCAATCCCCCAAGCTGGAGATTGCTTCGCTCCGCTCGCAATGACAGTATTTGGCCGCTCGTAACCGAAGGAATTTGGGCTCAATCAAAGCTTTCGTTGAACAATTTTGGGCTGCTCTGATTCTTTTACGCTCAACTGCCGGTCGGTCCGGAAAATATTTACATCATCTGAACCGATCCGGGTCGACCGTATCCTCGCAATTAGGGAGCGGTTCGATCAGCTCCAGTACAATGTGGGCGAACATCGCCAATTTGTCGATCCAGGGATCCAGGAGATTTTCCGCGCGGCGGATTAGCGCAAATCCTGATCCGGGGGCCAAAGACCGGAGCGACAGCCCTCCCGAGAGAAGGTAACTGACTGGCATCATTGGTTTAAGAGTTCTTAACTGCCATTGAGGAAACTCCTGCTCGAAAAGCGCAAAGTCTCTGGAAAAAATAATCCAGGGAAGCGCTCCGTTGGCTCCGGATAACGGCCCTTTTGATGGGAAACTCCATTCATGTGTTTCCGGATCAAACGGCTCGTGGTGCAGTTTGGAATATACAATACTGGACCAAGCGGTGGTCCATGGTTCTATCATGATTATTCTCCCGCCGCGCTGCATGCATCGGGTGGCCTCATTGAAAAAGATTCGAGGTGAGCACAGGTGATGTAGCACGTCGGTCATGACAATTGCACGAAGACTACTACGGGCGAAAGGCATGTCGTGAGCATCAAAGACTAACGATATATCACGAATCTGCATGAAATCTGAGGTTATTAGATCGGGGATATAGTCACTCATAAAGCCCGGGCCCGAACCCAACTCCAAGACGCGACCCGGCACGGAGGGCAGTGAGGCGACTATGATTTGATACCATTCATTATAAATTTTCCCCAGGTAGCGTTTTTTCCTTACTATTTGTCGAAACGCTGTTATGGCATCAGGGTTATCAGTGTCCAATTCGCGAGCGATAGGATGGGTTAATAAGGTTTTAAACATTTTTCACATGTTCGTGAGACTGCGACTTGATGCCGGCAGTTGGCAATTTGAAGCGGAGAAACGAACGTTCACGCAAATTTAAGCCGCAAGGCTGCGATAAGGGCCATTCGCAACAAAAGCAGACCGTGCTTCCAGCGCCGGATATTTGTGTCGCCGTACACACGCTCTCGATATCGGATTGGGAGGTCGAGTATTCTCAAATTCAAGCGGGCTGCCCCAAGGATGAGATCAAAATCTCCAAACGGGTCCAGTTTGCCGAAAAAAGAACGGTTCGCAGCGATGATTTCGTATTGATTCTTCCAGAGGACCTTTGTCCCGCACAGGGTATCCTTGATATTTTGCCCCAACAGAAAAGAAAAACAGAGACTGAAGAACCTGTTACCTACAATATTGAGATAGCGCATCGCCTGATCTTCCATAGGATATACTGATCTAACACCGTTTATAAATTCCCCCTTTCCTGAAACCAATGCATTATAGAACCGTGGCAAATCTTCTGGGGGAACAGTCAAATCCGCATCCAAAATCATCAGAATTTCGCCGTCCGCTTTTTCAAAACCCAACCTTACCGCATCCCCCTTTCCTTCGCCGGTTTGTCTAAAGAGCTTGCATGTACGATGCGGATTTTCGGATATAGCACTTTCGATCGCATCATATGTATTATCCTGAGAGTGACCTTCCACGAAGACAAGCTCAGTTCCAGCCCCCATCCGGGGAACTCGCTGCATAATTTCAGAAATATTACCCGCCTCGTTTCGGGCCGGCACAATGACTGATACTAACGGCTTTTCAGGCCTCGGTGAGGGCCCAATATATCGCGCTACGATGAAAGCGCTTAAAGCGGCCAGTCTGAACGGCCACAATTTCACGAGAAAACGATTACAAAACGGGGCTAGCAAAGGTATGTCAAGAGGGCAAAGAATTTCCGCCCAGTTCCGGATGACTTGGAAATCTGCAAGCTCCAGCAGATCGGAGAGATCTTCCACATTCAACCAGTTCTGATCAAGCGACGGTCTGGCAAGCTCAAAATGTTGCGCCGCAGCCAAGGGGATTTCCCACACACGGCTATAAAAATTGATAATAATCCGGGTATTCCGATTTGCCAGCGCACCCAAATTCAAAAATGCAGCCTGTACATCCCATAAATCGTTCACGAGATCGGAAAGAACAATAACGTCGAACTGCTCCTCGATTTTCAGTTCGTGAACATCTGCTTGTATAAAATGAAGATCAGGGTGCCGTAAAGCCGCTGCATCGACCATCTCGCCGGAAAAATCAACACCTACACCGAATGCAGGCTCCAGCGCAGCCAGTAAATCGCCGTGATCGCAACCAATTTCGATTACGCGCAATCCGGGAAAAACCAGAGACCTGTAAATTTCATTCAGTCTCTTGTGGTAATATCTTCCCCATGTTGCAGCTGGTCCGATTTCGCGGGCCACTGAATCCCAATGCAGCTTTCGCTTTTCAGAATATTCTTCTTCTACTTTTTCCATTATCTGCCCGAACCAATTCGTGATATACGGACCAGCCTTGATCAATTATCCCGTTCAAGCGGGATTCCAAATAAGAGGATCTGTGGAACCCCCTTTTTTTTGAAATACTGTTATCTGGAGCTGTTGCCACTGATTCAGTCTATTTATGGAATTTATGTTGCTTAGTATCATTCACGACTACTTTAGCACCGGTGTCACAACTAATCGGCAAAAAACTTTCGAGTATTATTGCCGCGATATGACCAGCTATGTCAAGCCGCAACATTGGAACACTGTCAAATTACAAAAATCAGTTGGCTCGCGAATCTGTAGATGAAAAATGACAGCCACAATTACTTGACCGAAGTGGTTCCTATTAGTAAAATCGCATGCAATCATTTTCTAATTAGCCGAATTGATGACGCATTTTCTTGTACCAGGTGAGGGTAATCATCGAGCACTATATTGAACAGGAAAGGATTTGCAGACAATATGAAAGATGCTCCAGCAGAAAATAGAGCGGAACCTTTTTTCATGGGGCGGCTGCCATTTTTCGTGCTTCTGATTCCGGGTCTGATAGGAACATTCGCCACAGGCTTTCTCACTTACCGTCACATTGTGCTTACTAGCCATGTGGGAGCGGTGGGGCAATCGTTTTTGTGCCGAGCGGACGGGAAAATTGACTGCGATTCTCTGTTACTTACTGATTATGCAATACTTTTTGAATATTTTCCTGCTGCTGTCCTCGGATTGATGGGTTTTGCGTTTGTCCTCTGGTGCATAATCAATGCGCTGGTAAATGAACGTATGAGAATGATTTCATGGGGTTGCCTCACTGTGTACTTTGTAGCAGCTATAGGTTTCAGCTGGTATTTCGTTCAAATCATGATTGTGGCAGTCGACTACATATGTACATGGTGCTTAGTTTCTCATATTATGAACCTGCTTTCTCTGATCGCCGTGCTGGTAATAACATTTAGGAATAGACAAGCCTTTAAATTGAAGGAAATCTCCACATTCGGAGAGCGCTTCTACTTTGCCTTTGGGGGAATTGCCATTTCTTTGCTGATCTTTTTCAGCTCTGCGATGGTGGAGAAGTCACTGAGTTTCAACGACGCAAAGGCAAAATACGAGGATCTGGCCAATGATCCCGTTGTAACAATGGCTCTCGTCAAAGGTTCTCCAAGTTATAATATCCCTATCACTCAGTCCGATCCTGTGTTCGGTTTCCCCGAGGCACCATATCCAATCATCATGTTCAGTGATTTTCAGTGCCCGATTTGTCCTAAGATCGAAGCCACGCTAAAGCGACTAGTGATGCTCAATCCGAATGTGCTGAAGCTGGTCTTCAAGAACTATCCTTTGTCCAAAGAGTGCAATGCGGGAGTTGTAGACCCGGCAAACAGGCACCCTATGTCCTGTCCAGCTGCACGTGCAGCGTACGCTGCTTTTCTACTGGGAGGCAGCCGCGCGTTTGGCGCCTATGCTGACCTACTCTTCAGTAATCAGAAGGGTTTGACGAGCGAAAGCTGGTCGGAATTTGTCAAGAAAGCGGGTCTTGATGCCTCAAAGTTTGAGGAGCTTATGAAGCCAGGTTCTCCTGCTGACAAGAAAGTTGCAGAAGATATTGAGCTAGGGGTTAACCTAAAACTCAAGGCCACTCCACAGATTTTTTTTGAAGGGAAGAAAATTCCGGAGAATTTCAAGGGCGAATATTTCGTAGACACCTTAGAGGAGTTGATCAGAACCAATCATCCGGAAAAGAAGGACCTTAGATTGAAGCGCTAGTGAACTGTGAATGGCTGTCACTGCGAGGGCGGAATCCCCGAAGCAATCGCAATCTTAGGAAGGTAGATTGATCGAAAACTATCTTGGAATTGCGGGCTGCCGGATTTACAGGTAGGCGCTCTTCGAGAAGCGCCCTCATTTCGGACGGTTCGCGAACCGTTCCCTTACTGATTGCCGGGAACCTACATTGTGAGAAGGTTTCTTAGTGCTATCACTCCCTATCAATGACAGAGAAATCATACTGTGGAGATAAAGGGATGCAATTCATTCTTAGTTTGCTGCATGTGCCAAGAGGAACGCCCTTGATGAGAATTTGTATTGTGGCCTGTCTTATTGTGGCAGTGACTTCAACATCCTGCTCCCGTCTGGATGAACTCCTGCCGCCTCAGATCGAAGATCTCAAGATGGGCAGTTCTTCCGCTCAGGTGATCGACAAAATTGGATCAGTTGGTACTCACTCGAAAGAGGTAGATCCCAAAGATCAAACAATGAAAATTATTTGGCAGGCTACCAACAGCCCTTATTACCAAAATTTGATATTCGGATTCACTGAGAAGGATCGCCTCTACGTTATTCGATTTTCATTGCGGCCGGAGCTGCGTCACGATTTCCAGCACCTGAAAATGGCCTTTTTTGACAAATTCCGCATTTCATCGGATGTACCGATGAAGATGAGAGTAAAGGGGCAGGAGATGTTGACGTATATCCCTGAAGAAGGAGGAAACTACACCTTCTTCGAATTTACCGATATAGGGACAGGAGAAAAATGGTTCGAGCTGTTCGACAGGGCTGTTAAAGCGCAGGACAAGCCAACCCGAAGTGAAGAAAAAAAGAAAGAAAACAAGACAGATCCGGACAAGAAGTAATCGTTCATCATGGAATCATTATGTGCCGGCTCAGAATTGTCCGAAGCTAGACGGGTAAGCCCTCAGTTACGAGGGGGCGGTGGTTTGTCATTGCGAGGAGTGAAACGACGAAGCAATCCCCCAAGCTGGAGATTGCATCGCTTCGCTCGCAATGACATTCTTTGCCCGCCCGTAACTGAAGCGTTACCTAGACGGGACAATTATGGTTGACCAGGGCAAGCACAGTGAGGTACACTTAAATTTCACTACAACAGCGGCGTTTTCCAGAGACTTGACGTGATTTTGTTTTCGGTCTGACAGGGAACCGGCCAGCTCGGAGGAATAAACTGGTGATTGCTCGCTGACCCGCAAAATCTCCGATGTAAGAAAACTGGCCTATAATTCTGGAACGTCCGTGAATGTTTTAGTTTGGGACTTTGCGTTTAGTGTCCGAATATAAAACTATTTTTCCATATGCCTCAGCAACTCTCGTCTGCGCAATATTGTTTGCACTTCCTTTTGCACTGATCACATTCCCGCCAATAACCGATTTGCCTCAGCAGACGGCGCAAATAAGATTGTTTTTGCAGGCTTTGCACGACCCGGCAAGCTCTCCTTACAGAATTCAATGGATGACGCCCTTCAACCTGTCGTACCTACTGCTGGGTTTATCCTGGGGTATCTTCGGCCCTGGGTCCGCGGGCAAATGGGCCAT
>JBKQRG010000211.1:0-4236 GCA_052144015.1 Desulfomonilaceae bacterium
TTTTTTCTGGGTGCTGGTTCCCATCACTTTCCCTCGTCTTGGTCGCTCATGCCGCTACCTCCTGCACCGAGTAGTTCATGTAGCATCAGAGATCTCACCAAAAAACATCCAGTTCTTTTGGCATGTATCTCGTTATATGAAGATACGCCATGCGGAGCATGTGAATGGCCACCAGCCCGAACACAGTAACGCCAATCCAGGGCGTCCCCTGCCACGACCATTTTGCATAGGACATCCATAGGATAGCGAACACGATCCAAAATAAGGTCGAAAGGATCCAAAATAACCCCACACGCCATCCTTCGGACTCACGGGCAACCTTACGATGAATCAATCTGACGCCTTTTATCTTACCGAAGACCTGGATGTCTTCGCTTGTGAGTCCGGTGTGGGTAATATTTATGACCACGCCTTCGTTTTTGTCGAAATATTCAAACTCCAGACGTATCTCAGAGCCATCTTCCTGAGGGTGCAGGACCGCTCTATTAGTGGGATCGGTCATGCGGAGAAGTTCGTATTGCAGTATCCTGCAACCCTCTTTCAATTTGAACCTTATTGGATCTGCCACGTCGTTCCTGTCAATCGTTTGTCCGCCAGCATTCCAGAAGGCTATCGTGGTCACGGTTAGCTCGCTAACGGGTTGGTCCAGAAACCGGATTTCGAGACCCTTAAATCGGCTGGCTAATCCGTGTGTAATATTGAAACTCCTGTTCGAATAGCACGGTTTTTTTATGCGCCTGTCCTTCAGGTAAAGAACGAGGCAGATGAGTCCCACCAATAAGCCTGCAAGACCAATGTATGAACTACCCAATAGAACACTGATAATCTGATTTGCCGATTCCATCTTTTCAGTCCTCAGTGGAATTTGTGCGGTCATTCATGCTGCCATTACCTTTCGACGACAAAAAGAAGAGGCGGTTTAGTTCCAACTTCCGCCTGCAAACGCTTCGTCTGCTCCGCCCCTTACCCTGAGAGGTTGGTCGTTTTCGTATGTCCTACCATCCAAGTCCTCGTATTTTATAGTGATGTTGATGACAATCGGCTCTCTCCAGGTCCTGTCCCTGTCATTCGCCGAGAAACATCCGAAGCTGTTGGAAACACTTGAACCGTTTGGGATGACCGCTATGAGGTCTGAGAAACAATGTTCCACGTCCCTCCGCAGAGGATCTTCTGAACCGGCGAAGAGAGCGCTTGCTAAGTCATTCCGATTGACTGTCAATATCACATTCTTTGCTGGACGGTTCCCAGTGTTGCTTACCACGAGATTCAACATGGTGGCGACATTACCGGCATCGTGAGTCGTAACTCTCGCCGTGATTAGCGGGCGATGCGTTTCTTTCCATGACTTGAAAGCCCAGTATAGCGAGATACCAGAAATCCCGAGTGCGATCATTGAGACTATCAGGCTGGGGGTGATTTCCATCACGTCCTCGCTTTCTAAGCGTAAGAATTCCGCCTAAAGGGGTTCCCATTTGATTTCTGCCTTGAAATTGCCCTTGAAATCGGTCCATGTTGGCCACTCTTTCGATACTAGGACTTCGATAGCCAGTCCAAGCTCGGCGTCAATAGCGAGTACAGTGTCCGCCGTGTGCAGGTCTGCTAAAGGCTTTCCTCTTCCCTCATAAAACTCACGACACGGGACTTCGAACTTGGGTAGTATTTCCACTAGCAGGCAATCAACCAGAGATTGGTATTCGATAACGCAGCCATCTTCCTGAAGAAGTTGATTCACTTTCCGAAGGTGCGATTCCCTGCTCAGGAAGTCGTTAACGGAACGGAGGACCGAAGGGTCTCCACTCAATCCTCCGGTTGTAGGCAATTCAGTCATCTTAATTGAGAAGACGTTATCCATGGTCGGACCTCACGGATCAATGACCCACGAGCCGGGTGAAGAAACCTCAATAGTACTTTTCCCCCATCAATAATGCAAAATCATGACCACTTCTAATCGGGCCTATACGCAACGACTCCCCTCCGGCACGACTTTATCATTCTGAAGACTGACTGAAAAGGAAGAACTCTTAGGGAATCATAGAAAATTGGGAAGTTACGACTGCCGAGTCTTGTTTCAGAATTCCTTCTTGGTTACGACTCGGCTATTATGAGGCATCCAGCCGGTTCGAGGATTGCCGTCTATGCTTGAGGATATCCAGGGACAGATCGAACGTGTGACGTTCCATAACGACGAGACCGGCTTCACTATTGCTCGCCTAAAGGTAAAGGGCTTTCGGGAGCTAGTCACCGCCGTGGGGGATCTTATGGCACCCGTGCCCGGTCAGGTCATAGATGCAACCGGCGAATGGACTACCCACCCACAGTTTGGAGAGCAGTTCAAAATCGTCCGATATAAAACCTTGGTCCCAGCCACAGTCGCAGGCATTGAAAAGTACCTTGGGTCTGGATTGGTAAAAGGCATCGGGCCAGTCATGGCGAAGAGGATAGTGAAAGCCTTTGGAAAAGAAACCCTTGATGTGATCGAAGAGTCGGTGGAGCGTCTTCGTGAGGTTGACGGCATCGGCGAGAAACGCGTCGGTATGATTGGAAAAGCCTGGTCTGACCAGAAGGAGATCCGTGAGGTAATGGTCTTCTTGCAAGGTCACGGCGTCAGCGCCGGGTACGCTACGAAGATATTCAAACAGTACCGCAACCAGTCCATCGAAGTCGTCAAAGAAAATCCTTATCGTCTCGCCACGGACATTTTTGGAATCGGGTTTATTACTGCCGACAAAATTGCTGAGAATCTAGATTTTGCAAAGGACTCCCCGATGAGAGCCCAAGCGGGCATCCTTTATGTCCTCAACCAACTTTCTGATGAAGGACACGTCTATTATCCAAAAGAGGGGCTCCTTGAGAAGTCTTCAGAGATTCTGGGCGTGGATAGGAATATCATCTCGGAGGCTCTGTCTCAGCTCGCTACCCAGAAGAGAATAGTTATTGAGGGCCTGTTTGCGGAAACCGATGAAACAATAGAATCGGAGGTTGCCGTTTACCTTTACTCGTTCCACGTGTGCGAAGTTGGAATCTCCTCTCGTTTGAAGAAACTTCAGATTGTTCCTCACTCCAGGCGCAAGATCGACGCGGAAAAGGCAGTTGAATGGGTCCAAAAGCAACTCTCCATGTCTTTGGCTCCCAATCAAATTGAGGCTGTGAAAGCCGCTGTAAACAACAAGGTAATGGTGATTACGGGCGGACCTGGAACCGGAAAAACGACCATTATCAAAGCTATCTTGACCATCTTCGGACGACTTGGAATTGATATTCTACTAACTGCACCCACCGGAAGGGCTGCCAAGAGGATGAGTGAGGCGACGGAGCGGGATGCAAAGACCATCCACCGTCTCTTAGAATTCAGCCCTCAGAAAATGGGATTCCAAAGAAACGAAGAGTATCCTTTGAAGTGCGATCTCTTGGTAATTGACGAAGCTTCTATGATCGACACAGTGCTTATGTATCAGTTACTCAAAGCCGTCCCGGTGGATGCGACACTTATTCTGGTAGGGGACGTGAATCAGCTTCCGTCTGTAGGACCGGGGAGTGTTTTGAAGGACATCATAGACTCTGGCGCAGTGCCGGTTGTGACCCTCACTGAGATCTTTCGACAGGCCCAAGATAGTACCATTATAGTCAATGCTCACCTTATCAACAGCGGTTCGATGCCTAGGCTTCAGGCCTCAGACGAAGGAAGGAACGATTTCTATTTCATCGAAAAGACTGAGCCGGAAGAAGCGCTTCGGATAATTTTGGAACTCGTCGGCGGTAGGATACGAAATGCCTTCGGATTCGATCCCGTTGAGGAAGTTCAAATCCTGACTCCGATGAATCGAGGTTTAGTTGGAACAGCTAACCTCAATATAGAGCTTCAAAAGGCTCTTAATCCAAGAGAAGACGGAATAACTAGGGGCGGCAGGAACTTCCGGGTCGATGACAAGGTAATGCAAATTAGGAACAATTATGACAAAGAGGTCTTCAACGGTGACATTGGACGGATCATTCGGATTGACACGGAGATGCACGAGCTGACGATCACATTCGACGGACGAGTTGTGGAATATGACTACTCAGACTTGGATGAACTGGTCCTTGCGTATGCCGTCTCCGTACACAAGGCTCCTGATCCTTACCCACAACCGGGGTTGCTGGACACCGGAGGGTCTTGAGGATGTGGGACGACGAAGGGAGCCATGAATTGATAGACGCCGGCGATGTCGTCGAGCCGCTGAAGGCCGAGCCAGAGGG
>JBKQRG010000212.1:0-4682 GCA_052144015.1 Desulfomonilaceae bacterium
AATGACAAATCTAGACCCCGCGTAACTGAAGCCTTACATAAAATCAATGTTAACTATATGAGAACCGTTGAACCGTTAAAATGATTATGTGGTCGGGTTGTGTATTTGCGTTCCGATTCTAGGGAAAGGCGAGCATGTCAAAGAAACAAGAAGAAATTTATTTAATAGACGGTAGCTCCTACATACATCGAGCGTATCATGCGATGGGCGGTCTGTCTAATTCAAAAGGTTTTCCCACCGGAGCAGTTTTCGGATTTACCAATATGATAGTAAAAACTCTTAAAGATATGAATCCCAAATGGATCGCCGTCGTCTTCGACGCAAAGGGGAAGACTTTTCGTCACGATAAGTACACGGAATATAAAGCGCATCGTCCTGCCATGGCAGAAGACCTAAGAGTTCAGATTCCGTGGATATATTCCATTGTAGACGCTTATCGATTGCCGTCGCTTTCTGTGGAAGGATTCGAAGCCGATGACATAATCGCGACCATGACGCGTGAAGCTCTTGAAAAGGCATGGAAAGTCATTATTGTATCCGCGGATAAGGATCTCATGCAACTCGTCGGCGATTCGGTGACCATGTGGGACCCCCAGCGTGATGCTACTTACGATTCCGCTGCGGTAGCGAAGAAATTCGGGGTCCCGCCAACTCAGCTGCTCGATTTAATGGCCCTCATGGGCGATTCCTCCGACAACATCCCCGGTGTACCGGGTGTCGGCCCGAAAACCGCCTCATCTCTGATTCAGGAGTTCAGTACACTGGAGGGGATATATTCGAACCTTGAGCAAATCCCCCAGGAGAAGGTGCGAACGAAGCTCGCGGACAACAAAGACAAAGCTTTTCTTAGCCGCGAGCTTGCGCGGCTGGACGACCGCGTGCCTCTTGACAAGACGCTTGCAGACTTAGGTGTTGTGGAGCAAGACTCCGAGAAGCTGAGAGATATTTTCAAGGAATTGGAATTCAAGCGCCTGATAGGGGAGTTACCTGCCCGCAAAACTCTCGATTTTACCGGCTACTGCACTGTCACCAGCATGGATGATTTAAATGCGTGGATGCAGAGAATCAAAGAAGTGGGTACTGTCTCGGTGGATACTGAAACCACCTCAGAGCAACCAGTACAGGCAAAGCTTGTCGGTATATCATTATGCGCCGAAGAAGGGAAAGCTTGCTATATACCAGTCGGGCACACCGAGGGATTTCAGCTACCCAAAAATCAGGTCCTGGAAGCGCTCCGTCCGATTTTGGAGGACAAAAACGTCAGTAAAATCGGCCAGAATATCAAGTACGATGTGATAATTTTCAAGAAAGAAGGGATAGAATTGCGCGGCATTGTGTCTGACACTATGCTCGCGTCCTATCTCCTTGATCCGTCACGACGCGGGCACTCGTTGGACGATCTTGGCGAGGTCTTCCTCGAGCATCGAACGATTCCTATCAAGGAACTCATCGGCACAGGCAAATCCCAGATAATTTTCAGTCAGGTGGAAATCTCTCGAGCGGTGGACTACGCCTGCGAGGACGCTGAAGTTGCGTTCCGCGTGGCGTCTGTCCTGATGCCCAGGATCGAGTCGGAAGGCCTGGGAGATCTCTATAGAAAAGTCGAATTGCCCCTGATTCCGGTATTGGCGGATATGGAATTGGCCGGAGTTCGTATTGATGTGCCCTATTTGGAGAAGCTTTCCGGGGAATTCGGAGCTATGCTCGATGTCTCGGAAGCTGAAATTCACCGCTTGGCAGGAGAGTCTTTCAATATAAATTCTCCGAAACAGCTCGGGGAGATATTGTTTTCAAAACTCGGACTTAAATCCATCAAAAAGACAAAAAGCGGTGTTTCCACGGCAGTAGATGTCTTGGAAGAACTGGCGCTTGTGCACGATCTTCCAAGAAAAATTCTGGAATATAGATCCATTTTTAAACTTAAATCCACGTACGTGGATTCTTTGATAACGCTGGCCGATCCTGTGACTAATCGCATTCACACCTCGTACAACCAGGCGGTGGCAGCCACGGGCCGGCTGTCCTCATCGGACCCGAATCTCCAAAACATACCAATACGTACCGCCGAAGGGCGCAAAATCCGTAGAGCCTTCATGGCCGATAGAGGACATTCTTTGGTTTGCGCTGATTATTCTCAAATTGAGTTGCGTATTATGGCTCATGTTTCCGGCGACGCCCGTCTTATGGAGGCTTTTACGGCCGGTGAAGATATTCACGCAATTACTGCGGCAAGCGTTTTCGAGTGTTCGCTTGCTCAGATTACTCCGGAAATGCGACGTAAGGCCAAGGCGATTAATTTCGGGATTATGTATGGCATGGGGCCATATAAGCTTGCTTCTCAAATAGGGGTCGGGATGAAAATGGCCAGGCAATATCTCGAAGATTACTACAAGACTTATTCCGGTGTGAGAAAATTCATGGAGGAATTACCGGAAAGGGCCGCGGTCGATGGTTTCGTGACAACAATTCTGGACAGAAAAAGATTCATCCCGGATCTAAATAATCCGAACAAAATTGCCAAACAAGCGGCACGCAGAGTCGCAATCAATACCGTTATGCAGGGGAGCGCTGCCGATTTAATGAAATTGGCCATGATACGGGTACACGAGTCAATGGAGCGTAATAATATCCCGGGACGCATGATCCTGCAGGTTCATGACGAACTTGTCTTGGAAGTGCGAGACGACGCGGCGCAGGATGCTCGTGCGCTACTCAAGAAAGAGATGGAAGAAGTATATTCGCTGTCCGTTCCGCTCGTGGTGGACACAAATATAGGTAAAAACTGGGACGAGGCGCACTGATATGGAAAATTTGACTGACGCATGGATCTTAACCATAGGAAACGAGATCATCAATGGTGTCATCACGGATACCAATCGAGAGAGGATTGCTCGCGAACTCAGGTCCGTCGGGATACCCATAAGAGGAATGTCGTCAGTTGGTGACAATCCGGAGGCTATCGCAGATGCACTCCGCATGGCCATGGAAAATGCCGTTGTGACCATAGTCTCAGGAGGATTAGGCCCGACGGAAGACGACAAAACCGCGGCGTCTGCTGCATCCTTCCTTGGTGTGCCACTGCGTCTCGACCAAGAGCAATTGACGCGTATTGAGGAGAGATTCCGTAATTGGAATCGACCGATGGCCCCAGTAAATGCTAAACAGGCTTACTTTCCTGAGCCGGCGGTCGCCATACCGAATGATTACGGGACAGCCCCCGGATTCATGATCGAACAAAACGGGCGACTTGCATTATTTTTCCCGGGAGTTCCCCGTGAACTGGTGCGGATGCTCAGGGAAAGAGCGATACCAATAATCCTGGGAAAGGTCGGTCCAGCAAAGAAATCCTTTGCTACAAGGACGCTTCATATTTACGGGTTGTCTGAATCGAAACTCCAAGAGATCCTGGCCGATGTTTCTGCCGATGAAGAAGATTATCATTTGGCGTTCCTGCCGAGGTTCCCCATCATCAGATTGAGGATGGATGCAGGAGCGGCAAGCGCCGAAGAAGCGAATCGAAAACTTGACGAAAAACAAAAAGTCCTGAGCGATAGGCTGCCGGAGAATATACTTTCGGATGACGGCCGATTAATGGAGCACGTTGTTCTTCAACTTTTGCAGGAGCGGGGCCTCACTTTGGCATTAGCCGAATCCATAACAGGCGGGATGATGGGAGAAATGATTACTCGCGTGCCCGGCAGCTCGCAAACTTTCATGGGGTCAATCGTAAGCTATTCCAATAACATGAAGTCGGGCATTTTGGGTGTAACGCAACAGACGCTTAACAAACAAGGTGCCGTTTCTCATGCGTGTGCTCGTGAAATGGCTACGGGCGCCCGCAGCGTTGGCAAAGCAGATGTCGGCCTTTCAGTTACGGGTATTGCGGGTCCTGACGGTGGCACAGCGGAGAAGCCGGTCGGAACCTTCTTCATAGGCCTGGCAACCGATCAGATAACGCTCACCAGGGGTTTCGTACTCCCCGGGACGCGTGAATGGATACGGACACTTGGCGCTATGCAAGCCCTGGATTTATTGAGACGACACTTATTGGGATATAGGATACACGGGCAAGAAGAAGGTAGCGAACCTCAGAATGATGCCTGGACTTGAAAATACGCGCCCCCCCAGCGGGCATTTAACTCTAGTTCGTTGCTAACTACTGGCACGATGGAACCGTCAATAGCGTTTATGACAAATTGGTTGATAGCAGTAGCCTTCGTGTCCAGATTTATTGAGCGGTAACCAGCCTCAATCCCAAAGGAAAAAGTGCTGTGCCCAAACATGCTCGTTTCCCAAATCGCGGGACGGACCCCAGCGCCGATTTCCCACTCTGTAATTCTCGCCATATTGCTGCTCATAAAAGGCATGGGAAATCGAAATCGCGCATGGGCAATAATCGGAACATCCCTGAAACGCGCTGGTATGGCTTGACCATATATACCAAGGGTCCAGGGTTCTCTGCTCTGGTAAGTAACTTCGCCAATGCCCGTAATAACGGGATCGGACCGGTCTCTATATACAACTGGATTGAACTGATAATCTGCACCAATTCCGAATTTAAAGAAAGGATAGCGGATCAAGTCCAAATCCGCTCCGACGCCCGAAAAATCTGTTTCCAATGCTGAGACCCTTTGATCATTGGGATCATCAGATCTCCCCTGGAAGGTGTGACTTTCCGCATT
>JBKQRG010000213.1:0-30684 GCA_052144015.1 Desulfomonilaceae bacterium
GAGCCAGATGTGTGTACACCGCGTCTTCAATGAAGCCCCGCCGAGCAAATGCCGGAAACAAACTCAGCATATCCAAGTTCTCTTTCATAAAAAAATTCAAAGATCTCGACAGAGCATCCAGCTTCAGGACGGTGTCCGCATCGGTAAACAGCAAAAGTTCTCCCGCAGATTTAGCCGCCCCCTGAAACATGGCATGAGTTTTCCCGGTCCACTCTTCCGGTAACAAGGTTACGGACGTGACTTTGACTCTATGGTCTTCCCGAGCTAGCTTTTGCATAATTTCAAGGGTGCCGTCCTGACTTCGATCGTTTACAAGTATGAGTTCGAACCGTTCGTAGTCGGATGCAAGAACAGCTCGGGCCGATCTTTCGATATGATCCTCCTCATCTTTCGCCGGTATTATGATTGAGATGAAAGGTAAGACCGTGCCGGGATTCTGGCTAATGGGACCGATCATCTTTGGTTCTGTCAGGTAGACCTTGAGAAAAACCAAATCAAGCCGCGTTAGTTCCAAAAGAACTATTACAACAAAGACAACGCCTGCCCAGGCAGCCCAATCAATCCACATCGGACTTTACCCTCATCGCCACGCCTGCCCCGACTTGTAGGAAGCTCTAAACCCCATGAGTTTATCTTTTTTTGATTTTTTGTCCAGGAGCAAGTTGTTGACCAAACAGAAAAGCGAGAAGATGACGAATAATTTTCTGCGAAAAGAGCCTAAAAAGTGGAGTTTCCTCGGCATAAAAATCAGACGCAATCCTTCATACCGGCGTACGCCGGCATCCAGAAGCAAAATCGGATTTCAACTTTCATCGGAATGACGAGAGACGGACCTGGTCCGCAGGTCACCGCAACCAGTTCGACTGATTTGACGGGCTTTATTTACTGGACACCCTGGTAGACATTGCGCGATTTTTCTGAAGTTTTTCTGCTGTCACATAATCTTTGCGAGCCAACTCATTCCAATTTATGGCTTCGTACAACACGGCCCGTGACCGGTAAGCATCAGCATTTTCGGGGTCAAGGCGAATGGTCGCACAAAAATACGCATGAGCTTGATTAGTAAGGCCTCGCTTCATGGCTTCATTTCCCTTAGCCAAATAAATGATCGCACGCTCCGGGTTGGTATCATAAACAATGGCTTGTTCCACCGAAAAGTTGCTCTCGCCTCGAGCGTTCCACGCAGTCATAGCAACATAGTAGAGGTCCCCCTCCTTGACGTCTGAAATGAGCGCCGAGTTGCCATCGGAATTCGCCATGCTTCTGTACTGTCCGGTTTCCGTTCCCCAGAAAATGGTGTAGTACGTTGCCCCCGGCACTTCTTTCCAATGAACTTCCAAACCTTTTTCAGCTACTCGGACATGAATACTCTCGGGTGAAACCGGCGGTTTACGACGTCCGGCCGTATCCCCCACCGAGCTGCACGAAGTCAGTAACAGATTCGTAAGTAGCACAAAACAAGCGAGTAACGTCGCAATTCGTCCTATCAATTTATGAGCCTCATCAATAAAACTTGTGTCAGTATAAATTCTCCTATTCAATCCGGCAAGAACTAGCTGTCGAGTAAGGAGAAAACTGACCCGCATATTTGACTTGAGTAACATAGTGTGCTATAAATTTCCTTTGCGAATAGCTCATTAACCCGCCCTTTTATCATAGACTTAATCCCGTTAATGAATGAAGGAGAAAAAAAGTGTTAGCCAATTTGTTGATCTCAAGATATTTTTTAATCACTGCCATTTTGGCTGTGATCTTGTGCGCGGCCCTGCCCGATCAGAACGCCGCAGCCCAGGATAAGGTGCTGGCCAAGATCGGCGATCAGACCGTCACCGAAAAGGACCTGAATGAAACGGTCGCCTCATTCCCCGACAAGTTCTATGAGACTCCTGAGGGCCAGAGTAAGGCCCTGGATTATCTAATAAATATACACGTAATGGCCGCGGAAGCCCAAAAACAGGGCTTGGACAAGGAACCAGAGGTCCAGAGATTGTTGACATATACAACGAAAGAGATGCTTGCTAGGGTCTATCTGGATAAGCTGACCAAGAATCTCCCCAATCCGACCGATGCCGACGCAAAAGCCTTCTACGACAAGAACAAAGCGCAGTTTGTTATCCCGGAGAGTGTACTGTTACGTCACATTCTGGTTAAAAGCGAAAAAGAAGCCAAGGAAGTGATCGACCGTCTCAAAAAAGGTGAGAAATTCCCCGATCTGGCAGCTCAGATCTCAATATGTCCCAGTAGAGCCAAAGGCGGAAGTCTGGATTGGATGCCAAAAGGAACTCTGGTGAAGGAAATAGAGGATGAAGCTTTCGGTATGAAAAATGGTCAGATGACAGGACCCATAAAGAGCAGATTCGGGTACCACGTGCTCCTCCTGGAAGACAAGAGGCCACCTCAGGAAACATCCTTCGACCAGGTGAAAGATTCAATCATCGAGCGACTCAAGTTCGAAGCTCAACAAGAACAATATGAAAAAATTGCTAGTGATCTCAGGAAAAAAATGAATGTTCAAGTCGCACAGCCGGCAGCCGAAAAAGCCACTCCCGTGCCCGCTATCCCCACCGGACCCACCGCCGGCCCGAAAAATTGACATGTTCACAGGGGGAAAACTCCGTTGCAAAAGGGTTTTCCCCAATCCCTTTCAGAAGACTCTATTCTGTTGTGCCGCAAATCAGTAAGAGTGATATTCGTGTCCGCGCAGGACAGCTAGGTGCGTTCCGGGTAGCACATGAAATTTAGTTTTTTTTTGGGGGGGCCAAAGGAAAAACTTTTCTTACATGAAAAGGGTTCCCACTGAAGCTTTTCTATTCTTCCAACGGAATGAACATTGCTTCGGCTTCTTCAGTGACCTCACTCATATCGCCGACCTGCTCGTGTATTCTATCCAGAGCTTCTTCTGCTGCACGAGTCTTGAGGTCTTCGTCACGGATCATCACGGAAATTAGTTCATTGAAATATTCGGGGTCTATTAGGTGTACCTTGGTCAGGACATCCAACGCCTCCTCGTCGCTAACTTGTAGGTCATCAGGCTTAAGTTCACAGCGATCCAACTTGACCATGAAATCCGCAGGAAACGAAGTGCCAGTCTCCTCCTCGGGTACTTCAGTTCTTATCGTGGTCGGCCGAATGATTTTGTCCTGGAAAGCTGAAGCGACGACTTTGAGATCGATTCTTTTAAGAATTTTTCCAAAAGTCTCGTCCTCTTCTTCCAGAAAGCTGACCAGCCAATGGTACGCGGTTTGCGGATCGGTAACCCCCTTGGCCGAAAATAACTCTTGGTCCAGGTCCAGCACCGACTGCAAACGGTCAGGTTCCACCAGGCTAAGCACTCCAATATGAGTGGAACTTTGCGATTTCAAAATGCGAAACAGTGGCCGATCGCTTAAACCTTCCAGTATTTCACGTCCTTCGGTATCATCGACAAGAAAAACAAGATCCTGGGCTCCTTTTGGATCCCGAGTCGCCTGCCGGCTAACGAGTGATATCTGCTCCTCGCGGGAAAGAGCTTGCATCAGCTGTGATGCCTCGTGGCGGTCAATTTTAATTAAATCGATCACGCGTTTTCCGATGTCCGATATGGGAACCAGCCGAGTCTCTTCCATTACTTTCTATTTCTCCTCAGTTGAAATCCAATAGGGATCTTCAATAGCGCGCACAGTTTCCAGCAGGGTGTCGTCTCCGCCAAAATCCTCAGCGGTCCAAGAATCGCCAGGAGTAGCATATGACTCCTCAAAATTCAGTACGACCCTTTTACGCTCCCTTAGTATTGTCATTAACTCGAGCGCCCTCACTAGATTTCTCTGCCGATCCGGCTCTTCGGAGTCGCGGTACGCAAATATCACCTGGCGCAAAGTCTCGGCATTCTTCTTGTCGAGCTGAATACCATGAAATGCGAGCACAATTTTTAGCTCGGGTTCAGAATCATTACTCATGGACGTCAGGAGCGTGTCCATTAATTCTTGGGACAGGTGCAGGAATTGTGTAAGGCTAAATGCAAGCGTCACCGGGTCAATCTCGAGTGGGTTTCTACTAACTATTTCAAGGTACTGTAATTCCTGTCCTGAATTTTCGGCGTACAATTCCTCAAAGTTCTGAAAATCGTGGCTCAATTCTGGACCGATTACAATTTCTTCATCAAGCGTCATGACATACTCCTACAAAGCGATCAATCTTACCGCGGCGCTGAATGAGATTCAAGGTTAGGTGCGCAGCGGTTTCATGTTCCTCTACATAATAATTTATTACCGATTCGCTTGATGCGCATGGGTATTGCGATTTAAAACTTATTTAGTCTTAAAATAGACAACATAGATGTCAGTTCGCGGCAGCGGCACAGATAAGCCGACACTGAAAATATTATTAATCCGCCAATTATACACACCGACAGCACGACAGTATTCAATAATGTGAATCCGTTCTTCCATTCGCCGAAGCTCTGACTGTAACAAATAATTACTCCCATTGGTAAAGAGACGAGGCAGATCTTTGCGATAGAAAAAAGGAATTCACTCATTGGAAATTTTGGTGTCCCTGGCGGACTGCCGCCGGGACCATCTCCTGGTCCATCGAGTCGTCTTATTAAGATGAAGAATAGTATTGCAAAATTCAGTGCCGCTGAGATGGAGGTTGCCAGCGCAATCCCACCATGGGCCATGGAACCCATCAATATCAACCCACCAGCGAGGTTTACGACTACGGCGATAATGGCAACCCATAGAGGTGTCTTGGTATCTTTCAAAGAAAAGAAAGCCTGGGTAACAACCTTGAGTCCGGAAAACGCCCACAGACCCACAGTGTAACAGATCAACGCATAGGCAGTCTGTTGTGTATCCCAGTAGGTGAACTTGCCCCGTTGGAAAAGAACTGCAACGATAGGTTCACTCAGCACGATCAGGGCCACGGACGCCGGAATAGTAAAAAAAGCAATGATTCTGAGCGAAAAGGAAACGGAACCTGTGAGGCCAGGCATGTCCCCGTTGGACGCCTGACGCGACATGGAAGGGAGCACGGCAGTTCCCAAGGCAACAGCAAAAACACCGAGAGGAAGTTCCACCAACCTGTCCGCATAGTAAAGCCACGAAACAGAACCAGTTACCAGCATCGAGGCAAGAATAGTTCCTATCACCACGTTTATCTGGTACACCGCACCTGCTAGCGCGGCTGGAACAAATAAGGTACCTATCTTCTTCAAGGCGGGTTGACGAAAATCAAAATCAGGCCTCAGCTTGATTCCTTGAGCCCGGAGAAACGGAAGTTGAAGAGCAAGTTGCAGAATTCCCGCAACCACAACTCCCCAGGCAAGGGCATAGAAAGGGGCGATGCCAAAATATTTGCTAAGCACCACGACGCCCAAGATCATGGAAATATTAAGCAAAATGGGAGCCGCTGCAGGAGCCGCGAAATGACCCATAGAATTCAAGACACCGGAAGCCAATGCGACCAATGAAATGAAAAAAATGTAACAGAACATAATCCTGTTAAGTTCCACGGTGAGAGCGAATTTGACTGCTTCATCATAAAATCCGGGCGCAGTGACTCGTACGATCAGCGGACTAAGCACGATTCCGAGAAATGTTACAACTGCCAGAATCATGCTCGTGAACGTGAAGGAGGTTCTCGCCAGTTTCTCCGCTTCTTGTCTACCCTGTTTGTGGAGCGTCTCCACATAAGTTGGAATAAAAGCCGCGGACAGCGCTCCTTCTGCAAAGAGTCTTCTCAAAAGATTCGGGATTCGGAATGCTACGAAGAAAGCATCTGCGCCGATACCCGCTCCCAGGAAAAGAGCTATAACCATATCTCTGACGAAACCGAGTACGCGGCTGGCGGTGGTCCACATCCCGACGACACCCGCGGCACGAGCCATTTTTTTTTGTTCGGATATCGGTTCCTGCTGATACGGAGGTAAAAAGGGTTGACTTGGGCTGCCGTTCTCAGACATAATAAAAAATTCCGTCAGAGCTCATTTCACCGGGCTCGATGAGGTTATGGTTGATATCAGATAAAATTTCCGGAGTCATCCGTTATTTGTGACCAGGAGTTCACTAATGGCAAATCACCAATCCGCAATTAAGCGAATGCACCAGAATGAACAAAGACGCATCCAGAATATGTCCTATAAATCCAGCATCAGAACAGCGGTAAAAAAATTCCTGCGAGCGGCTGGGGAAAAATCCTCCGATGCTCAGCAGTTGCTACGCACCGCTATATCACTTTTGGACAAAGGGGTGTCAAAAGGGATAATTCATCGGAATACGGCTTCCAGGAAGATAGCCGGCTTATCGAAAAAGCTCCAGGCGAGTTGACCAAATCTAGCCCTATTATCAGAAGCTTTCCGGAAACGACAAGAGCTTGCCCTGAGAAAACTCTTTCTCATTACCCGGTCTTATCGCTCTCACTCAGTTCGGATCACCCGATAATATCCAGCCTACCCAATTGGGGGGCTTGCCTGCAAAAGACGCACTTAACGCGCTGGACATATCACGAGTATAGCCCGCCAACGCCTGCCCTGGCGAAACCTTTTCTGAAATTTTCTTGAGAATGGTTAGCAGGAAGTGCTCATCGGCTCCCCAGTCCGGATCCGAATAATTCAGCAAATACATGCGACTGCCCGAATAGAATATCCCGCTGCTAAGTAAGAGTGGGCCTTCCCCGCTGATCGAATCCGCATCTTTGATGTCAAACCAGGCAACCGGAAGAATCATGACCTGACAAGTCAAAGGGGTCGAGAAAAGTGTCCGCGCGTCGAAAGCACGGTGGCCGTTCTTGTTTGGAGAAAAGAAAAAAGTCGGTTGCCGGTCAGCGCCCAATCTGTCATTAACCGCGAGTGGCACGGCAAGAACAGTTATCTTGTCGCTCATTTCCTTGGGGCTAATCAATCGATCAAATGTGGCTGCCGGTCCTATCAGAATACTGGGTTTCTTGAATAGCTTCTGAATATTCGCCACAATCTCTGAAGGCCGCGGATAAACCGGATTCTTCAGGATGACGCGCTCTATCGCTTCTTCATCAGATGCTTTCGCTGAAACCTTCTTACGAGCAGGCGGCTCGGCTGAAGCTTCGCGACTTTCTTCAGTCGATATCCATGGGATTGATTCAAATAACAGAAGATCACTTTCAAACACCAATTGATTGGAGCTTCGCTGCGAAGACCTGAGAAAATTCAGCATGTCCACTGAAGGAATGGAGGCAATCAGCCGATCGCGACCGAAAGGCCTGTCGTCAGGGTCCAGCATGATCGAAAAAGGCAAATACCATAAAGACCTGTCCGGAATTACGAAAACAGTGTTCTTGTCTTCCGGCAGCGGGGGGAGCTTCCCTATCAGGTGTCTATAGATACGTCGTGCCGGCTCTTTCCATGCATGTCCCATAAATGTGGATCGACCTTCTTGAGTGAACTCCCGCAACATCTGCTGCAGATTCAGCACCTCTCTGTCCACGTCCACCCTATTCGCGGCGATCTGATAGTAAACCGCTGTTTCGAAGGTTATTACCCCGATCACTATCCGGTCGGTTAAGAGATTGAAATCCAAAATCAGTTCATTCTTTGCAAGGAGATTCCCAGTAACCTTAGAAAGACCGAGAAACGATCCCCGGCGGAAGAGAGTGTATCTCGGGGAACTCTTTTCAAGGGATTTCCGAACATCGAAAAGCGAGTCTTGGGTCTTTTCCAGCTCCTGTCGAACATCGGCTGAGGGAATTTCGGCCCTGAGTTCCATCAGCCTATTCTGAAGCTGGCGTTCGTCCTTTAATAGATTTTTTGAAACGTCGAAGAATTCGACCGGTCCTGCTTTTTTCAATGTAAGATTTCTCCTGCAGACTCGCCGACGCTCCAAAAGCTGAAAAATCTCGCCGGCGGACTCCGCCGGAGGAACAGCGCTCAAAGGCCCCAGGATCTTTGTAACGACCTCTTCAAAAATCGGGAATCGCCCTTCCATCTGTTCCAACAGAGGATGAGCAGGCGGGATCTCGTCCAGCATAAATTCGTAATCATCAATGACCTTACGATAGGCTGCCATGGCAGCCTCAGGTTTCCCGGAAAGATAGATTCGACGGGCCTCCTTGATTTCTTTATCTATTTTGTTTAAGAGAACTTGTTGATCTGTTTCGCGAGAGGTTTGTTCTTCTTTTTTTTCTTTGAAAAGCCACTGGAACTTTTTCGCGGGCTCATTTTCACGTCTGCTCGATCCTTGATCCGGCGAAGGATTCGACAATTTTGGTTCAATAGACTGACCTTCGTCTGTGTCAGCGCTCAAAGCGTGTCCCTGAAAACAGAGCAAAAACATAAGGAAGACTATTCGCAAAACAGGTCGGTAACCCATAGGACCAAACCTTTATTTATCGCTCTTTTCTTGCCGATCTGCATGGACCCACCATGTGTCATTCTTCTCTTTGAACCACCACCCGGCAAAATCAGTGTTCAAAATAGTCCGCGCCAGACGTTTCCCGTCATCAGTACGCAATCTCTTGACCGCGGAGGTAATCCAGTCCGCCGCGTAGCGATTACCGAGGTCACCGAGTTCCTTTAGTTGCAGTATCATCTCAAGTTGGTCTGCGTCGTGAGCCATGTTTGCTTCCGGAGTTCCTGCCGTATTGAACTCCTCAGCCAGACCTCGTATTTCATTCCCGAAAGGCAGTTGCGCTGTCATGTCCAAAACTGCCGCATCCTCGTCTGCCTTAACATACCTCTTATTGACGTAATTGAGATCGCCGGTTCGCGCTTCCACCAGGTCGTGGAATAAGCACATCAACACAATCTTCTCTGGTGCGAATTTACCTGACATTTTTGCCAATACGTATCCTATAACGGCCACCCTCAAGCTGTGTTCCGCCACCGTCTCGCTACCTGTCCCCAGAAATTGAAATCCGGATCGAGGCGTCCGTTTCAGCATTCCTACTTCGAATAAAAAGTCTGCAATCGCCGCTAATTCCACTTCTGACCTCATCGAGCCTTCAAGATTCCAGGTTGATTATCACGGTTCTTATTATGTATCAAGGGCTTTGCCCGGTACCGGACTGCTATCCAGGAATGCGCGGGAAGTGCGCTTTCTGCTTGTCATAGCTAGAATGGAGCGGCGAAGCGCCTCTCAGGTCCCGTAGGATGCGGTGACCCTGCGTTTCGCTGGGGAACCGCATCAATCGAAGTTTTCTCGACCGATGCGGTTCACTTCGTTCACCACATCCTACCCTTTTGCGAGAGTGGAACGACGAAGCCATCTCTCAGGCAAGGGGATTGATTCGCTTCGCTCGCACAACACCTCCGCAATAGACGCCTCATAAAGTATGATTGTATCTGAACGAAAAATCTGCTCAGCGCGAAAATCCGGCCACAACATTCTTTTGCGCGAATGAAGATTTGCAGCACAACATGAATAATTGGAATCGCTTTTTACTTTTATGACCACTTTTATTCTATAATTGCCGTTACAAATCTTACCGCCGGTCTCATGGCTGCCTCGGCGATCATGGTTGTCTTGGCGATGTCGCGGAAAATGCAGGGAAAAATTACAATCAAATGTGACCTGTGCGGGAGCGAACAACATCGTCTCCTCTTTGAGAAAGAAGGTTTTCGACACGTCCGTTGCGCGGACTGCGGAATGGTTTTTGTCAATCCTAGGCTGGCGGAGCATCTGAATATTCAGACAATATCAGGCACAGGATGCATGGGGGACGATAGTGTCAGCACTTCTCAGCAGAAACGTTTCCAAAAAGAGCTTTCAAGTATGGAGCCTTTCCGTCGACTGAATAGGATAATTGAAATCGGCCCCGGCCGCGGTTGGTTTTTGCTCGAGGCCTTCCGAGCCGGCTGGGATATTCTAGCTGTTGAGATAAATGCTCAAGCAGTTAACTTCCTTAAAAGACACGGCATCAAACAGATTATTGTTCAGGCCGCGGAAGACTGTGGAACGAACGGGGATTCCGTTGATGTCATCAGAATGTGGGATGTCATCGAGCATCTTTGTTCACCAAGAAAGGCATTGACCAATGCTTATAGAATGTTGCGGCCGGGTGGACTATTAAAGTTGGCCACTACCAACTTTGCTTCATTGTCTCGGTGGCTCAATGGACCTGAATGGGTCTACCTTAACGGGAGCGATCATATCTTTCTTTTCGAACCGCGGACCATAACCCGGCTTCTAGAAGATGTCGGATTCAGGGAAATCGAACTACGTACCAGATCTTTCAATATGAGGAGAAAACTCTACCATCCTGAAAATGAATTACCTGTGAGATTTCCATTTCTTATCCCGTTCAGGAAACTGATCGATGCGACTGTGGGTTTGACCGAATACGGCCACCAGATGATAGTGACTGCGATTAAACCTCATTGAAGGCAATTGCGGGCACAAGTGAATGGTTGCTTTCAATTCGCGTAAGTTGTGGAATTGTGAGCGATGTGGTGCTATTATTTAGGTTTTCGTCGGCCTGAACGAGCCGCTTTCTTTGAAATATATTTTTTGATATAGTTACCGGAAGTTGATTACATAATCTAAAGTGATTTCATGATGACCGACTTAGTTGAATTAGGAAATGTTGACCCCTCTCAAGCCGCTGAAATCCTGGTGGCAGCGCTGCCTTATATCAGGCGGTTTCGTGACAAGCGGATTGTAATCAAGTACGGCGGCAGCGCCATGACAGACCCCCGTCTCAAAAGAGATTTCGCCGTGGATATTGCACTACTGAGCTTTATTGGAATGAAGCCCGTGATAGTGCATGGGGGGGGACCGCAAATCGGGGAATTACTCAAGAAGATCGGCAAAGAGACACGTTTTGTAAAAGGACTTCGAGTCACTGATGAAGAGACTATGGACGTCGTTGAAATGGTGCTGGTGGCAAAAGTCAACAAAGACGTGGTTGCGATGATCAACCAGCACGGCGGCAAAGCTGTCGGAATCTCGGGAAGGGATGGCGGGCTTATAAAGGCCAAAAAGGCCCCGCCAGCCAGAGTTGCTGGTATTGACGAGGACCTGGGACTTGTAGGAGAAGTGGATTCCATTGAACCGGATTTGATCGCCTCTTTGGAAGGAAAGGGCTTTATACCCGTCATCGCGCCCGTCGGCGCCGGGCCGGACGGTAAGCCTTACAATATAAATGCAGACACCGCGGCCGGGGCGTTATCAGCCTCACTGAAAGCTGAAAAATTCATTTTGTTGACGGATGTTTCCGGTGTGCTGGATGAAAACCAACAGTTGGTGTCGAGCCTATCGGAAGACCAGGCGGATGAACTGACGCGGACCGGAACTGTTTCGGGTGGCATGATACCCAAGATTCGCTGTTGTCTTGTTGCCCTCAGGGGTGGTGTTCCTAAAGCCCACATTATAGACGGCCGCGTGCAACATGCTCTATTGCTCGAACTGCTGACGGATCAGGGGATAGGTACTGAAATTGTTAGGGAAGGCGCTCCGGTATCGTGACCGAATGAGCGCACTCTGATTGAGGATAGAAATGACTGTGACCGACGATTTTATAGCAAATTGCAACCGTTATGTGTTCAACACTTACACACGGACCCCAATAATGCTGGTGGAAGGAAAAGGCTGCCGGGTTCGCGACAGCTCTGGCCGAGAATACTTGGACTTTATTGCAGGGCTGGCCGCGTGCACTCTTGGACACGGTCATGCCGGTCTCGCGGACGCGATTTGCGAACAGGCTAAGAAACTCATTCATGTCTCTAACCTATTCCACATAGAGCCCCAAATTGAACTCGCCCGGGTACTGGTTGAGAATTCGTTCGCGGACAAGGCTTTCTTCTGCAACTCGGGCGCTGAAGCTAACGAGGGAGCCATCAAGTTAGCTCGAAAGTACTCCCACGATAAAGGCGAGCGCGAGCGGTTCCATATTATTACTATGGAAGGATCTTTCCACGGCAGAACTCTCGCTACACTAGCAGCCACGGGGCAAACCAAGTATCGCCAGGGATTCGAACCCGAAGTCCAGGGATTCTCCCACGTGCCTTTCGGGGATATTAAAGCCCTGGAGACCGCCGTATCTCCGCACACCGCTGCCATTCTTATCGAGCCGATTCAGGGTGAAGGTGGAGTTCGGGTGCCCCCCTCAGATTTTCTCCGAAATGTAAGATCTCTATGTGACAGCCGAGGGTGCTTATTGATTCTCGATGAGGTTCAGACCGGAATAGGACGTACCGGAAAATTGTTTGCGTATGAATATTCCGAAATAACCCCCGATATTGTTACATTGGCCAAAGGCATTGCAGGCGGGGTGCCCATGGGGGCAATTCTCGCAACCGATAGAGTGGCCGGGTCATTCGGTCCCGGAACACATGCTGCAACCTTCGGGGGTAATCCCTTGGCCGGCGCGGCGGCAATTGCGGTGTTAAAAATAGTGCTGTCCAACGGATTTCTTTCAGACGTGGCCCGAAAGGGCGCGCATTTAAGAAAGCGTCTGGAAAAATTGGCAGAGCGGCACAATTTAATTCGGGATGTTCGCGGAATCGGGCTTATGCAAGCAATCGACCTTACCATGCCGGGCGCGAATTTATCTCGGGATCTTCGTGAGGAAGGCGTTCTCGTCAATTGCACAGCGGATACTGTTTTGAGATTTCTTCCTCCACTCGTAGTATCCAATGAGGAGATTGATGAAATGACCGAACGACTGGATTATGTACTGAGCAAGGTAGCAGGTGGGTGAGAATGGGAAAGACCAGGCATTTTCTCGCCCTGTCGGATTTGTCTAGGGACGAGATCCTGTCTTTGATCCGTCGTGCGGATCAGATGAAGCGCGGCTTACAGGGATCCGGTCCCGTTAAGCCCTTAGCGGGCCGGTCGGTAGGAATGATCTTCGAGAAACCATCGACAAGGACCCGAGTTTCTTTTCAGGTCGGTATTTCCCAACTGGGCGGTAATGCCGTTTTCTTGAACTGGAGCGATATCCAAATCCGTCGCGGTGAACCAATACGCGACACTGCCCGAGTACTTTCGAGGTATTTGGACGCGATCGTCATTCGGACCTTCGGCCATGGAATTCTGGAGGAATTCGCCGCGTGGTCCTCTATTCCGGTGATCAACGGTCTGTCCGACTTGCATCATCCATGTCAGGTGCTTGGTGACCTATTCACGTTGGATGAGATCGGCATGGACATCAGCAAAATGAATGCGGCGTGGGTGGGGGACGGGAATAATATGGCGAATTCGTGGATCGAAGCCGCTTCTGTAATGGGTTTCAACCTGGCGCTTGCCTGTCCGGAAGGATACGAACCTGCACTGGATCACCTTGCAGAATGTGTGAAAGTCGTCAGGGATCCGGTGGAAGCAGTCACCAATGCAGATGTCGTTTCCACTGACGTTTGGGCGTCCATGGGCCAGGAAGCGGAAGCGGAAGCCAGACGGAAGGCTTTTCAAGGCTATCAAGTGAACCGGGAGCTTCTTACATTGGCTCATGATCCGGTTTATATTCTTCACTGCTTGCCTGCCCATCGCGGCGAGGAAATCACCGATGAGGTGATCGAATCTTCGCATTCGCTGGTATGGGAAGAGGCCGAGAATAGGCTTCATATCCAGAAGGCCATTTTGGAAATGTTGCTGAATGAGTGACAAGCGGACGAGGAGTGATTTTTGCGACATTACACATTTCGGATTGAGCGGAGGCTTTGTAAAAGGTGTCAAAGATAAACAAAATAGTTCTGGCTTACTCAGGGGGTCTCGACACATCAGTAATACTCTGCTGGCTTCTGGAGAAATTCCAATGCCCGGTCATCGCTTTCGCTGCGGACTTGGGGCAAGGAGAAGAACTGGATTCCATTAAAGACAAGGCTGAAGCAGCTTGCGCTGAGTCGGTTCACATAGTGGACCTGAGAGAGGAGTTCGTTCGGGATTATGTGTTTCCGATGTTTCGAGCAAATGCAATCTATGAAGGCAGCTACATGCTGGGAACATCCATCGCGAGGCCGTGCATAGCCAAAGCCCAAATGGAACTGGCCGGTCGCGAGAACGCTAACGCCGTCAGTCATGGCTCTACTGGAAAAGGAAACGATCAAGTTCGATTCGAGTTAACTTACCTTTCCATTGATCCTGATATAATCGTGATCGCTCCGTGGAGAATATGGGACATGCGCTCTCGGTCGGATCTCATATCTTACGCGAAAAAACATAATATTCCGGTCACTACCACTGCGGGAAAACCGTACAGCATGGATAGAAACCTGCTTCATCTTAGTTTTGAGGGCGGGATTTTGGAAGACCCGTGGGCCGAACCACCAGCAGAAATGTTCGTGCTGACCACAGATCCTTTGGAGGCTCCGGATAAGCCGGAAGAATTGATTATTACCTTCAAAGAAGGTGATCCTGTGGCCGTCAATGGGCGACAGCTTTCGCCCGGAGAGTTGCTGGCAAATCTTAATCTTATTGCAGGACGACACGGTGTCGGACGGGTTGACATGGTCGAGAACCGGTATGTGGGAATGAAAAGTCGGGGTGTATACGAAACGCCCGGCGGAACCGTAATTTACGCGGCTAGACGCTCTTTGGAGTCAATCACTCTGGACCGGGAAGTTATGCACATTAAAGATGAATGGATTCCTCGTTATGCGTCGCTGGTTTACAACGGATACTGGTTTTCGCCCGAAAGAAACATGCTACAAGCCGCGATTGACGAAGCCGCGCGAGCAGTTTCAGGTGATGTCCGATTGAAGCTCTTCAAAGGCAGCGTCACTGTAACAGGACGTAGATCGGACAAATCATTGTATGATAACCGCTTTGCCACATTCGAGCAGGACGAGGTCTATTCCCAGGCTGATGCAGAAGGCTTCATCAGGCTGAATGCTCTTCGGTTGAGAATTCGAGCACTCATGGAAAACCGAAAGAATTGATCAAGATAGTTAAGGCTAAGAGTATTTCAAGAGGTATTGGTGGCGAAAAAAGGTAATAAAACCAGCCGGCCTCGTGAGGCTTCCGGCATTCGAAAAGGCCGCTTTAAGGGTGGAATGGATCCTGAGTTCGCCAGTTTTAATGCCTCTATTTCTTTCGATAAACGGCTTTACAAAGAAGATATTCAGGGGACGATAGCTCATGTCACTATGTTGGCAGCACAGGGCATAATTGATCCAAATGAGGGCCGAATAATTCAAGATGGTTTGATGCAGGTCTTGGGCGATATCGAAAAAGGTCGGTTGAAATTTAGAGACGACCTTGAAGACATTCACATCAACATCGAGGAGGCCCTCAGAGCCAAGATTGGCGATATTGCGGGGAAAGCACACACGGCCAGGAGCCGGAACGATCAGGTGGCGCTTGATTTGCGCATGTACATTAGGAATCAGTCCCGTGTTATAATGAGAGATCTGATGGCCGTGGCCGGGGGGCTAATTGCTAAAAGCGAAAATTCACTCGATTTGATCATGCCGGGTTACACTCATTTACAACGAGCGCAACCCGTCCGGTTAGCTCATCATTTAATGGCGTATTTTCAGATGTTTCGACGAGATTGGGAACGTTTCAGGGATGCGACGGTTCGTATGGACGAAATGCCCCTGGGAAGCGCTGCATTGGCCGGGACCACGTTTCCCATTGATCGGGATATGGTGGCCGAATTGCTGGATTTTTCGAGAGTGACATCAAATTCTATGGACTCGGTTGCGGATCGGGACTTTGCAGCGGAATTCCTGTTCAATTCGTGTATGGTGATGATGCATTTATCGAGACTGGCAGAGGAATTGATCTTATGGTCATCTTCGGAATTCGGATTTTGTTCCCTTCCTGATGCCTTTTGCTCCGGGTCCAGCATAATGCCGCAGAAAAAGAATCCTGACGCGTGCGAGCTGATTCGGGCAAAGACGGGACGTGTCTACGGCGATCTGATAGCATTGTTAACTGTTCTTAAAGCATTGCCTCTTGCGTATAATAAGGACTTGCAGGAAGACAAGGAACCCGTTTTCGATGCAACCGACACCGCACATGGGTCTTTAACGATTATGTCGGGATTGATTGCCGGACTTGAATTTGATGGTGAACGGATGCTGAATGCGGCTTCTGATCCGCAAATAGCTGCAACGGACCTGGCAGATCGGCTGGTTCAGGAGGGCATTCCATTCCGGGAGGCCCATGCCCGTGTGGGGGCCATGATCCGTTCTCAGACCGGATCGACTAAAATCCGTTTTGGTTCTGTACCTTCACCGGAGGAAATGGTCGAAGCTCGAAAACATCGCGGGGGCACCGGACGCGCCGGAGTGATAGCTCAAATCCGGGAGGCGAAGGCTTTCTTAAAGAAAAATGCTGAGAAAAGAACCCCAGAAACATCGCACAGCGGGTAAAAGCACCGAGTGGAGAAATTTTGCCAAATGCATTTGGGTTCTTATGGTATTTTGTCTGCTTTTCGGCTGCGGATACAAAACCAGGCCACGGCCGATTACGGCCACGGTTCCCGGAGAGATAGGACTTCCCGACGCACATGCCTATCCTGACAAAATAGTTTTGAAGTGGAATGTTCCGGCTACAAATGCCGATGGGTCACCCGCCGCAGATATCTCAGGTTTCAAGGTGTGGCGGTTGAAGCAAAAAGTAGGCGACGAATGCGAGAACTGCGAAGACAAGAAAATCTTGTATGCAAACGTTGACTTCCAGAATCCCAGCAACGCAATAATCGAACAAGGAAAGGTCACATACACCGATCCGGCTGTGACATCCGGCAACATCTACAACTATTCAGTTTCGGTGTATAATTTGAGGGGAAAAGAAGGACAGCGGAGCGAGGATGTTTCGGTAGCAATGGAAGAGCCTCCTCCCCCTCCTGAAAACGTTGCAGCGGATTTTGACTCTCAGGGGGCCGTCCTCGGATGGGACAGCCCGCCCAGACTGTCAGGTATCAGAAATTACCGTATCTACCGCTCTGACACTGATTCAGACAAAGACATGAAACCCATCGGAAGCACTAAATGGGCAGAAAAGAATTTTGTCGACAAGGATGTGGAAAAGGAAAAAACGTATTATTATCAGATAAGATCGGTCAAAGTTACCCGCGGAGTTCCGATCGAGTCCGCTCCTTCTGAAACCGTAAGCATCAAGGTTCCTACCGTCCGGTGGCAGTCTCCGGAAAATGTGGGCGCCACGGCCCAGAGAGAAGGCATTAGCGTGGTTTGGAAAATCGTGAAAATCGAAGGGCACGAGACCCGTTATAATCTTTATCGCTCAGAAGCCGGTGGAGCAATCGCCAAGATCAATCCGGAACCGCTTCGAATTCCATCGTTTTTTGACAGCAAGGTCCGTAAGGGGACAACTTACAGATACGCAGTCACGGCCTTTCCTAAGGATAAGCCGGACGAAGAATCGAGTCGATCAGGCTCTCTGGCAGCCACATTCCATTAATCGAGCGAAGGCTAATGCATTTTTTTCATTATCAGGATGGCGGACTCTATTGCGAAAACGTTCCTGTGCAACGTATTTGCGATGAAGTTGGAACACCTATTTTCATCTATAGTCGTGCCACTCTTGAACGCCATTTCAAGATTTTCCAGGAACCCTTTTCAGATGTTGATCATTTGATCTGCTATTCAATGAAAGCGTGTTCAAATTTAACCATTTTGAGAATATTCGGCAATTTCGGCGCAGGAATGGATATTGTTTCAGGTGGAGAACTGCACAGGGCGTTGCAGGCCGGGATTGATCCCTCCCTTGTTGTTTATTCCGGTGTCGGAAAGAAATATTCTGAGATGGATGAGGCGCTCGCAGCAGATATATTGATGTTCAATGTGGAATCCGAAGAAGAATTGGAGCTGCTGGACCAAAGAGCGCAACTAATGGGGGAAAAGGCTCGCATAGCACTGAGGGTCAATCCGGATGTGGACCCGCGTACACATCCATATATAGCCACGGGTTTAAGGAAAAGTAAATTCGGTGTTGAGATGGAGCGTTCTCAAGCACTCTATCAGCGGGCCAAACAAATGAAAGGGATTGAGCCTGTGGGTGTTGATTGCCATATAGGAAGTCAATTGACCGAGTTGTCACCCTTTTTGGATGCGATGGAGCGCCTCAAGAAACTGATACGCAATCTTGCTCTGGATGGTATTAATATCCGCTACTTGGATATTGGAGGCGGATTGGGGATACCATACGATGAGGAGAGGCCTCCGGTCCCGGCAGATTATGGAGCGGCAATTGTCGAACAAGTCTCGGACATGAATGTCAAAATTATACTTGAACCGGGTCGAGTTCTTGTGGGCAACGCGGGCATCATGGTTACCAGAGTTCTCTATAGAAAGCACGGACCGGAAAAACATTTCGTCATAGTAGACGCAGGCATGAATGACCTGATTCGACCAAGTTTATACAAAGCACACCATGCGGTATGGAAGATCAAACGGACTACTGCGGCCAACTCCGCTTCAGAAAAAGTATTGGCCGATGTGGTTGGCCCCATATGTGAATCGGGTGATTTTCTTGCTCAAGAAAGATATATGGAACCTGTAGAGCCTGGTGAGCTGCTCGCGATGATGAGCGCAGGCGCTTATGGGTTTGCCATGTCGTCAAACTACAATTCCCGCCCTCGTGCGGCGGAAGTTCTTGTTGATGGGGACAATTATTTCGTGATTCGCGATCGTGAGACATATGATGATCTGGTTAGACACGAGCGGATCCCACAGAGTCTCATATCAAATTGAAGGAGCAAATTATGTTTTCAGGAGCATTTACCGCAATAGTGACCCCGTTCAAGGATGGTAAATTGGATGAGGCGGGCTTAAGAGAATTGATCCGTTTCGGTATCGACGGGGGTATCAGCGGATTCGTTCCTTCCGGTACAACCGGCGAATCCCCGACTCTGAGCCACGATGAGCACCGGAGCGTCGTTGAAATCGTGGTCAAGGAAGTCGCCGGCCAGGTGAAGGTTATTGCCGGAACCGGCTCCAATAGCACAAATGAAGCCGTCGAATTGACACGCTTCGCCCAAGAAATAGGCGCCGACGGCGCTCTCTTGGTGTCGCCATACTATAACAAGCCGACTCAGGAAGGGTTATATCAGCACTTCAAATCAGTTGCCGACGCGGTGGATATTCCCATTATCGTTTACAATATCCAGGGGCGAACCGCCATCAACGTAGAAAACGCTACGATGGAACGATTGTCTCGGATATCCAATATTGTCGGCGTCAAAGAAGCTTCGGGATCGATTTTGCAAATGAGCGAAGTGATACGTCTTTGTGGGACTGAATTTGACGTCCTTTCCGGTGATGACCAGATCACCTTTCCTTTAATGGCTTTGGGAGGAAAAGGAGTCATATCGGTAATTACAAATATAGTGCCCGGAAAAATGGTAGAAATGGTGCGGAACATGCTCGAAGGCAATATCGAAGAAGCAAGATTGATACATTTTGAGATTTACGAGCTTTGCCAGGCGATGTTCCTTGAGACAAATCCCATACCTGTCAAAGCAGCGTTGGGGTTCATGGGGAAAATACAACCCGAATATCGACTGCCCTTATGTGCGCTGTCACCGTCCAACGCTGAGAAATTGAAAACCGTATTGGCTAGATATGGGATCATATAATTTGAGGTGATACGAATGAAAATCGCTGTAAGTGGTGCAGCGGGCAGAATGGGGCGACGGATTCTGGCGTTGAGTTCGGACCGGCCTGATTTTGAGATCACCGGAGCGTTGGAGTCGCCGAATCATCCCGCTCAAGGGAAAGATGCAGGCGAAATTGCCGGAATCGGTAATATAGGGGTTCCGATAAGTTCAGATCGCCAGGAAATTCTAAAGCGTTGCGACATTATTATTGATTTTTCCGCACCGGCTGTTTCTGTGGAAAACGTAAAAGCAGCGGCTGAGTCCGGGAAGGCGATAGTTGTTGGGACCACAGGTTTTTCCGAAGATCAACGAAAAGAATTGGAGGAAACCGGTCCTAAGACCAGATGCCTTATTGCCCCGAATATGAGCTTGGGGGTCAATCTTCTTTTTAGTTTAGCAGAGATGACAGCTCGCTCCCTCGGTCCGAACTATGATGTGGAAATTGTAGAGACGCATCACAAAATGAAGAAGGACGCTCCCAGCGGCACAGCTGACAAACTTGCCCGCGTTATAGCACAAACCCTGAGCAGGGACCTAAGCACTTCGGTTGTTTACGGCAGACACGGTATAATAGGTGAAAGGAAGCCGGAGGAAATCGGTGTCATGGCATTAAGGGGCGGAGATATCGTGGGGGAGCATACGGTAATGTTCATTACCGAAGGTGAACGTATCGAATTGACACACCGGGCCCACAGCCGAGACGCGTTCGCGAAAGGTGCACTTCAGGCGGCTTCTTGGCTGATTTCTAAACCGAACGGACTCTATGATATGCAGGACGTCCTCGGATTAAAGGGGAAAAAATGAGATTGATACGATTTAGTGCGAACGGCGAGGTCTTCGAGGGCCAAATGATCGATGATATTGTTCGGACCAACGACGCTTCACAAAGAGAATTTGCTTCAAAAGACGTAAAATTGCTGTCCCCTTGCCTGCCGAGCAAGGTAGTGGCAGTTGGCTTAAACTATCGAGATCACGCGGAAGAATTGGGGTTGGCCATTCCGGAGGAGCCTATACTCTTCTTAAAACCATCCACCAGCGTAATCGGACCAGACGATATGATTGTCTTACCTCCGCAGAGCGTCAGGGTGGACTACGAAGCGGAATTGGCAATCGTCATGTCGAAGTCAGCCAGAAATGTTCCGCGCGAGAAGGCTCAAGAATACATTCTGGGTTTTACCTGCCTTAACGATGTCACAGCCCGAGACCTGCAGAGCAAAGATGGTCAGTGGACCAGATCCAAGAGTTTTGACACCTTCTGCCCTATAGGTCCGTGGATCGATACTGAGATAGACGCGTCAGATCTGAAAATTGAGCTTGTTCTCAATGGAGAGGTTAAACAAAAATCACGAACATCGAATTTAATTTTCAATTGCGCGGTGCTGGTGGAATTCATTTCGGCAGTCATGACTCTGCATCCGGGAGACGTAATAGCGACCGGCACTACTTCCGGTATAGGTCCAATGGGACCGGGAGATACAGTCGAGGTTCGCGTTGAAGGAATTGGCTCTTTAGTGAACCGGACAGTGAAATCCGCTCCATGAGCCCCTCAGCATATATAGGATTTGGTTCGAATCTAGGGGACCGAAAAGCCAAGTTTCACGAGGCTGTGCGCTCCCTCGCACAATTGCCGAAAACTTGCGTCAAAGCAAAGTCTCGCCTTTACGAGACCGATCCGGTGGGCATCACCGATCATGGCCCGAAATTCTTAAATGCCGTAATATTGATAGATACCGAACTGCTCCCGCGGGAATTGATGGAAGGCATGCGCGTCATTGAGCTGGAGCTGGGAAAATCAATTTCCCATCGGAGCGACAAATCGCGACTTATCGACCTGGATCTGTTGCTTTACGAAAATAAACATGTCCGAGAAGAAGGCTTCGAAATTCCCCACCCGAGGATGCATCAACGCGCATTCGTATTGGTACCACTTGGAGAATTGGATCCGACAATTTTGATTCCCACTCTTGGATGCACAGTTACGGATTTGATTCGGACATTGCCGGAGAAAGAAATCGCCGGAGTGAAGCCTCTCAACGATGGTGATGACCCGGATGAACATCATGTTACTTAGAGTTTTATTAGTAACGATCCTGATCTTTGTCCTAGTGAAAGTGGTTTTTTCTGTAGTCAATTACGTCCGTTTGTCTCAAAGAAATTCGCAGGACAAGAGCGAGGCTCCAAAGGTTAATCAACTGGTCAAAGACCCTGTCTGTGGTGTTTATGTTGCTATTTCGGAAGCTGAAAGCCTGCGTACGAAGAAAGGCAATTTGTACTTTTGTTCCGACCAATGTCGTCAAAAATTCTTAGACGGGCAAAAATGATCGGGCCATGGAGATGAAGTCCCCAAAAGCTACAGTATTGATCGCGGATGATTCCGAGATCCTGAATAATATGTTGAAGGATGTCTTTGAACTGAACGGATTTCGGGTCGTGCAGGCTTTGGATGGAGAAGAATGCAAGAATACCTTTCTTGAGGAAGATCCCGATATTGCATTAATCGATATTCATATGCCTAAGATTGAAGGAATCGAATTGCTTAGTTATTTCAAGCAAGCATCTCCGAGAACAATTGTGATCATCATGACCGGGATAGGAAGTGAAGAAACAGCTCTCACAGCAATGAAATTGGGCGCTGATGAATATCTTAGAAAACCGTTTGATATGGGCGAGGTTTTGTCTTTATGCGAAAAGCTTTTGGAAAATAGACAAATCGCAGAAGACAATGTCAGATTGAAGAAGCAAGTTCGTCGTCGCGAGAGATACCTCGCACATTTGACAACTATTATTCATGAGGCCCTTATAGCAGTGGACCCCTTTGGAAAAATCCGATTTGTTAATCGCGCGGCAGCCGAAATGTGGGGTTACTCACGATCTGAATTAAAGGGCAAAGATATTAGTCTTCTGATTCAACCTGAAAAGATAATGCCTATCTATAATGATCTGGTCGAAGACACAATCAAGCTTGGCCGAATCGAAGGTGAGTTTCAATTCGAACGTAGAGACAATGCGGTCTTTCCGGGTTATCTGTCTACTTCAATATTAAACGATAATGGACGACTCAGCGGAATTTTAGCTGTCGTAGCGGATCTGACGCGCGTTTACGAGGCAGAGAAAAGCTTGAAGCAATCCGAGAAATTGGCTTCTCTCGGTAAAGTCGTAGAAGGAGTGGCTCACGAAGTGAGAAACTGCCTTACGTCTCTTGGAGGCTTTTCGCGTAGGCTGCAAAGACTCAACTCCGGAGACTTGACCAGTGCTCATTATATTACAATTATATTACAAAATGTGGCTCGTCTCGAAAAGATGGTTCACGACATTGAAGATTACGTACACTTCTCTAAATTCTATTCATTTCAATTCGACAGTGTAGATTTGATTCATATAATCCAAAAGGCTCATAAGAGAGTCATTGACGGCCTCTCAACCCTTCGTGTTGATTCTGTGTCTCTCAAATTGACGGCCGAGAACCACCTGCCTCGAATTATCGCGGATCCAAATGCGCTTGAGGACATATTCTATCAGCTAATTCTCAACTCATATGAAGCAATGCCTAATGGTGGAAATCTCAATATAGATCTTAAGAATTCGGGCGCGGCTATTTCCGTGTCAGTAACAGATACAGGAGTGGGGATTAATGACGAGGATCTATCGGAAATTTTCAATCCGTTTTTTACCTCGAAGACTACCGGTGCGGGAATGGGTTTGAGCAAAGTGTATCTTCTGGTTGAAGAACATAATGGTTTGATAAACGTTAAATCGGAACCGGCTAAAGGCACTGCGGTCGAGGTGGTATTACCCATAGACCGGGTCAACCTGGGATTCCGTCCTTGGAAAGCTCCCACCGGAGCGAGCTTAGGGAACCGGGAACTCCTTTAGATTATTACCTGACCTTGACTCTTGATAATTTTTTTTATTATGGTGCGCTTCGACAGGAGGGGTACGAAATCGTATGAAAAGGCATTTGCCGAATTTTCTTACTATGGGAAGATTGATCCTGGTTCCTCCTATAGTTATCCTATTATTTTTCCCGGGGCGATTCCCTTCGGCCGTAGCCGGCCTCATTTTTCTCGTAGCATCCATTACGGATTACTTTGATGGCTTTATCGCTCGACGATTTAAGCTCGAATCCTCGTTTGGCCGTTTTTTGGATCCTATAGCCGACAAGGTGCTGGTCTGCGCTGCGCTTGTAATGCTCATATCCCTGGATCGAGTGTCCGCATGGATAGTCATGTTGATTATCACCAGGGAGATTGGCGTTAGCGCACTGAGGGCAATTAGCAAGACGTGGGACACCTCTTTAAAGCCGAGCCCCGTGGGAAAACTCAAGACGGTTTTTCAATTCTCCGCAATAGTCCCGCTTATCATTCACTACGAATATAAGCTGTTCATTCCGATCGATTTTCACCTGATCGGGACTGTTCTTCTCTATGTGGCCCTAATCCTGACGTGGTGGTCCGGCCTTGATTATTTCGTGAAATTTTACAGAGAATACGACATTCGGGAGGACGGAGACAGCGGATTTTAGACCTGGCGGAGGGAGAGGGATTCGAACCCCCTTCCCAGGAAAATAACACCGTCATTCTAATTAGTTACAAACCCAGTTCTTCATTTGCATACAAGTTGCATACAACCCTATTTTCATTTACATCGAAAAAGTTAAAGAGCTTTTCTAGGAAATGGTTCATTCGGTTCATTCGGTTCATTTTTTGGTTCACCGCCCATGCCGACCATTCCAAACTGCATCACAAACCAGGACGACGCATAACCGATTGACACAAAATTGACACAGGAAGAACTGACCTAACTCAGAACCTGGAGCAGTTTTTGGGGGGCAGGCCGCGGCCACTACTTCACGGCTTCTTGCGACGAAGGCTGGGGCAAGGGAATTCCGGTGCTTGCCGGCCCCCCAACAGATTCGTCAGTCAGGTGAGTCCCACGAGCGACTGACGGGGGAGCAAAGCGTTTCAAGAGGGTCAGGTTTGTTTTCAGAGAGGCCCAATAACTGTACACGTTTCCCTTGGGTGTACTATACTCCAAAAACAAATTGTTATCCGTGGAAATAATCTCATCAGTAATTATACCGTTCTCTTCCCCTGCTTTCAGCATTTCGTCCACAGAGATAGGGTCCAACAGTCTTTCTCTCAATAACAATCTGGACGAACCACCATAGTGACTCAGGGCCTCCTTGAGACCTTCCTCGCTATCCAAAGCCGAAATCGTCCCGGCAGACGGCATCATGGCACTGTCTGAGGCCACGATGATTCCTTGGTACGCGATGAAGTATAACCATACATACCTGAACTCGGATCTGACCGTAGCGATGACCGACAGAACGTCCTTTGGGGTTATGTGGTGCAACGGAATCCATTGCTGAAACACGCCTTCTTTCGTCAGACGGCTTTTGGCCAGGCGGTAAAACTCACGGTTATACAGATTTGCGGCACCGGCAAACCATATACTCGATATTTCCATAGAGATCAGATCATATTGAACGGGCTGCAACAGCATGAAGTTACGTCCATCGGTAACGTGAGTGTTCACCCCTGACCGATCGATGACTAAATTGTTCACATGTGAAAAGTATCTCCTGGCCATATCGAGGACGTCTGCGCTGAGTTCCACCACATCCATGTGCTTGAAGCCTGCATCATGGATAGTCTTTGCAGACACGCCTGTGCCCAGGCCTATAACGGCAGCCTTGTTCCGATACGTGGTGTGAAGCATAGGACACAAAGCATAGCTTTGAGCGGCCATTGCTCGGATAGGATTGTCATTGCCCTGGAACTTTCCATTCGTCAACATCGTCAAAACGCGATGGCCCTTGTTGTCCTGGGATTCCGCAATGGAAGTGAGCCCTCCATCCATACTTTCAGAGTGATCGATAATTTTTCCCCATCCTTGAGACATAAAGTAGATCTGGGCGCCTGAGGATAGACTTTGATAATCAAGATCCTTGGGCTGAACCAAAAACAATGCTGTAATTGCCACCGCAAACACGCCTGCAAATATGCGTTTCGGCGCCCTTAGAACGGCGAATATGACCAAACCCAAACATAACGCCGATGCCGCGAGAGCCTGAAGCGACCTGAGAGACCCAAAGAACGGCAGGAGAACAAATGCCCCAATGAGGACGCCAATGATATTCCCCACAGTATTCAACGCCGCTGCCCATCCAAGAGCGGCAATTTTTTTCAGGGGAAATGACTTCCCGACGAGTTCCATCGCGAGAGGATAGTACGCCCCAATACACAACGTGGGAGGAACCATGACCAAGAAAGAAACGATGCCCCGCACAATCTCTCTGGCCGTGAACGTGTTGACTAGCGGATAGCCGTCGAAAGACGCAAAGTAGCCGGGTATCTGACGCCACATAAAGACTCCCGCCAGCAGAGCGATCGCCAGGAGAAATTCTGCGACTCCCAGAGAAAGTGGTACTGAGACTCCGATCCGAACCAAGTTTCTCGCAGCAACCGAACCTAGGCTCAATCCGATCAAGAAAGTAAACAGCATGAGGGAGAAGGCATAAGCGCTGTTTCCCACAACAATGGCCAGAAGATGAATATAGACTATTTCCAGAGCCAAGGTGAGTATTCCACCAACAAACAAGATGATTATGGCCACGAGCCCTTCCCTGAACTCCCCGCTTTCCTGGGCTTCATTCATTGCGGCGGCAGGAGCCGGCAGTGACACGGTCGGCGTCAACCTTTTTTGCAGCTGCAAGCCCATCAAAGCCGCTGCAAAATTCAGAGCCACTGCCAACAGGGTTGTGTGGATGACACCAAAGGCAGGCAACAACACATATCCCGTGATGATGGCGCCGAGCGCCGCTCCAAACGTGTTAGACCCGTACAGCAGCCCTACGCTCCTGCCGAGACTTTCGTTAAGGTCGATCAGCTTCCTGGCAAGCACAGGCAACGTGATTCCCATGAGAATTGTCGGAGGAAGCAGCCCCAGACTGCCCAGGACAATTTGAAGTGCGGTAAGCACTGGCGAAGACGGATGAGCACCGGTGGCCAAGAAGACGTATATTTTCTGTATTGCCACCCAGGTTACCGGAGACAGGGCGCACAAGACACCGATCCCGATTTCACAGAAAGCATAGATCTGGAGTGCATTCGCTCGTGCAGCACCAATGCGGCCACCGATCCAACTGCCCAGTGCGATCCCTCCCATATAGGTCGCCAGAACCGTAGTGGACGCGGTGGCCATACTGCCAAACGTCAGAGCCAAGCATTTAGCAAAGACCACCTCGTATACCAGACCTGAAAATCCCGAAAAAACGAAAACGGCTCCAACTGAGTACATGCCCCAAAAGGTTGGCGGCGCTGCCGTCTCGTTCCGCACATCCGGTTGTGCCAAATCCATTTTCAACGGTTGGGGTAGTGGTGCTCGTTCAGCTTCCCTCAAACGCTTCTCCAAGAGCATTGAAAAGGAAATAGTTCCAATAGACAGTGCCCATACCAGTCCTGGCAGAGCAATAAGAAAACCAACGTCGATTCTGAGGATCGCCAACCAACCAATTGTCATCAGTCCGCCCCAAAAGACGGATCGCTTGGAGGCACTTTCATGTTTGCGATCCAAAAGTGAGGCAATACCCCTCACGGCAACTGAAAACGGCACTGCAACAATCAGGTCAATAAGGTAATGCAGGCCCAACCCCAAGGTCGCCAGCACTGTTATGATCAGCCAAACAAAAGCGGTGTATTGAATCCATCGTGCAAGCGAACGCGAATGCCACCATTGCAAAAGAGCCCAACTGAAATGGAGCGCCGGCATACAATTGCGGTCAACTGGGACGACCATGATAGGTACCATCTGCAGATCCGACAGAAGAGGCGCCCGGGAGGGGTACGACTCCCCAAAGGCATAGACAGGCCCTACCACGGGATAAAAATGATACAAGACATATCCACAGACAGCGGCCACGATGAAGCTTGTCATCACGGTTCTGGATGAATCCCGTGTCTGGTTTGATTCAAACGCATATACGGCTGCAAGAGACGCGGGAAGAAACATATAGACCACGACACAAACGGATCGGAGAACAGGTATTGCTTGCAGCAGCTTGCCGCTTTCAAAACTCAATTGAGTCCCGAAAGTCCAATCTACAGCATATACGAATCTGTCCAGAGTTAACGGGTGCAGCAGGGATGTCAATCCAAGGTAGAAAATCGACTGTACAACGAACAACGGAACGATCACCGATGGGTACAAAATCGACAGGAACTCTAGACGTTGAACCCCTTTGGCCCGCAAGGCCTCAAAGCACAAGCCGAGTATGGAGGAAGCACCAAGGCCCGTTACCAGGCAGAGTGTGACCTCAAGAAGCGAGAGGTCCACCTGGTGCCTCCATAGCTTCATTCCAGCCCCAATGCAGACTCCAAACGTAATTATCCTCCACAGCAGAGTTCGAGTGGGCCTTTTCAAGACGAAAATCACGAAAGCCCCGAAGATGGCCGCAACTACGAAATAGTCGTTGCCAATCTGTCGAATGGATTCGAACGGATCTTTGAATGGATTAAAAGGCGATAACGTGAGGGCCACAATCAGAGTGTACGTCAGCAGGATCACTATATTTCTGTAGAATGTTACCGTTGCCTTCAGGCTAGAAGTGTAGTGGCTGTAATAGTCATCTGCGGCCATACGGTGTGACCTTTCTCAATAGTCTCGTGGCCTGCCCCCAGTTTATGTACTACTTGTTAAGTTAGAGGTATAGTCCGTTTTCCTTCTTAGGGGCGGAGAGAGGTCTTATAGGTCTCTTTTCAATCGATTGAAAAGTCCCTCCAAAAATATGCACGCTGCTCATTAACTTCCCGAGACTTACAGATCTTGTCACTGCAGGAAAATTGATTCCGGTAAAGAAGAGCACTAGCTAGGCCAGGCCGAAGAGCAACGTTTTATGATAAACGGCCCTGGGGGGAGAGGAGCACAGAGGTCACCTCCGACCGATTGCTATGGCATGACCGGGCCGAGTCTTCAGGACAATAAACACCTGTGTAGACACCAAAAGAAAAATGGCCACTCAGTAGTGGCCACAACTCTCTTATTTCTTTGGCACGCCCGGCAGGACTCGAACCTGCGACCTACGGATTAGAAGTCTGATACCCCGAACGCATAGTTAATAACATCAACCACTTACCCCGGACCCCATTGCAAACAGAGCCCCACAAAGCACGACTTTTCCCCACAGGTGGACACAAAATGGACACATAAATTTTTGGGTGTTGGAACTGATTTGTTTGAAATTATCTGTGGCGTCCGCCACCAATACCTCCACCAAATCCACGTCCCGAAAATCCGCCAAAAGATCTGACCCCTCTGGAACCCACAGAAAATGTGCGAGGGCTTGAGAAGGCTCGAAACGTGTACGGAGTTGAGAAGCTCCGTGCGGAACGTAGGCTACTGGTACTGAAACGGTTTATGTTGGAAGATGAAAAGTTGGACCTATTTGTGGTGGAGAAATTTCTTGGCGTTCCACTTCTCGGGTCGGCCTGGATATTTCGACTCCAATTCCAAGCTCTGTGGATACGATCCCAATTCTTACACCACCACCACGGATGGCATCTCCACCACACGTTTGCGCCGTAAACGATTATCGGGACAGCGCCATACCAGTAAGTGTCATATCCATAATCCGGTAGATAGCCGTAATCATAAGCATACAAGTTTACCGGATATTCTCTTTCAGGCACCACATAAGTCCTCGTCTCGGAAAAGGCAGTTTGAGGAGGACGTAAATCGGTCTTGATCTGCGATCCGTAAACCCATCCGTTATCAGCAAGTTGCGCCCAGCCATTTGTCGTCCAGACACCAGTAATTTTCAACTCTTCTCCCATCTTGGCGCATCCGATAACATCGTAGGAGCCCCCAGGCCCGTTCCAAATTCGGAGACAATTTTCAGGCTGGTCCACTCCAATAACAGTGGCCACTCCACCTACGGGTTTAGGGACCTGACTACCTGCTTGGTCCTGGGCCTGTGCAGGTTGATTCTCTTCCGCCAAAGCCATATTCGGTATATTCACAACCATTGCCAATACAAGTAATGTCGTAATGACATATGTTTGAAATCTCATATTGAATCCTTGTCCTTTTCTTCATTATACCCCTCTATCCTTTTCTCGGTCAAAGACAATCTTGCACTTGTCCGCTTATCCGAACATGACCCGGTAATGTCCGGCTGAAGCCAAATGAACAAAAAACACTCGACCCAAATTATGTGCCACTTGCTGAGTTAGAGGTATAGCAGGTTTGTGTAGACCACGGTCATACATTAAGCACGTATGGCCTCGGAGCATCGTATCCATCGCGCGCGTGGCTAAACATTCCGGGGTTGTCGTCTTATACCAGAACCCGTTCACACGAGTAGGTTTATCTCGCGTTGATTCGCGTTTTATGTTATCACCTGCCCCGATTTGGGAGGTGGATATGGCAAGAGTAACGCAAGCAATAGAGCATGTGTCAGTTGATGAACTTGCAGCGCGCATTGATGGTTGTAAGGACGGATGGCATACCCGTAAATTACTCGTAATTTGGAATGCCACAGTTGATCCGCTGCCCGCCGAGGAGATTGCAATTCACTGTGGAGTAGCCCTACAGACCGTTCACGACTGGATTTCCACGTATAACCGTTTTGACCTTGATGCGTTATGTGGTCCTGGCAAGGGAGGAAGAAGAAACGAATTGATGACCCCGGAAGAGGAAAAAGAATTCTTAACGCCGTTTTTTGAACGCGCAAAAACAGGACAAATAGCCACTGTTGCCGAGATTAAGGTGGCCCTGGAAGAATATGTGGGGCATCCAATAGGTCATTACACGATTTACCGTTTTTTGGATAGAAACGAATGGCGCAAAGTGATGCCGCGTCCTCGTCATGTCGATGCAAAAAGAGAAGTACAGGAAGAATTTAAAAAAAACTCCCGGAGCAGGTAAAGGCTATAGTCGCGCAACGAGATCCACAAGACACCAGACCCGTAGTCCTCGCGCCTCAGGATGAAGGCCGATTTGGTCGCATAAATCAACATAGCCCATGTTGGGCACCGAAGGGTATCCGGCCTGTGGCTCCCAGACAAATTGTGAGGAATTACGTGTACGTCTTCGCAGCCGTGTGTGCGGCCCTGGGGAAAATGACCGCTCTGATTCTTCCCTTTGTCAATATCCACATGATGAACATATTCC
>JBKQRG010000214.1:0-8035 GCA_052144015.1 Desulfomonilaceae bacterium
GTGTCACCCCAAAACGGCAATTCCTCATTTACAAGCGGCCAAAGAGTGTCATTGCGATCCCGCGTTCCGCGGGACTGACGGCCTCGCAATGACAAATCCACGCACCGCGTAACTGAGGGATTTCCCAAGACGTGTGAACATTGGAGTTTCGGGTGCCACTGACCTGGTTCCCAGGTCAGTGAGGGAAGAAGATTTTCAAATCAAATCACTTCTTTGAAAGCGAATTGGTATAAGATCACGCACCACAGAGTGCGCGGAGAACGCGGAGGCAACCAGTCCGTCATCCCGGCGCAAGCCGGGAACCATATAAATTGTGTGCTGACGATTCGGTCAGGCTGTTGGCAACGGCTCGAAACTGTCATTGCGAGAGCGGAAGCCCGAAGCAATCTCCAGCGAGTTGGAAACGGAGATTGCTTCGTCGTTTTACTCCTCGCAATGACATCGTGAGGCATGTGGACCGTTACGGCATTTGAGGTCTCCCCCAAGTCTAACGCAAAGCATTGGAGTTAACATCTCAAGGAATGAAATTTGACTCACATTGCGTTGCTTTTGGCGACAGCGGTCCTCGTGTTCCAGATCTACTTCTGGGGTACGAGGCTGTGGGAAATTGCACAAACGGCAAGAACGGTCCCGGAAATCGATCCTGAACGTGAATCTCAGCTTCCGCCAAAACCACCGCTCATTTCAATTATAGTACCGGCACGCGATGAGCAGACCGGCATAGGCGCTTGCCTGCAATCGGTCTTAGACCAAGATTATCCTTTGCAGTGGCGCGGGACGACTTATGGATTCAACCGATATGAACCCACAGTGCTGGATCCCACAGCGTCACAGAGGGGTTATTCCGGAAAACGAATCACGGCTGCCGAGATGTAGACAGTTCGGAATATTGGAAAAGATTTGCCACCATAAGCTCCAAAAAGGCGTCTGCCTCTTCGCGAGTAAAAAGACTAGCGGAAGCCGCAAGGATTATATTGAGCTTGTTAGCGAAGAAATAAACTATAAAGAGCAAATGGGTATTTGACAGGAGTTTGTAACCCAATCCGTGGACACCGGTGATTGAAAGATTGCCGGTTTCGGTCAGGCATGATTCCATAGTTGGTCTTCCATTCCTGAATGCCGGCCAGATCACGCCTAACATTCCCACAGCCACCGAGAACTGATGTTTTTGCATTAAGTAGTGAATAATCGGACTTTTCAGGTGAAATGGTAAGAGCCTGAAAGCCGTATTCATCCGGGAAACATCCTGGTAGAATTTGAAATCCATATTGTGCCGGAACTGTTTTATTCGAGCCAGAGATATTGATCGCATGAACGATCCAGGATTTTCCCGCTCGTGCGGCAACGATCTAAAGAAGAGCAGAGCGCTATTATTATCATCGTTGAAGCCTCGAAATCTGCCCTTCATATTAACCGACATGGAAGCGGTCAACACACCCGGCGAAATCCCCCGTGCGTCATTCCATTGATCTATGGTCATGCTGGAGCATGCGGCAAGAAGGTCAACCAAAGACACCCCCTTACTTGCAGATATTTTTATAAGTCTTTCTGTATCCTCAATGGAAAATTCTCGCTTGATTTGATACTGCCGCAAATCGCCCGCCGAACCACTGCCCACTGGAAGTATCGGCTGATGAAACATATTCCCCAGGGTTTGTTTACCTTCCCTCAAAACATCCAGCAATCTAGGCTTTTTAGTTTTTACCAGCCGTTTCTTGGAGGTGGACATGGCTTCGGGCTGAAATCCCCAATCCGGTTTTTGGCCTCTTAAGATCTCATGATAATTGGACAAAAAATCTCTTCCCACCTCTGAAGCTGTTCCAGCGTCCGCAGCAACATGATGAATGACCGGACCCAGTATATGATGGTCCTTTTCCACTCGAACAAAATGAAATTCGATTGGAGGTTCCTGAAATAGGTCCCAACGTCTATCCAGACGAGGAGCTAAATGGTCCACCAATCGCTCCAGGAGAGGAGCAGTAGTGTCAGTATTCTCAATACTACTGGACAATATCTGGACGGGTAGATCTTGCCTATATTCCCAGGCGAGTCGTCGCTTGCCTTTGTCTCTAACCTCTTTGATACAACTCCGAACTCGGGGAAATTTCTCCGCTGTTTTTTGGGCGGCTAATTTTATCGCCTGCTCATCCAGCGGACCTGAAGTCTCGACTACTGTAACCAGTATATTTTTGGTATTACCGTAACTGGAAAGAGCCAGCATTTCCGACAAAGGATTGAGTAGGTCAGGAGCGTCACTCATTGGTACTTAAACCCAAACCTTTCAAAATTACCCGCAATGTGATTTCCGCCAGATTCAAGTCTGGCAGCTCATCAGGACGAAACCATTTGGCATCAAGAGCATCGGAACCTGCAAAAAGGTCGCCTTTTCTAACATGGCAAAGAAAATCCGCGAGAATATAGTGATATTGCACACGGCCCAAATCGTCACGAAAAATGCGTTCTACAAGTTCCACTAATTCCGTTGGCTCTACTTCAAGGCCCGTTTCCTCCAATACCTCTCGGATCACAGCATCTCTCAGCGTTTCACCCACATCCACCAAACCACCGGGAATACTCCAATCTCCCTTAGACGGTTCCTTCCCGCGTTTTACCAGAATGACCTGATTATGTTGGGAGATAATTGCGCCAACTCCCACAAGTGGAAAATTTGGATATTCCCGGGATATCACAGGTACTCCAACCCAAAAGAGCGACAAATCGGATTGAATCCGGATTGAAGCGTGAGCGGATGAAAAGCATTCGCCCCCGACTTGTGATTAGTACCAAACTAAGAAGCGGGGGCGATTGAAAACCATCTACAGTTCTTCGCCTGTTCGGAGTGGGAACACGGCGGCTTTTATTGATTAAACTTCTGCAAAGAAATACGGTTTTAAGCACTCGGTGCGTTGAACATACGTTCCAGGGTCCAAAAGCCATGTCACCGCACTGAATGACGAAAGGAGAGAATTCCCGTCCTGGGGCGTAAAGCAAAAACCGATCACCTCGTGTCCTTTGCGCACCTCTACCGACGGTTCAACTATGACCGTTTGATTGAGGATACGGCCAAAGTAACCATGATCTCGTCCAAACGAAAAAACCTCGCAAGCCGATTGCTTCTTGGTAAGGCACAAGCGCTCATCAGCCCGGAACCGGGCTAAGGCTTCTTCTTTTGTCACGGCTCTTTTAAGTTTCAGGGTAAAGTAAATGCAGTGCATATATTGAGTATTCAGCTTCATGGCAGACGAAAATAGATTCAATTCAAGCCCTCTTGTGCGAAATACATGGTATGCGTCCCTCGCATGATGCGTCCCAAATACGGGGTCCCCATGTTTTCCCACATCAGGAGAAGGAACAAATCCTTTTACCTGGCTTATATCATTGGCTCGACGTATACACAGGAATCTGGCTTCCTCGAGGTTATCATCTCCGTCAATCAAAGCCCCGGAATTAATAAGCGCACAAAGATTGTGAGTATTACAGCTTACGATCTGGATAAATTGATCTTTTCCGGTCTCCAGAGCCACATCATTAATCCCTCTGGCATACATTTTCCCAAATCCGAATTCACTGCCCTGAGCAATAAACCCTTTCGTGGTGGCCATATATTTTTCATAGAACTCATGCTTATTGGATATGCCGACTCCGGACGGCGTACAATCCACTACAACATCAGCTTTTGCCAGAGCTTCCTCGTGTATCATAGCGGGCTTCAAACCCAATGACTCAAAATCACCTATCTTATCTTCATCGACTGATAGCAGAGCGCCCCTTGCAATAAGTGCTTTAATTTTCGGCAGATCACGGGGAATGGGAGACCGTTTATGGAAAATTACTTCCGAAAAACCGGCCTGTTCTTTAAAAGAACATAGCATCCCAATTAAAGGCTCGCCGATGGTGCCGGTCCCGACGACATGGACCACACCTTTCTCCTTGGGCATCGCTTTTCCTCCTTTCCGGAAATCGCTTTTATTACGGATGCATATCAATTAGCAGTTTTCGGTCAGGAATGCAATGAAACACACCTAAAACGGTAGATAATGAATTGAGGCTTTTCGAAGCTATTGAAAGAAAGGCAGGTAAGCTCGCAGGAATGATTTCCGTTGCGGCGGGCGCTCTTCCTGGTCCTCATTGTTCGGCGTTTCTTTATCAGGAGTCCTAATTTCTTCGTCCGCAGTCACAGTTTTGGAATCATCGGCCTCATGTTCCAAAATTTGAGATACATTTAATTGCTCGCTCGCTTCTGAGATTTCCTTGGCCGAAGTGTCGCCAATTTTCTGATTTTCGGAGCCTTCAGTTCTTTCGTTTGGGATCGATCCACTGGCCGGTTCGGAAATAGTACCTTTCAATTGTTCAGTCAGAGCGCCAATCTCGAGGCTACTGATTTGCGAATTAATTACCGATGATTGATCCTCAAGATTACTTTCTTGAGCCGAATCTCCGAGTGCCTCGTCCTGCGCTCCCCTCCTCTTCTTACCCCGATATCTGTGCCTTGCAGACGTTCTGGGCCTCTTTTCTTCTTCTTTGGAAAAGTCTTGCTCGTCGGTTTTGGCCGTCAGCTCCTCGGGTGGCACTTTGATCGCGGGCAGTTCCGAAGTCTCCGGAATTTCTTCTTTGACTGCTGAAACCGTTATATCTTTATCTGAAACATTCTGTTCGGCCATTATCGCTATTTTTGACGAATATTGGTTTTCCAATTCAACGAGTTGGCCCCGCATATTGTTTAGCAAATACTCAGCCACCCTCACCGGCACAACGGCTCTAACTTCGGATGCGTCACGTCGCACGAGCTGTGATTTAATCTTTCGAAAAACAGATACCGCGGTCATTTCCGGAGAGCGCACTTTTCCGGATCCATCGCACATTGGACATTCCAGATACTCGCCCGTCCCGAGTGAGGATCTCAATCTCTGTCGCGAAAGCTCGACTAAACCCAGTGGAGATATCTTCAGCACCTTTGTTTTGGCCCTATCCAGTCTGAGCTCCCCCTTCAATGCCTTCTCAACTTCCTGCCGGTGTTTTTTCTGCGACATGTCGATAAAATCAATTACAATAATACCCCCGAGATCTCTTAATCTTAATTGACGGGCTATCTCCGGCGCTGCTTCCATATTGACTCTGAAAGCTGTTTCTTCTACGTCCTTTTCTTTTGTGGCCCCACCCGAGTTCACATCAATCGTTACCATCGCCTCGGTAGGTTCAATTACTATGTGCCCTCCTGATTTTAGCTTGATTCTTTTGCTGTAAACCTGTTCAACCTGCTCTTCAAGTTGGTATTTGTTAAATAAGGGCCGTTTCTCTTGATACAGCTTCACGAGTTTTTCGTACTTCGGCATGACCTGATGAAAGAATTCACGCACTTTCTTGTGCACTTCTTTTTCATCCACGAGGATTTCGCTTATATCGGGTGAATAATGCTCTCTGATAGCGCGGATCACCAAATCGTGCTCTCTATGAAGTAGAACAGGGGCAGGGGCATCGGCAATGTTCTTTTCTATCGATTGCCAGAGTTTCATCAGATATTCCAGATCACGCACAAGCTCCGTCTTTGTGCGTCCCATTCCTGCAGTCCTGATGATAAAACCCATGTTCTGCGGCAGTTTAAGTTGCTTCAGAATATCTTTCAGCTTCTTCCGCTCATCCTCGTCCTCTATTTTTCTCGAAACTCCACAAAGATCCGTGCCCGGCATCAGGACCAAGTACCGGCCGGCAAGTGAAACATTTGTGGTAAGGCTGGCACCTTTTTTATAACGCTCCTCTTTGTTGACTTGAACGATCGCGTGGTCGTCTTTCTTAAAGACGTCCTGAATACGAGGGCGTCGACGCGCTCCCTCAAAGGACTCGGGGAAATAAGAAGGGTGAACATCATTTATGGAAAGAAATCCGTTTCGACCTGCGCCATAATCTACAAAAACCGCCTGGAGAGAAGGCTCCACCCTTGTGATCACACCCTTATAAATATTACCAAGAGTGGCTTCTTTGCGTGTATTTATGTCTATATCAAGTTCTTCGAGTAATCCCTCTGCAACCACCGCCACCCGACATTCTTCCAGGTGACACGCGTTTATAAGCATCTTTTTTACCATTGCATTCTCTTCTCTTTGTGCTAATCCCTCAAGAATTTTGCCTGAGTGGCCCCCGACTGGTGTTCGTTTGATCGGATGAAAGACGCCAACACTCTATAAGTCTTTTGATCTCTTTCCACAATTCCTTTTTGCCGGTACCATCATGAGACGAACAGATTATTACCGGAGTCCGCTCTCCCACTTGAGCTTGTAGCTGCTGCCGTTTGGGGGACAATTTTGTCCTGGGTAGCTTATCCGATTTAGTAGCCACTATAATAATAGGCACCCGAAACGATTGTAGGAAATCCAACATTAATTCGTCGGAGCCCATTAGCGCATGCCTTGCATCCACCGTAAGAACAACTCCCGCGAGCTCTTCGCGGTTTTTCAAGTAATTTTCCACCATTGGGCCCCATTTACGCTTGATTGCGAGGGGGACTTTGGCGAAACCGTACCCGGGCAAGTCCACGAAAATATATTTCTCGTCAATGAGAAAAAAATTCAGTATGCGTGTCAGCCCCGGGGTTTTAGATGTCCTGACCAGATTATGTTTGCCCAGTAACGTATTTATGAGCGATGACTTTCCGACATTAGAACGGCCGGCAAAAGCCAGTTCGACTAAGCCTTTTTGCGGGAAATCTTTTTTGTCATGGGCCGACTGAAGGAATTTTGCGCTTATCATTTCTTATTCAAAACTCCCGGTCGCTGCAACTGTAAGAGCTATTGTATGTAGACAAGAAAGCGCAATAAGGATCATTCACGGAAATTCGTCCAAGCGGGGAGAAAATTTAATGAAATGATTGCTTTTAAGACCATATATCCAATTGGCGGAGGTGCATGGGAATCGAACCCACCCAGAACGGTACTAGCGCCCTGCTGACGGTTTTGAAGACCGCGGAGCCCACCAGGACTCTACCACCTCCAGCTGGGAGATTCTCTTATCAAATCCATAATAATTATCATACAGTTTTTTGTGGTATTATGAAAGGCTCTTCGGTCGCTTGTCCGGTGAAAAAGATCTTCATCCCGGTGCGAATAGATTCCCATTTCATTTTGAACGCGAGCGATATTTCGTTGTGGGCCGCAAATCCGCAATAAGAGCACTCGGCAATTCCTCGATTCTTTAGATAACATCCATGCGAAATGCTTCCGTCAGGCTCAGCGTTCGCCAGCAGTCCATCTTCACAGGTCCATCGTTCGCTTTTCAATTCCTGCAAGCTGCTGACAGAATTAGCCACTGGATAGCCTGAGAGTTTCAGTCGGATCAGCTCTTCGAGCATCTCCCTGCGATCGGGTAGGGACACAAAGAGCGGGTCGGGTAGCCCCTTATATGGATAATAGAATTGAATGGTGACCCCTGCGATGAAACCGCAGAGCATCGAGATAAGTTCCGGTACGCTGTTAAAATTAAGCCGATTAATGGTGGTGCTTACGAGTGTCCTACGAATATCAGAGACCTCCAGATTTTTCCAAACGATGTCAAAGGTCCCTTTTCCTCGTATTGAGTCATTCGTGGCGGGTGGGCCGTCCAGGCTTACCCATACGCGATCAACCGGAATATGCCGCCAAGGAATAGTGCCGTTAGTAGTCATGCAAACGCACGGAAAGAGTTTCTTGGCCTCTCGAACAACATCCGAAAAAGAGTTGTTTGCATCATGCCAAAGCAGAGGTTCGCCTCCCTCAAAAATCAGGATCTTTACTCCCATACGCCGCATGCTTTGCAGCGTTGAAAGCACCCCCTCAAAACTCAGTTCATCTCCGGTCCTTTCCCAATAAGGGCAATGAAGGCACTTAAGATTGCATTTGTGAGTTATCTTATAACCTGCCAAGACAGGAGAAATCTTTCCTAGAAGATTGTAGCCAATAAAGGACCTCGAAAATGCTCCCAGTGTCTTAGCTATTCCGGAATGAGAAAGTAGGGCAATCATTTTGAGATCAGCCGCATTGTTTGTATTCTAAAGGTATAATACTAT
>JBKQRG010000215.1:0-18482 GCA_052144015.1 Desulfomonilaceae bacterium
GAGGCGGAAAGGAAGAGAAGAGAAGAGAAGAGAAGAGAAGATTCCTGGGGGACACCCTTTTGCAAAAGGGTTTCCCCCAGCCCCTCTTCCTAAAACTCCTATTTTATTCTCGTTCCAGGCTTCCGGGTGTAAATGAGGCAATGTCGGTATTCTTCTCGTTCCCAGGCTCTGCCTGGGAATGCAGTCATGGAGGCTCCGCCTCCATAAAATCGCTTCTTCATCATGGGCCGAAGTCGTTACAGAATACTGCCAGATAACAATACATATTTTGCCACCTGCGCTGTGGTTAACCGGCTTCCAATATTCGGTCGAACTGACCTGGCGCAAATTGTTCTGGATTCCATGAAATTCATGCACGAACGCAAGCGGCTCGTCCTGCATGCTTACGTGCTAATGGAAAATCATTTGCATCTTGTCGGTTCGTCTGAGAATTTTTCCCAGGAGATGAGCAATTTGAAGTCCTTCACGGCTCGGAGCATCGTCGACTTCCTAACCGAAAATGGTCCGAATTTCTTTCTTGAGCAGCTCAAATTCTTCAGGAAAAAACATAAGAAAGATCAAGATTATCAAGTGTGGCAAGAAGGTTTTCATCCTCAAGCTATTCTGAATGGAACGCTACTGAAGGATAGAATCGAATACATCCATAATAATCCTGTTAAAAGGGGTTATGTAGAATGTCCGGAGCATTGGCGCTATTCTAGCGCTGCGCAGTATGCTGGTCTGGACGGTGTGGTTCCGATCGACATACTGGAGTAGATTTCCTGGGGCAGAGCCCCAGAACATGCATTCCCAGGCAGAGCCTGGGAACGAAGAGAACAGGAATCCAGATCTTAACTCCCGCGTAAGCGGGAATCACGTTCGACAAAGCAGGTGGAAATATGATCGATAAAACTGTGCAACGAAGCGGTGAACTCTTTGAATCCGGCATGTATTGAGCCGAGAGCGTGCTCCTCGCCGTGGCGGAAAGCGAGGGAATACAGTCCGATTTTATACCCAAAATAGCGACCGGTTTTTGTGGCGGTGTTTCCAGGACGTGTGGCATGTGCGGCGCGGTGAGTGGCGGCATTATGGCAATTGGAGTGCTCGCCGGCAGAAGTACGCCCACGGAATCGGTGGCGGATTCATACGGTATGGTGAGGAAACTTGTGGAGGACTTTGGCTCACAATTTGGATCAACCAACTGCAAGGAATTAACCGGCTGCGATCTCGGCACAGATGAAGGTCAAAAATACTTCAAAAAGAATAATATAAGACAAAAGTGCAGGATCTTTACGGAGCAAGCCACCAGAATTTCTCTGGCTTTGATTGAGGGAAAACTCCGGGCAGGTCAGGCATCCTAGACCCGAGAAATGCCAGGATGTTAACTAGCCCAAGTCTAAATTTGAAAAGGGGGCTATGTCACGGACGCCGCTGCTCGAAGACGACTCCAATAACACTACGGAAGAGTAGTTTCACTGCCCCCTCGATCTTTGGCGCTCCTGGTGCCCGGGGATTCTCGGCTAGGGCGTCAATATGTGATTTGATACGGCTTTGAGCTGACCTCGGAAGTTTTGCAAACTCCCGAGCCGCGTGCGGCGAGAATTCTACGAGGTAGCCCATGGATCAGAGACCAAGATCCTCTTTGAGTTTTTCCCACGGGATGGTCCCTTTTTCTTGAGCTTCTTTGCGTGATGATCGAATTTCTTCCAGATCCATCACCTTCTCCAACTCGTCAAGAAGTTCGAGATCTTCGATTGGGACCAGCCCTGCGACTTCCTTTCCATCGCGAACCAGGATTACCCACTCTTTGTCCACAGCAACCCGGTCAGTCAGGTCAGGGAAGCGATCTTGCTCTCTTTTAGCCGATGTGATGGACATTGTTCAGTCCTTCCTGCGCTGTCTTTGTTAATATTGTATCACAGATGCCCGATCGGAAATGTTCGATTATTTATATTCTTCGGTCACCACTTTCTCATTGATGTTTCATATACTAGCCTTGAGGATCTGCTACGGGTTTTGAAATATCAGGGATTGCTACAACAGAATGCCTAATTATCCGGGAATCGTTTTCTTGACTTGAACTTCGTCTATCCATAATACTCAGTCAAAAATTGAGGGAAGCGCATTCATGAACAATATCTTCCAGGCCGTTCAAGAGACTACGCACTATTTGCGGACCAGGCTGGATTTCAAACCGGATGCGGCCATCATTCTAGGTACAGGTCTGGGAGGCCTTGCCGAGCGCATTGACGTTACTCAAGTAATACCATACGAAGAAGTTCCTCACTTTGCTGCGTCAACGGTCGAAAGCCACAGGGGCAGACTCGTTTGTGGCACTCTCAGTGGGATTAATGTCGTTGCTATGCAGGGGCGATTGCATTATTACGAAGGTTATTCGTTACAACAGATTACACTCCCGGTTCGTGTAATGCGGAAACTCGGGACTGCTGTTCTCGTGATTAACAGCGCTGCCGGCGGCTTGAACCCTGATTTCAAAGCAGGCGACGTGATGGCGATTATCGATCATATTAATTTTCCGGGGCACAGCCCACTGAGAGGAAGCAACGAACCAGAACTCGGAGATAGGTTCCCTGACATGACCCGGCCATATGATGACGAATTGATAGAATTCGCCGACAGGGCAGCCGCTGAGTTGAGCATCCCGTTGAGGCATGGCGTTTACGCGTGGGTCGAAGGGCCAAACCTCGAAACGCCGGCGGAGACAAGAATGCTGAGAATGCTTGGCGCCGACGCTGTGGGGATGAGCACGGTCCCTGAAGTTATTGTCGCTACGCAGGTGAAATTTAGAACTATTGCTCTAGCCGCGATCACTAATATCAACTTGCCGGATGCTATGGAACCGATCTCCGTCGAAAAGGTGATAGCCAATGCTGAGAAAGCTGAGCCCAGACTCGCCGCATTAGTGCAATTGATGCTTAAAAGTATCAAGGGAATTTGAGAATTGTCAGATATTATCCTGATGAACGGGCTTATTCTTGCCGAACCAACTAACGGCAATGCTGTCCCACACGGCATGTCGGTGATCTCGAAGGATCGGTTGGCGAAGGTCAATGTCCCGAAGGAAGACATTCAAGGCGATATTACAGTAATAGACTGCTCGGATTGTCTCATAATGCCAGGTCTGATCAACTGTCACACGCATGCTGCTATGAGCCTTTTTCGAGGACTGGCCGACGATCTCCCGCTTGGAAGATGGCTGAACGATTATATTTTCCCTTCCGAAAGCAGGCACGCGGGGCCCGAATTCGTGTACTTGGGCACCAAACTTTCGGCAGTGGAGATGGCGCTGGGTGGAATCACCACATTTGCCGATGGCTATTTCCATATGGAGCAAGCCGCCAGGGCAACAATGGATGTTGGGATACGAGCAGTGGTGGCGCAGGGTATTCTGGATGTACCTACGCCTGACTGTCCTGTTCCGGGCGCTTGGCAGTCCAGAGTGGAGCAGTTCCTTTCGGCTTGTCCAAGGAATTCATTAATTAGTGTGGCCCTGTTCTGCCATTCCGCGTACCTGTGCGCGCCGGAGACTTTATTGGCAGCAGAGAGAATTTGTTCGGAAAAGGGCCTTCTGCTGTTCACGCATGTTGCTGAAACCGCGGGGGAGGTCGATGAGATCTCAAAAAAATACGGATCGCGGCCGGTAGAACACCTATCGAAGGTTGGGATACTTAAGAAAGGCCTTGTGGCGGTCCACGCAATACATCTAACTGATGATGAGAAGCACCTTTTGGTTCAATCCGGCGCTGCCACGGTCCACTGTCCTGAAGCCAATATGAAACTTGCATCCGGAGCAGCTAGAATTCAGGAACTGCTAGACATGGGCGCTGTGGTTGGACTCGGAACCGACGGGCCCGCCAGCAATAACAATCTGGATCTCTTCGAAGAGATGCGGTCCGCGTCGCTGATGGGCAAGCTGATTTCGGGAAATCCTGAATCAATGTCCGCGCGCACGGTTATCCATATGGCAACTCTCGGGGGCGCGAAAGCATTGGGTATGGAAGACAGAGTAGGTTCTCTTGAGCCCGGTAAAAAAGCGGACGTCGCAATTATAGCTCTGAACAGAACTCACTTAACGCCTTTATACGATCCGATATCTCACCTCGTATATTCTGCTAAGGCATCGGACGTTCGCGATGTAATCGTCGACGGAAAAATCGTGGTGAGACAAGGTCGAATCATGACGGTGGATGAAGCAGAGCTGAGGGCCCAAATTCAGGCCATGGCCGCGGAAATTACTAAAGATTTGAGTCTTGGAAATAACGGAGCAGCTACCTGAAATGACTGAAAAGATCACCTATAAGGATGCAGGTGTCGATGTGGAGCTCGCGGATCAGATTATCGGATCTTTGGCCGACCGAATGCGATCCACGTTTCGTACTGAAGTCTTAGGCCGAATGGGCGGATTTGCGGCAATATTTCAACCCAAATGGAAAGATTATGAAGACCCCGTGTTAGTTTCCGCCACTGACGGAGTCGGTACCAAGCTCAAAATTGCATTTCTCATGGGTGTGCATGATACGGTCGGTATTGATCTGGTGGCTATGAACGTGAACGACATCATAGTGACCGGAGCTGAGCCCCTGTTCTTTTTAGATTATTTTGCCACAGGAGGTCTTGAACCTGAAACGACGCGTTCGGTGATCTTAGGGATAGTCACCGGCTGCGAAAAGGCCGGATGCTCTTTAATTGGCGGTGAGACGGCCGAGATGCCAGATTTTTACGCGGCCGGCGAATACGACATAGCCGGATTTTGCGTTGGTATGGTAGACCGCTCAAAGATCATTGATGGATCAAAAATGAAACCGGGAGATGTTGTGCTGGGGCTGGCCTCGTCCGGCTTGCACAGCAACGGCTTCAGCCTTGTGCGAAAAGTCTTGATTGAACGTTGCGCTTACAAGATGGACACCTACCTGCCGGAACTGGGCAGGCCACTCGGTGAAGAGTTGCTTTCTCCCACCACTATTTACGTCAAGCAGATATTAGAAGCGCTAAAATCCGCTCGGATCTCTGGGATGGCTCATATCACGGGTGGTGGGTTTATTGGAAACATCCCGAGAGTGGTGCCGAACTCATGCAGTGTAATTATACGAAAAGGCTCGTGGGAGACACCGCCAATTTTCGATCTGATTCGCCGGGAAGCCAAACTCGATGACAATGACATGTTCTTAACATTCAATATGGGGATCGGTTTTATTATCACGGTTCCTCAGGAAAATGCGAACACCATCTCAGAAACATTGGCAAAACATGGAACCCAAACCTGGATCATAGGAGAGGTGCAATCTCGTCCTGACACCGGTGAAGCAATAATTATTCGCTGATCCAATAGAAGTTGAAATTTGGTCAAGCCGCTTACAGATTATTCAGCAGTGAATTGCCGTTTCAGGGCACATAAACAGGGATCATGAACCCCCGCATTATAATCAGTGCTTGTCTCGCCGGTTTACACACTCGATATGATGGTAAGGCCAAACCTCACCCCCAATTGAGAGAAATCGCGGAACGAGCAGTTCTCGTACCTATATGTCCGGAGATTCTGGGCGGACTCGGGATACCTCGCCCTCAATGCCATTTTGTCGGAGGGGACGGAGCAGCGCTATTACGGAAAGAGGCCCGAGTAATCGATAAAAATGGCATCGACAGAACTTCTTGTTTTCTGCGTGCTGCAGATGAATGCATGCGAATAGTGGAGCTGGTATCACCAGGAATGATCATATTCAAGGAAGGCAGCCCATCATGCGGAATTCGCCGAGTGGACATTGAAGGATCTTGGCAGAGCGGCTGCGGAGTAGTCACCGCCACCATTCGAAATCTAAATATTGCTATAATCTCCGAAGAGGATTCTTTGCCGGATCTGCCCACGCCTGATGTCCGGAAAAGCCACGGCTGGAAAAAACACGGACGACTCAAATGACTATGACTTCCGAACATTTATCCCAATATATCAAGGCTCAATGCCCCAGGCTGCTGAGTTTTGTTTCCTCGTTGCCGGTAACCGATTCAGATGACCTCACAACAGAATTGTGTGACACATGCAATCCTCGAAGAACTGCCAATCGTCTCGATGATCTGCTTTCCGGCGATACTGCTCCGGTTGTTAACGAAATTCTAAAGGACCATACAATTTTGCCAATTTTTTTGGCTACGATCAGCGGCTCTAGATTTTTGTTTTCGACTCTCATGCGGCGTCCGTCCATCATGGAAGCGTGCTTCCTACATAAGGGGTACATGGTGCGTAAGATTCGTTCAATGATGGAACGAGAGCTTCGTTGTCGGATCGATGGACTCGATGACGTCAGCGAAGTTGATCGTGCTCTGCGGCTTTACAAAGAAGAGGAATTTCTCCGAGTTGGATGCCGCGATCTCGCCGGGTTGGCGGACGTTCAAGAAATTATGGCCGAACTATCGGATTTGGCGGCTGCATCTGTCCAGACAGCAATAAGTTTCCATTGGAATCGTCTTATTGCGATCCACGGCAGGCCGTCAGCTGAAAGAGACCGAATGGGGCTTGTTGTGATTGGAATGGGAAAAATCTCGGGTCGAGAGCTGAATTTTTCATCCGATTTGGATTTGATTTTTTTTCGGGAGCCTGAGGAAGGGCTCACCGACGGACCCAAAAAGATCAATATCGTTCAATTTTATGAGTCGCTGACCACGGCCGTTACACGTTCCCTTTCTGACATCACTGAAGATGGATTTGTATTCAGAATCGACCTCAGGCTCAGGCCGGAAGGTGATAAGGGAGAGCTGGTACCTTCCATAACCAACGCTCTAGACTATTACTTGGGTTGGGGAAGAACTTGGGAAAGAGCTGCTCTGATGAAGGCGATCCCCCTGGCTGGAGACTTTGAACTTGGGGAGGAATTTCTAAAGGAACTCGAACCATTTATCTATCGTAGGTATTTGGATTATTCCACACTCGAAGACATGCGTTTGATGAAGTCCAGGATTGAAGCTCAAATCAGAAGCAAACCCGGGATTAACATCAAGCTGGGACAAGGTGGCATACGTGAAATCGAGTTTTTCGTCCAGACTCTTCAATTAATCAATGGTGGCCGCACCCCGCGTGTTAGGTCGCAAAGCACTCTGGAAGCGCTTGCTCTCCTACATGAGTCCGGATTGCTTGATAAGAAGACAATGATTGATTTGCGAGACTCATATCGTTTTTTTCGCAAAACCGAACATCGGATCCAAATAAACCATCAGGTGAGAACGCATGAGCTTCCGCGCACTCCAGAAGAACAGGAAGAGTTGGCGCGCAACATGGGTTATAGAGAAGACGGACTGAAGTCGTTTCTCTCGGATCTCGAGAACCATCGGGGCGTGGTTGAGGAACTTTTTTCAAGCTTACTTTATCAATCCGGCGATGAAATAATGGAACGGCTCTCACGGGAAGTGCGAACCCTTGCCACAATCATCCATAACGAAGAGGCAACATGCGCAATCTTGCATGAACTTGGATTTGAGAACCCTCATATTTCTTATCCTATTGTAAGGAAACTGTTTCAGCCTTCCGAGAGACGCCTGACATCGGAAAAAGGCGGACGGCTCTTGCAGAATCTGGCTCCTGTTTTCATGGAAGAGCTCGCCAAGGTCGCAGAACCGGGCAATGCCCTGGTGGCTCTTGACAGTTATATAGATGCGCTTCAATCGACCTCGGGCTATTTCTCTACTTTCTTGGAAAATCCACCTACAGTTCGTTTTCTGATCAAGATCCTGGGAGAAAGCCGCTTTTTCACAGAACTGTTGATCCGGCACCCTCAAGCGATTGATTCTCTCATCGCCAGGGGGGCGTACGAGTGTCCGAGAGAAAAGCAATCATTGGAGAACCACCTTGCACTGCGCCTGGCGTATGCAGAAGATCTGGAAACAGAACTGGATGCGCTGAGAATCCTTAAACACGAGGAAATGTTGAGCATCGGAGTCCACCAGTTATCCGGCGAAATTGATTCACAAATTGCTCGCAAGGCGTTAACGGAATTGGCCGAAGTCTGTCTTCAAGGAGCAATAGATATTGCAGTTAAGGAAATGAGCCGCAAAATGGGCGCTCTCGATTTTTTCGACCCGCTACCTTTGGCGATCGTCGGAATGGGCAAGCTCGGCGGCATGGAAATGACCTATTTGTCCGACCTCGACGTAGTCTTTGTCTACGACCCGCCGCTGGAGAAAGTCGGCCGGCATTCGATCCACGAAATGTTTACTCGGTTAGTGCATAGAATCATATCCATCCTTACCACTCCCACCTCTGAAGGCACGGTATACGCCATGGATACTCGTTTGCGGCCTTCGGGAAACCAGGGGCCACTCGTTTCTTCCATTTCCTCGTTTAGAGAATATCATCGGACTGCATCGCAGCTTTGGGAGAAACAAGCATTGATCAAGGCGCGTCCGGTCGCCGGTTCAGAGGTTTTGGGCAACGAAATAGACAAGATAGTCAAAGACTGTGTTATGCAGCATGAGCTATCCGAGGAAGGCCTCCAGGAAATAGCGAGAGTAAGAAAACGCATGGAAACTGAGCTGGCTGTTGAGGATGAATTCCATGTAGACCTTAAGACCGGTCAGGGAGGACTTGTAGACGTGGAATTCTTTGTCCAAGCGAACATTCTCAAGCACTCATTGCGAAAACCTGCTATTCTGAGTCATAATACTCTAGAGGCTTTGCTGGCATTAAGGGAAAATGCTTTGATTTCTGAGGAAGCGTTTCTAACGATGGATTCCGGATACCGTTTCCTCACCAATCTTGAAGACCGCCTTCGACTTATGAAGCATCGCAGTATAGACCGTATGCCGCTTGCGGGTGAAAACCTAAGAGGCCTAGCTCGTCGCCTGGGATATGGAGAACAAGGCGATGAATTGCTGATAAACGAATACCGTAGAGTTACGCGTTCCATTCGACAAATATTCGACTTATTCTTCCAATCGGGTACTGCCCCAGCTCTTGCGCAAGGATCATAGGAAAAAGGCTATGTTAGGAATGTGATGAGAAGCGCGCGTTTGTTCACAGTCATTACGATCATTGTTTCGGTTCTCGTCCCAATTTTGGGGACCGCGGATGACCCGACAGGAGGGATTCTAGGACCGGGATCGCCGGTACCTGGATCATTAGAGAGGTTTTTGTCTGCCGGTTTTCCGGGCAGGATCGACGGACATATTGCCCTCAAGAATATTCAGCCGCTCTATGCGGAACCCAGAATGCCGAATGAGGGCGTCTGGATAAAGGAGGACTTGTCCGGCGGACATGATGCCGTGCCCCTTGTATATCGAACATTCTACCGACCGAGCGACAATTTCCCCAACTCGATAGTTTATATCATGCTTCTCAATATGAAGCAGATTTCGCCAAAATTGTATCTCGGCGCGGCTGAACAGTATCGGATAGATTCGCCGTCCTGCATCGAGCCAATCGATCATTGCAGACTGCTGGCTGTTACCAACGCGCTATGGCAAACCAGGCATGCAGGTAAAGGCGGAATAATCCTGGACGGACAAGTCTTGAAGAAAATGGAACCGGGCGTTGCAACAATAGTGGTCTACAAGAATGATTCGGTAGATGTTCTCGAATGGAGTGACGAGATTCCACTTGCCGATGTCCGAGATGCACGCCAGTTAATGCATTTAATCGTAAAAGAAGGCAAGGTAGTAACGTCTATCGCCAAGAAAGGCGGTCTTGTTTCTGCGGAGATTGGACTTGGTTCTTTGCTGAATGAGGATCAGCCTGTTATAACCGTACCTGCCACCACTTGGGGAGAGCAACCGACTCAACAGCTTAATACTACTTCCGGTGATTTATGGTTCTTAGCCACTCGCAGCGCGTTTGGAATACGCCCAGACGGCAACCTTGTCTTTGCCGTGGGGCATCATATCAGCACGGTCGACCTAGCCAAAGCACTGGTGCTCGCTGGCTGCATTCGTGCTATGCACGCGGACGCCAATCCGGGAAATTCAGTAGGCGTTCTCTATTACACTGATGGGACAGGGAAAATAGTCTATAAGCTCGGATTATCGCCGCTTCAGGATAAGAGCACGGCGGATCGTTATTTGACTGGATCTTATCAGAAAGATTTTTTCGCATTTTTCAGGCGGCAGTCAGACCAATAACACTTCTTTAGTTTAATTCACTTGCTGTTCGGCATTATGTGTCCGGCCGCGTTCTTGCTTCGAGCCGTTAACTATTCGGGCAATGTGCTTCATTGTTTGGCGGCATATCCCGAGATAAATCTCAGAAGTCAGGAAGTAATCAGGATTTGCAGCCAAAAATATGGTTGCCACTTCTCGCGCCGCGACTTCGATGTCTCTCGTACGACGATAGACCTTCTCGTACATAGCGTACTCTTCTACTGCCGATTCGAGGGACCGTGCCATAAAATCACGTGCTTCATCGCCGTACACATACCCGAAGTGATCAGCGCACATGTATTCAACCTGTAGCTCCTTCAGCTTCTTAAGACTTTCCATATAAAGGGTATAATTTGAATTCGCGGCCGGGACTATCTTGTTTTTATATGGTATTCCTCCACCGTCGGATGGGAATAAGGCTCGGAGCTGCGGCACGTAAGCTGAGATGGAACAGGACGAGTGCCCGGGCGTTTCAATAATCTGCACTTCCAGTTCACCCACTTTGATAATGTCATTTTCGCATACTGTTTCGCCTTTTAGTCCAACGTCCCAGTCCAGTTGATAATTGGCGCACACGTCGTGCATTCCCATCTTGGCAGCCACGTCGCCTGAGAAATCATTAATAGTGTCAATGGCGCGAGGGTTCGCTAAAATCTCGAAAGCTCTTTCGGATGCGTAGACTTTGATTTCAGGACGGGTTCGATGGAAGTAAGGCACTATGCCGATATGGTCAAAATGAGCGTGAAGTATCAGAACACTTTTGATGCGATCCTCTCTAAGACCGAATTCCTTCAGTTGCAGTATTACCGTGGGAAGTATGTAACTCATTCCTCCACTGACGATCATATATTCGTCGCGGTTCTCCAATAAATAGACTCCCGTTTCCAAAAAACCTAAATACCACAGCCCGTCACATATTTTTCCTGGCGTCTGAGATTGCATTGCTCCTTGCCTTACTTCTTTTTATTCAGTCTTACGCACTTTCAACCACTTCTGGTGGACTCAAGCGAATTTCGGGGCATATTCATTGCGCATGGCGTACAGGTAGACGGCAGGTATGCGCTTTCCTCTAAAAGCCTCGGGCGGACACTGGTGCCCGCCCCGGCTTATCTTGCTATTATAAGACTTCCGCTCGTGGCGACAATTCGATTCTCATCCAGTTTTAATAGCCTCATCAACCGAGTCTGTCACAAACAAAGATTTATCCATGGCTTTCCAATATGCTTCTTCCCGAGTAATGCGTCCGGCATCCACCAACTGCTGAAGCGCTTGATCCATTGTCTGCATCCCCTCGGCGCTGCTGGTCTGCATCACAGATGTGATTTGATTCAGTTTACTTTCCCTTATAAGATTCGTGATTCCCGGGGTACCGATCAGAATTTCTGCAGCAGCGCACCTGCCCTTCCCGTCAGCAGTCTTCAAAAGCTGCTGAGCAAGTACGGCCTTCAATGATTCGCTAAGCATGCTTCGTATCTGATTTTGCTGGCCGGCGGGAAAAACGTTGATGATTCTGTCGATGGTCTTTAGCGCGGAGTTTGTATGTAGAGTACCGTAAACCAGAATTCCCAACTCGGCGCAAGTGAGGGCGAGAGCAATCGTCTCCATGTCACGCATCTCTCCTACCAGGATCAGGTTAGGATCTTCCCTGGAAGCCACACGCAAGGCGTCCGCGAAACTGCGCGCATGTGTGCCGATTTCCCTTTGAGCGATTAGCGATTTCTTGTTTTCATGAACAAATTCCAAAGGATCTTCTATTGTAATGATATGGCGTTCATAATTGCGATTAATCTGATCGATCATGGATGCCAGAGTAGAGGATTTCCCACAGCCAGTCGGCCCGACCACAAGCACCAGCCCTCTTGGGATTTGCAAAATATTTTGCACGCCCGCGGGCATCCCGAGTTCTTCAAGAGTCATAATCTTCGACGGGATCTGCCGGAAAACGCCAGCCATGCCTCTCATCGTATAGAAAAAGTTGCAGCGAAATCGCGCCACGCCTTCCAGCCCGTAAGCGTAATCCAACTCCAAATTTGTTTTTAATCGATCTTGCTGTTCCGGCGCGATTATTTCGAAGAACAATTGCTCGTTGAGCTTGTGCGAAAGTTGATTGTATTTGGTCGGGACCAAATCGCCTTTAACTCGCAACGTCGGGGCGAAGCCGGGCACCATGTGCAAGTCGGATGCTCCGGCCTTCACTGTTTCCATCAGTAATGCATCTATACGCGCCATGAAATTTATCCTTGCGCCGCTTTCGCCTGCTGGAAAGCTTTTTTGTTCTCCGCATAAAGAACGGCGGTTTCGACGTTAATTGAACCCGAATGCAGGAGTTGGCCTATTGAATCGTCCATCGATTGCATCCCATGTGCGCGGCTGATCTGCATTACCGAAGGGAGCTGGAAAGTTTTTTCCAGACGGATCATATTTGCCACCGGGAGAGTTCCGATAAGTATTTCAACGGCCAAGGCCAGCCCTTTTTTGTCGCTACGCGGCAATAATTTTTGAGTAAGAACGGCTCTCAATCCGTCTGCGAGCATGGTTCGAATCTGGCTCTGCTCATCCGGCGGAAATGTGTCTATGAGACGATCAATGGTCTTAGGTCCGGATGAGGTGGCAAGTGTCCCCAAAACAAGATGGCCGGTTTCCGCTGCGGTAACGGCCATTCTGATAGAGTCTATGTCCCGCAATTCGCCCACCATTATAACATCGGGATCTTCGCGTGTAGCCGACCTTAGCGCATTGACAAAAGATCGGGTATGCGTTCCGAGTTGTCTCTGGTTTACGATTCCTTTCTTGACCGGGTGAACGAACTCAATGGGATCTTCAATGGTCAGGATGTGCACCGGCCGCGTGGAATTTACGTGGTCTATCATGGCGGCCAGAGTAGTCGATTTTCCCTGACCGGTCGCGCCCGTTACGAGGATCATCCCTTGATGATAATCGCTCAAGCTCCTGACTATTTTGGGCAAACCCAATTCATCGAGGGTAGGAATTTGTATTGGTATTACCCGGAATGTGGCATCGAAACCTTTACGCTGAACGATCACATTGCCTCGGAATCGAGCAACGCCTTTTATCTCATAACTGAAGTCGAGCTGAAGATTCTTTTCCAGCTTCATGCGCTGATTTGGAGTTAAAATTTCAAAAATGAGATCCTTTGCCTTCTCCGCGGTCAATGCCGGTGAATTCATTTTCTTCAGCTGACCAAACTGTCGAAGAACGAGAGGATTGCCGGTGGCAATGTGAACATCCGAAGAGCGTTGCTCCGCTGCTGACTGAAGGAAAGAATCTATTTGCGCCATGCGCTCACCTTTGAACCATGATGTTTATGTACTTGCGTTGGTGAATAACTTAGACGAGGTCAACAGTTTCCCCCTGTTTGCTGCCGGACCTGATTATTTATGCAAAGGGAACATTATCGAGGCGCTTCCTCGAGGTTCACTAATACCGAACATCCCTAGAATCTGGAAGACCGGAATTCTTGGAAAGAGTTATGAGCGGGCTGCTTATGAGCCGCGGAAAGTTGCTCATGAATTCGGCCAAACTCAGCCTCAATCTCCAGCAGGGCATCAACAATCTCGGGATCAAACTGCTTATCACGGCCGCTGACGATTGCCTGGATTGCCTGTTCATGTGCAACCGCCTTCCTATAGCGCCTTTGCGTAGTCAAAGCATCATACACGTCCGCAAGCGCAACAATTCGAGCCGCAAGAGGTATTTCCTCGCCCTTCAATCCGAACGGATAGCCATTTCCGTCCCAGTGTTCGTGATGATAATACGCCACGTCTCTTCCCATTGAGAGATAGTTTTCCTCGCCGCCCACTTCGAGTGCCGCTTCTTCAAGCGCTTTGCCCCCGTAAACTGTATGCTGCTTCATGATCTCATATTCATCCAACTCGAACTTGTCAGGACTGAAAAGGATGTTATCAGGTATAGCCACCTTTCCGATGTCATGAAGCACTGAGGATCTGACTATATTGTCAACAAAATCGTCCGCCATGAAGCGCTGATAAGCTTCGCGTTGCGCCAGCCGCAGACAAACGGCCTTGCAATAGGCCTGAAGTCTTCTCAGATGCAAACCGGTTTCATCATCACGAGATTCCGCCAATTTTGCCAAAGCGAAAATCGAGGCCTCCTGAATCTTCTGAATGGTCTTGTAAGATTGCATCAAGTCTTTGGTTCTGGCCTCAACCTGCTCTTCCAGGATATGCCTGTAATCCCTCTCAAAACGTCTCAGTCTACAGTGCTCAATGCCTGTAGTCACCGTATTGAGAAGAATTTCCGGATTAATCGGTTTTAAGAGAAAGTCATACGCCCCTCGGCGTAGGGCCCTTAGAGCATTATCAAGATCTCCGTGTCCGGTCACGAGAATCACCGGCACACATTCATCCATTTCCCTAATGCGCCGGAGCACTTGCAAGCCGTCCAGTTCGGGCATACTGATGTCAGTAATCACTAAATCCGGCTTGTTATTTCGGAAGACCTCAATCCCCGCTCGGCCTTCTTGCGCAGTTAGAACCTCAAAGGACCGCAATTCAAGTAAATCCTTGAGTACTCCCAGGACGACTTCGTCATCATCGATGACCAGAATAGACCCTTCTTTTACGCCTTCTGCCTCAGGTTCTGATTCATGGAATCCGTGTGTAAGACTATATTTATTATTATTTTCAGGTTCCACGATGGCACTCCAGTTTGAGAGAGCAATTGGAGAGAATTGAAAATGGTCTTAATATAGCCACGTGCATGCCATTAAAACCATGCGAAAACATTTAGTTCAGCAGTATAGACCGCAATCTCTCATTTTGAGACCTATTCTACAACATTGATAGACGCTTCTGCAATGCGTAAAGCCTTTATGGAAATTCTGAGCGGTCCGGAGCTTGAAAACAGTGCGAGGACAGTTGACATGGCTGGGCACGTGATTTACCTGATAGGTAAATGTGTGATCACGACAGAACGGGCATCCTGAATGAGAGCCCCTTGCGTATCACCATTCGCCTGACGACCGGTCTCCCGGTCCGTTCAACAGATCTGAACCCGAATTATAGGAGTCACAATGCGTGCCGATAAGTTCACGCTAAAATCCCAGGAAGCTCTGGAACTTGCACAAAACACAGCAGCCAAGCAGGGAAACCCCCAAGTGGAAACTGAACATCTTTTGCTTGCCCTGCTCTCGGACGAGGAAGGAATCTGTGTTGAGATATTAAAGAAATTGGGCGCGGATACCGAGAAAATTCGGAATGAGACGCTTCAGGCCATAGAACGACTTCCCAAGCAAACGGGAGCGCTCGCGGACAGGTATTTCTCAAACCAACTCCGGGCCGTGCTCGAAACCGCGTTTAAGGAAATGGAGCAACTCAAAGATGAGTACGTTTCGGTTGAACATCTTTTCATTGCCATATCACAGGCGACGGGCGCTCCGGCCGCGAAGATACTCAACAACCAAGGTGTGACAAAGGAAAAAATATACACAGTGCTTGCGGATATCCGCGGGACACAGAGGGTGACCGACCAATCTCCCGAAGAAAAGTACCAGGCGCTGAAAAAATTTACCCGCGATCTCACCGAACTTGCCCGCAAAGAGAAGCTCGATCCCGTGATTGGAAGAGACGATGAGATCAGGCGAATTATTCAAGTTCTCTCGCGCAGGACAAAGAACAACCCGGTTCTAATCGGAGATCCGGGGGTTGGCAAAACCGCCATAGTGGAGGGACTTGCAGGCCGGATAATCTCGGGCGATATTCCGGAGTCGTTAAAAGGCAAGCGAGTGCTGGCCCTTGATTTGGGCCAGTTAATCGCAGGCACAAAGTATCGAGGTGAATTTGAAGATCGCCTCAAAGCTGTGCTGAAAGAAATCGAGACCGCAGCGGGAGACGTGGTCCTTTTTATTGACGAGCTACACACTCTAGTGGGAGCGGGGGGGGCTGAAGGTGCGGTGGACGCTTCCAATATGCTGAAGCCCGCATTGGCCAGAGGTGAGCTAAAATGCGTCGGCGCCACCACTGTTAACGAATACCGCAAATATATCGAGAAAGACGCGGCACTGGAACGTCGATTCCAGCCTATCTACGTGGCCGAACCGTCCGTAGAAGACTCAATAGCCATCCTGAGGGGTCTGAAAGAGCGGTACGAGGTGCATCACGGAGTGCGAATACAGGACGCGGCAATAATTGCTGCAGTAACACTTTCTAATCGTTATATCACTGACAGGTTCCTGCCGGATAAAGCCATCGACCTCATAGATGAGGCGTCTTCCAGGCTGAGAATAGAAATTGATTCCATGCCGACAGAAATCGATGAGATTCACCGCCGGATAGTTCAGTTGCAGATCGAAGAACAGGCGTTAACGAAGGAATCTGACCCGGCCAGCAAAGAACGAATCGGCAAAGTTCGTGCTGAAATTGCGAAATTGACGTCCGAATCCGACGCGCTGAAACAAAAATGGCAGCAGGAAAAGAAGGTCATCTCCGCCATTAGAGAACTCAAAGAGAGATACGAACGAGCAAAAACTGAAGCCGCCAAGGCCGAGCGCGAAGGAAACCTCAGTCGGGCTGCCGAACTAAAATACGGCATGCTCATCGAGATCGAAAAAGACATTCGGGCAAAAAATGAGGAATTGGCCGAGATTCAAATGGAAGGCGGACTCCTGCAAGAAGAGGTAGGTCCGGAAGATATCGCTCAAGTCGTGTCCAAATGGACCGGAATTCCGGTTTCAAAAATGCTGGAAGGAGAAGTCGAGAAACTCCTCACAATGGAGGAGCGAATCGGTAAACGGGTGATCGGTCAGCGTGAGGCCATAGTGGCTGTATCCGATGCTGTCCGCAGGGCGCGCTCAGGGTTGCAAGACCTGAATCGTCCGATAGGCTCATTCATATTTCTCGGACCTACAGGGGTCGGCAAAACTGAGACCGCCAGAGCCCTGGCTGAATTTCTTTTCGATGACGAGCAGGCTATGGTTCGCATCGACATGTCGGAATACCAGGAACGGCATTCGGTGGCCAGGCTAATCGGGGCACCGCCCGGATATGTAGGTTATGAAGAAGGGGGGCAACTGACCGAATCGGTCCGCCGACGTCCTTATTCAGTCATCCTTTTTGACGAAATAGAAAAGGCACATCCGGAAGTATTCAATATTCTTCTTCAAATCCTCGACGATGGCCGCCTGACTGATGGAAAAGGCCGTACAGTTGATTTTAAAAACACGATCATTATTATGACTTCCAATATAGGTTCCTTGGAAATCAGCGAATACGCGGGAAAAGATGAAGAGAAGGTGAAATCCAAGGTCATGGAGGTGCTCAGATATCATTTTAAACCTGAGTTCCTTAACAGGCTGGATGACATAATCATTTTCCACTCGCTTGATAGAGGCCAGATCAAGCAGATAGTAGACATTCAGATACAGCGATTAAACAAGCGCTTGGCTGAAAGAAAGCTCATGCTGGAGTTGGACGATTCTGCCAGGCAAATGCTTGCGAATGAGGGATTCGATCCGGCATTCGGCGCTCGGCCTTTAAAAAGAGCTATTCAACGACTGGTTGAGAACCCGTTTGCCCGGGAGATTCTTTCAGGTAAATTCCTGCCGGGCGACGTCGTCGAGGGAACAGCGGACGGAGATCGTCTGCGATTTACAAAGAAATAGATCCTAGCGCTTTGCGATGAGTTCTGGGATTCTTGTCCTATCGGAATCTGATCCCCGTTATTCCCGTGCAAACAGGAAACGCGGATAAGGCCCCCGGTTACTCCGTGGTCTGGACTTGTCATTGCTAGGCCGTAAGGCCGTGGCAATCGCCTGTCATTGCGAGGAATGAAATGACGTGGCAATCTCTGAGATTGCTTCGCTCCGCTCGCAATGACATTCTTTGGCCGCCCGTGACCGAAGCGTTACAAACGGGGATTTCAATACCATGCAGGCGGGAATCTATTTTTTGGATTCACGTTTTCATCGGAATAATGCTAAATTGGAAGATTCGTGTGCGCTGGTGTCGATAATAGCAGCGCAACCTAACGTTGAGAGGCCGGATCGTGGTTAGCCCATTGGGACAAAGCTATCATTTTTGATAGAAATTTGTTCGGGCGCCGGCTAGGTTAATCGGATTGGAGGTCTTATTGAAACCTATAAAGAATGTAGCAGTCCTCGGGGCAGGAGCGATTGGCGCTTCTTATGCCGCCATGTTTTTCGATGGGTCCGGATTTTCCACCATGTTGGTGGCTGAAGGTGAGCGTTACGACCGGCTGAAATCAGAAGGTTTGATAATCAACAAAAAGAAGTATTCGATTCCGGTGGTTCACCCTGACGAAGCTGTGCCTCCTGCGGATTTAATCCTGGTGGCGCTCAAGAACCATGATCTCCCTGCGGCTCACGATTT
>JBKQRG010000216.1:0-5226 GCA_052144015.1 Desulfomonilaceae bacterium
AACTTGGATAGGTCCGCGGAGGCGGCCCTGTCGCAGGCGGCCCTCTTGTAGCCGACATAATAGGGGATGGCAATGGCCAAAATAATGCCGATGATCGCCACCACGACCATTAGCTCGATTAGGGTGAAGCCTTTGGCATTCCTCATCTTTCTTAACATGGTGAACTCCTTTCTTGATCTGCTTGTCGCAGTTAGTGACACAAGATAGATTATTATAGAGAAACTGCATAAGTGCTAAGCAAGGATTGTACCAAGTTATATGCATGGCGTGCACACTAAATATTGGCGTTTACCCAGCTCGTAATTCGAGAAAATTTGGAATCAAAGATGGACAAAAAATGTCATATTTTGTAGGCCCTATTCGATAACTAGCTAAAGATACAACTCAATATCTCGTGACCAAGATTGTCACCCCTCTCATCTGTGTCACGGACGCGATATTTCCGATACAGTATAGCCTGGAAAGCTCGCGTGCCCGGTAATTTTGTAGGATCGCAACATTCCCGCTCCAAGTTCTTTCCACAGGGAGTTGCAAAAAAAACCAAATACCCTGTGCCCTTCCTTGAGATTTAAGTCCAGCAAGGTGGGGAATTCCTTGATCACCCGCTTGTCCATGAGTCCTATCCGCACATTGCCTTTTTCAATTAGTCTTACGGATGCACAGAAAGAATCCTCGTCCGCGAACACGATGGAGCCTGAAGGAACATCTTCAACCATCCGGCCGGCAAAGTGGATTATTGCTCTCCACTGACGATGGACAAGATAGTCTTGAGTCAAAGCGGTGAGACCGGCCCAGACAAACGCAACGGTGATCAGCACCCACATACACATACTGAATCGATGGGATAGTTTAGAAGTAAAGAATAGACCAACCAGTAGAAAAGCCAAAAGCAACGCCGCTATCAAGAGCGGTATCACGAGCAATGGAAATGTCAGATCGTGAATTTCTTCAGCTAACAACCTGGTGAGACAAAAATAGATTCCTCCAGTGACAATGCAGGTAGCTCCCGCTTCAAACGTGCTGAAAGGCCGTCCCCACCAGCGGACCGCTTCTCTCACGGCGTACGAGCAAAGAATAGCGATGAACGGTAGACATGCCACGTAATATCGGGAATTAAGACTTAACCCTCCACCCATAAGTGGAACAAACGAATAGCAATGATATCCGACGTAAATCACAAGCACAAAAAGCAGCATTGAGAGAGCGGGGCGATCGTCCGACCCGCTCAATACTCTCTTGAACGGTATCAGCAAAAGTACTACATAGGGAAGACTCTGCATGAGGGACTTTCTTAGCCCTCCCGGCAAAAGGACCTCTCCTGCCCCACTTGAAAAAAGGAGCCCAGCGTCCATTGCTCTTGTGTCTATCAAAGAAACGTATCCGTTCTTGATAAATTCCCTGACCGGTGTCGCGAATTGTGGAGCGGCAAAGAAAGTAATCAGTAGCAAACCGGTAGAGATCAAGAATAGCTTCCTTCCATTTCTGTAAAAGAAGTGGGAGAACTGCGATCTTGTGACGATCCAAGCCAAAACCAGGGCGCACAGCGACGCCATGATGATATCTGTTGCCGGTAAGGTCGGAGCGAACGCGTCATCACCATATGAAAGAGGATTGATGACTCCGAACTTGACGAAGTTGGTTGCGGCCAATAATGTCAAACCAGGGATCGCTCCTGAAATGAGCATCAAAGCTTGCAGCGGTTGCCATGGCCGATCGAAAAGAAAAGGCAAGGTCAGATAAGGAAGGATCAGGACAGTGTCCATCCTGATTCCTGGAGCAAACCCGGCGACAAATCCTGAAACCAGAGCCATCAAAATAGCTCTGCGTTCACTCTCGGCATAGAAAGCGGCCAACATAAGCCGAAACGATCCAATCACAAACAGCAGAGCCAGGGCGTGTGGCCAAGCCGCCTGAGAGTACTCCCAAGCGAACGTTGCCAGGAGGAGAATAAGGCAAGCGTTCAGTGCTAAATTTACGTCCTGAAATAACCGCTTGGCGGAACTAAAGCAAAGTGCGACGACGCCTAGAAAGGCGATGGAATTCAACACAAACAGACCAAAAAATCCGAGCGTCCTATAGAACGGCCATGCAACCACTGGGAACAAATAAGGATATTGGCAATATAGCTTGCCATCATGAACTTTAATAAACGGATGCCGACCTTCACGCGCAGGTGCGTCGTCCCATCCGTTCCGAAGAGCTAGTCCGCCTGTCTCATCGAAACTCTTTGCCATCCAGTGGTAAAATGCTTCGTCAACGTTGATATAGCCGGGAACCACGGCAAAGAAAGTGGCTGCAAGTTGCACCACGGCCAAGAGAACCAGAAAGCATACCTTAATTTTTATTGGGGAAAGGGTTTCTCGACGCATCGCGGCTCTAGCCGTCCTCCAGTCCAAATAGCGCTTTGGAGTTAGTTTGTATTACGTTTTCCTCTTGGGAGCCGTAGGGATCGGCCTCGGTGCATATCCATTCAGTCACTAGCGGCACAAGATTGTCATTGAGACCCCGTTGAAAAATGGGGGAAGCAATCTCCCAGAGTTCGGGGATTGCCATCCCGCGTTCCGCGGGACTAACGCTCCTCGCAATGACAGACCAACGCCCCGCGCAACTGAATGGATACCTCGGTGCAAACACGAGGCTAGAAGAGAATACCCCGGGCGAGAAAATTCTTCAACTTGCCGAATCGTGAAGGGGCATTGCCTCATGTTCTGAGTGCTCGCTTTTTTCGGTAAGGCTTCAGTTACGGGCGGCCAAAGAATGTCATTGCGAGCGAAGCGAAGCAATCTCCCAGAGTTCGGGGATTGCCATCCCGCGTTCCGCGGGACTAACGCTCCTCGCAATGACAGACCAACGCCCCGCGCAACTGAATGGATACTCTTTTCGTTTTCGGTTTCTTCACTAATTAGCAGCTATAGATTATAGTTCATGAGATGAACACGATTTCTCCCAGGGCCATCAAGCTCTACGCATGCTTGCTGCTTTTTTTTGTAGTCGGGATGACCTTTCTTCCTTGTGTGAGGAATGACTTTGTCAACTGGGACGACCTCAGTTTTGTGGTAAGGAACGGCCACATAAGCTCTTTATCGGTGAAATCGTTTCTATGGATGCTTACCACTTTCTATCAGGGTGCCTGGCATCCGCTCACATGGTTATCGCATGGACTGGATCGAGCCCTCTGGGGGCTAAGTCCTTCCGCCCACCACCTGGTCAATGTTATCATTCATGCCTTGAATGCGGTGTTGGTATGCGTGTTATTCACGATGCTTCAAGAGGTGGGTCTGGTAAAGTCCGCTAAGAGGGCGCTTGATCAAACGCCTCTACAAACCCGAGTACCGCCTCCGGAGCCCGCCCCTACCTCCGTATACTTGGGGGCTTTTGCTGCCGCTTTTCTTTTTGCGGTCCACCCGCTCCGGGTAGAATCGGTAGCATGGATTTCCGAACGTAAGGACGTGCTCTGTACGTTCTTTTTCCTCGGTTCACTGATTACATACCTCAAGTACGCTTGTGCCGAAGATTTCTACAAAAAACGGCGGTATTATCTGCTGACGCTGGCGCTGGAATTCTTGGCGCTCCTTTCTAAACCCATGGCCGTGACTTTACCCTTGGTCTTTGTCTTGTTCGATTTTTTTCCTCTGGCGAGGATCACGAGATCATCATTTGGCCGCCTAATTTGGGAGAAGATCCCGTTTCTTCTTCTCTGCCTGGGAACCGTCGTCGCGAACCTTGTTGCAACATGGGTATACGCCGAATCTTTTATCTCCGTGCCGGCCTCCATCCGCATAATGAACGCCTTCTATGGTATTGTATTCTACCTGTGTAAGACGGTCTTTCCCTCAAATTTGGTTCCGTTCTACCATTTGAATGTGAGCCTGAACTACTTCGGCCCGAGATTCGTGATCTCAGCGCTGTTAGTATTAGTTGGCACAGCTATCGTTGTGTGGAGGGCCTTGAACCAGGACCGTCTTTGGGCTGCGGTGTGGTTTTATTACCTGATCACACTTGCACCCACTCTAGGATTCTTAATGTCTCACCACCACGCAATTGCGAACAGGTACACTTATCTGACCACTCTGAGTTTCTGGTTCCTTATTGCACTGGGGTTCAGTCGTGTATGGGATAGAGCAGGCAAGCTAAGAAATCCTATTTGGATGAAGACTACTGCCGTAGGCGCCGTGGCGATCGTGGGTCTCGTGTGCGTTTATATCACCCAAGAGCAAATAAGCATATGGAGGAACTCAAAGACGCTTTGGTCGTACGTGATCGAGCATGCGGACTATGTACCGGCTGTCGCTTTCTTCGGGTTCGGGCGAGAATTGGAAAGACAAGGTGCGTTGAAACAGGCGCTTGAATACTACAACGTCGCGAATTCTCTTAATCCGAGCAATTCACAATTTCGAAACCAAATCGGAGAGGTCTTGGTCAAACTGGGTGACCTTGAGAGCGCTCTCAAGGTGTTTACCGAAAATCGTGACAAACACTCAAACTGGCCGTTCGCTCACTTCCAGGTGGGACGAACCCTTGTGCTCTTGAAGCGTTATGACGAAGCAGCTGCCTGCCTTGAGAGGGCCCTGGAACTTGAACCGAATTCCCTGGATTCTTTGTTGTGGTTGACCCAGCTTTGTCTTGCGAAAGGAGACAAGCCAGGGGCCGAAACTTCCTACAGGAAATACCTGAGGCTGAGGGGTGCCCCTGTCCCACAAGTCGAACACACACTGGGAATTGACAGTGGCAACCAAGAAAGATAACGGCCTGGCCCCCACAGATTGTCCAGCTAGGTTAATTGCATTTACGGGAAATGCAGGCAGACCCGTCGGGGACTTAAGCAGATGCTGGCTGAGCACGACCGTCTGATTCAAAAAAACATTCGCTCGAACAAGTCATTGCGTACCAGGAAGGAACAGAAAATAATACCTTACCAGACATGCCTGGCACAGGGTTAGCCCATCGGGAGCTGAATTATTGAAGGGCATGTCGGCCCCTCATAACTATAGGCTGGAGCCCACAGGTTATCAGCCGGAACCCGACGTGGCAGAGAGCTAATACCAATGCGCTTTCTAACAGATGACACGAATTCGATTTCCAATTGTAAGATACCGCGTCTGATAGGGGTAGGAACAGCCGGTTGCCCGGCCGCTCCCCCCTCCGAACCGTACGTGCGGATCTCCCGCATACGGCTCTCCAGTCGGTGGTTCACCCCATAAGGGGACTGACTAACCATACAGAGGA
>JBKQRG010000217.1:0-8844 GCA_052144015.1 Desulfomonilaceae bacterium
CCGAAAAACAAGACCTCCCACAAATTGTCGGCAGAAGCCGCTTGATACCAATCAATGTTATTGTTAAACTAAAACAATATGTTATCCGAACATTCTCCACCAACTTCTCGTCAAAGATCCGTCTGAACGTTCGCTGCGGCCTGACTCCGTAAATCTCAGCATTCCTAATCTGCTCCATGCGGTGAGCTAAATATCTTTCCGCTTCCGCAAGGATGCTCGTTCCAGTGCTTTCTCGAATTCGATGACTTCCGATTGTTTTCCAGACGTACCAGGTGTCTCCACGTTTCCTGAGCCCTGGTGGAACTTTCTGTCCCATGGTGGCTTTCCTCCCATAGCCTTCCCAGGACACCCGTTGCTCTCCTTATATTGATCGACCCACGCGTCCAAGTCAAATCGATCGAACGCTATGCCTTGCTTGCCTATAGGAATTTCAATAAGATTTGGTCTAACCTCCGCATTAAAGCGATTCGGGTCCATCCCGAGGTAGTGGGCTGCATCCCGCAGCCTTATTAGTCGGGGTAAGATTTGTCCGCTCATTCAGGTTCCCCGTTTGTCATGTCCTGAATGGGGCATTCGGATTGTCCACCGGCTGAAGGCCGGACCGCTCGGTCATAAATGTAAGCCTGCGCCTGTTCACGGATAAAACGACGATCCTTCTCCGTAACCTTTACGCATCCAAGTTTTCCTGCTCTCACCAATTTATGAACGGTCTTGGGAGCAATTTTCAGTATTAGTGCAACATCTTTAGCATCCATAAGCTGAGGTATCGCTACCTCAGGTTGTGGGTCGGTTTTGCCCGACCGTTTTTCTACCATTTCTCTGCCTCCATCTTGTTTTTTTCTTCACCGGTCCGCCTCCTGCCAAAGCCTCAAAGTTGGCGCCACGGATCTGCAAGAGATGCTTATTTAACCGAGGAAGGCGGGACTCCGATCCGATCGTGTCATAAGTGGTCAACGTCCAATATCAATTGGAGAGATCAGAGTCCTCGCCTGGTCTGCAGGGCTGGATTAGTTAACAGCCGCTTCTATTTGGCTTTCAACACGGTCTGGCTGTACATCAGCTGCTGATACGTCTTTTTGTAGGTTGTTTAGATTTTCAGGTGTGAACCCAGACTGTTTCGACGCGTTCCCGGTCATTTAATTCAAATTCAGTGTCGGAACGGTCTGTCTTGACGATGTGATTCGCTACTGTGCACATGGCTTTGAAATCGTGCCTGGCCCATCCCGCGGACTCCAAGGATTCGTAAAAGGGATTGCTGTAGCCTGACAGCACGGCTTTGCCCTTCATGTGCAAAAGCAAATCAACAAGCTCCGCGTGATCCTGATCGCTCATTTCATGACGGTACGCCTTGACTTTGCGGGTTGAGAGCACATACGGGGGATCGAGATAGAAGAATGTTTCAGGTCTATCGTAAGCTGTGATGATTTCTCGAAAGTCCAGGTTTTCAATCTGAACACTCATGAGGCGGGCTGCGATCTGTGGTAAGCGGTCGATGGCGGAGAGGTAGCTCGCGACATTCGTAGCCATGCCATTCCGTCCCGATTTCACAGATCTGCCGAAGCCACTGTCAAAAATACCGCCGTAACACATTCGATTGATTATGAACCATCGGTGAGCACGTTCAACCTCATCGTCACAGTCTGCCCACGTTGACTTGCAGCGGGCATGTTCTTCCCGGCTGTATGGGGTAAGTGAAACAAGGAATTGAAAACGCTTGAACTTTTCTGGATCGCGCAGCACTCGGTAGAGATTCACAAGTCCCGAATCCAGATCATTGATCACTTCAACAGGTGAAGTGTCCTTGGCGAAGAATAACGCTGCACCTCCTGAAAAAACCTCCACATAGGTCTGATGATCAGGAACAAAGGGCAGCAATTTGGATACAAGTCTACATTTCCCACCATAATATCTGATGGGGCCTACTAATTTTTTTGCCAAATTCGTTTCCTCGTTGGGTATCAATTGAGGGGTTAAGGCAATAAGGTGCGTATCAATTGACTTGCTAATTAAGAAATGCCGTTAATTCGGGTTCGTAAACACGAGGCGGGATTTTCAAGAGGAATAAGCAAAAAACGTAAGGATGTAAGAGGCTCTCAATTACTGGACAAGGGAAGCATTGATGTTTCTGATGCTGTTCAATTCCGATTCAGGGCATTAGGGAATTCATTCCATTCAATATCATCCAACAAGCGGCCTCCTTTATTCCGATGTCGCCCACCTACTTGTTTAAAGAAGAAAGGAACGCCGAGGGCCATACACTGGTCGCGGATGCCCCTCGCCCAGTCAAGATTCATTGGTCTTGCTTTCGCTCCGGACTCACCGCCCACGATTACCCAATGAATATCTGAGAAATCTGCATTTGGAACCGGACCAAGGAGAGGCTCGAAGCTTACAAAGCGGACTCTTGAGGGAACCTGCTTAAGCAAATCCAGACGATCAAGATAATTTTCATTTTCAACGGTAACTCCCGCCCATACGTTGTCCGGCCAGGGAAGCACCTGGCTCAATTCGGCCAACCGTTCTGCTCGCTTCGTGAGGACTTGAAAAATGTGATCTCCGGACCGAACCATGCGATCAAAAAGCGCCTCAATAAAAGCCTGGGGAACATCCTCATGGAAAGTGTCACTCATGCTGTTCACGAAAACAAGGCGGGGCTTAATCCAGTTCAGAGGTTCATTTAGGTATTGAGGGTGGATCGTCAAATCAAAGCCGTTTCTGTATTTGAACCTGATATTTTCGTTCGGATTGAAGCGCAATCTCGATGTATGTTTGCGAGCGTAACAATTGGAACAACCTGGGCTCACGGGCGTACATCCAGTGATTGTATTCCAGGTCTCATCCGTCCATTGAATTTGTGTTTTTGCCATTTGGTGAATACCTCTATTCTGTTAGGCCTTGTGGGTTAGAAGGCAAGGAAGGTCTTATGATCCTTGCCTTCCGTTGGTTAACTATTGAGCTTTGAATTAATGTTGCATTTCATCAATTTGATCGAATTCGGACTGACATTCAGGGTAATATTTGGCGGCTGGCTGGTCGGATTTAACTTGGTGAAGGCGCCGGTATTCTTCCGCGGTATCGTGGTCTTCTGACAGCATTTCCAGAAAATCTACTAAATCTTTCTCGCTCTTGACCTTTTTCCCATCAGAATTCACCAGAGCATAAGAGCAATTCGCGCAATAGTAGCCTCCGAATTTCGCTTGCCCGTTGTCGTGTGTGACTCCTTTGACGACAGCCCCCACGCCGGGGACGAGACCGCCGATGCAGATCGAGTCAAAGACTCCGTGCCATACCTCGGCAATGGTATCACTTCCACAGATCGGGCATTTGAAGGTGAGCATACCAGCCCGTTTTGATTCAGATTCATCCAAATTGTCTTCGATTGCCGTAGCGTTTAACATGCGTAATCCTTTTTTTGTTTTTTCACCAGCCTACGTGAATCGTGCAATAATTGTGTATCTTGAAACAAAGATAGGCGGGTAGTCAGGTTGTCGCTGTGCCCTCACGGGGTCACAAACCTTTCAGTCACATCGCTTCATCCTCCTTTCGTTCCCTCTACATATAAAAACGAATGAAACGGGTTTTTCTTGCAGCGTCCTTGATTTTTTTTCACGTAAAACCAAAATGACGCAAGAAAGCCATTACTGGCAGCCGCATTACTCAAGACTGCTTCCACTGATCAGGTAAGGTCATAAACGACAGATGGTAAAGCCCCTCGGATTCCGGGAATCGCTTGTCATCTTGTCAAATGCACATAACCAAATAATAATACTATGTTTATCATGTAGACACGCTGCTGACACGGGTAATTGCCTTGTCAGGATTCATGTCTGAACGACCGGCCTGCTGCGTGCACCTATTTTGTCTCAGAGATACGACAATCGCCTTAGGTCGTGTCTACGTTTTTCACCGCTAATCCGTAATCGCTGCTCCTTGAGTGGGGGCCAAAGCGAGGTATTCTTCAGCACAGATGAAACTGTGATTTTTCGAGCAGCGAGAGTCCATCAGCTTGGAATAGACAAGAAGAAAAATTTGGTGCAGGATCGAGACACAAAAACATGCCATTCGGTCCAGGAGGGACAGCAGACCGCGGCCTCGTAGGTTGTTCGTAAGTCATGGGGCCACTCAGGTTTATCATTGGGCCGAGGGGGCGGTTGTCGATAAAATCTTGCATGGTGTAGGATGTCCGCCATGGTTGATCGTGTGGACAGGCAAACGCGTCACCGCATCATGTCTTCAAATCGAGGCAAGAACACAGGCCCGGAATTGGAGATTCGCAAGGCACTGTTTCAAGAAGGTTTTCGCTTTCGTCTCCATAATCGCGCACTTCCAGGGAAACCCGATATCGTTCTCCCAAGGTGGCATCTCGTGATTTTCGTGCATGGCTGTTACTGGCATGGGCATGAATGCCGGCGGAGACCACGTGCCAAGAGCAATCTCAGCTTTTGGGCTGACAAGATACAATACAACAAGTCACGAGATATAATTTCGAGAAACCAATTGATTGATAAAGGCTGGCGTATCCTAGTCGTCTGGGAATGCGCTGTGCGGAGGCGCTCGCCAGCATTTTCGGAAAGTGACGACTTGGTAAAGATGGTGAATTGGATTAAAGGAAGCGGGACATTGGCATTCCTGTCGGAGACGGGTTTTGAGGAATGCCTGTAACTGCTATGCTTCCATAGACCGGATTGAGCTTATGAACAAGTCACCCCAAAATGGAAAATTTGAGCGACCCGCCGTCATAGATCTCTTCTGCGGCGTGGGCGGACTGACGCTGGGAGCAGCACGTGCTGGCTTCGAAGTCATCGCTGCAGTCGATAACGATTCCCGAACAGAGAAAACATTTAGGGCTAATTTCCCCGAATACAAATATATAGGCACAGATATAGTCAGACTCAGGGGGAGTGACTTGCTCGATCAAGCAGGCATGAATGGCAAGATCGTGCACGGAGTCATCGGCGGTCCACCATGCCAAGGCTTCAGCCGGATCGGTCGCCGGGGCCTAGATGATGTACGCAACAGCCTTTTCGATCATTTTTTTAGATTGGTCGCTGAACTCCGTCCACGTTTCTATTTGCTGGAAAACGTCGTTGGTGTGCTTGACGGCCAGTTCCAGGACATCCGAGAGAGAGCCGTCGCCAGATTGGACGGGTATCACAATCTGGAGCCACTCGCTCTGAAAGCGTCGAACTTCGGCGTCGCAACGAGTCGGCAAAGGATTTTCTTTATCGGTTACCTTCCCAATGATGTAGGCGCAATCAAACAAGTGGATTTCGATCCGCCTGCGAATGTCGAGCAAGTGGTCGTTGAGACGGCATTACGTGGCCTAGTGCGAAAGGTAAGTCCAGACTGGCAATCCGAGCAGCAGGGGTGGCGAAAACTCACTTGTCGACCAAATGGAGCATTCTGGGATAAAGTCTTCGGCGAAGTGCCGCACGGGGTTGGCGACTCGCGAGCTATCCGACGGCTGGCAGAGTCCAATCACGTGTCGGGGTGCATTGGTACTAGGCATACCGCAGCCGTTACCAAGAGGTTCTCTGCGTTGGCGGAAGGCGCTATAGACGGTCCTTCTAGAGCCGTCCGCCTTCACCGTAAGGGCTTCTGTCCTACACTAAGGGCTGGAACCGGGCCTGACCGCGGGAGCTTCCAGGCGCTTCGTCCAATCCATCCAACCGAGCCGCGTGTAATCACACCACGGGAAGCGGCCCGTTTACAAGGCTTCCCCGACTGGTTCATTTTCGATCATACCAAATGGCACAGCTTCCATCAGATCGGGAATAGTGTGAGTCCGGTTCTGGCGGAGGCTGTTCTGAAGGTAATAGCCCAAAGACTTGACCAACGAGGAGTCCACTCATGACCAGCGAGCATCTGGAGCCGATATCGGCCGAGCCAGTTAAGTCATTCTTTGGACAAATGCTAATCAGGGACATCGAGTTGCATGATGCGGTGCTCGACCTGCTAGATAATTGCGTCGATGGAGTCCAGAGGAGTGAAACGGCACACAAGCTTGGGAAGAAAAGGCCATACGAGGGATACTGGTCAAAAATAACTCTTTCAAAAGATGAGTTCGCAATTGAAGATAATTGCGGTGGAATACCGTGGGAACTTCACGATTATGCCTTCCGGATGGGGCGTGCAAAGAGCGAAGTTCTCAAGGGGCGGCGAATGATAGGGACAGTTGGCATTGGCATGAAACGCGCCATATTTAAGCTTGGCGAGGATTGCACGATAGAGACACACGCAAAAGATCAGTCGTACCAAATACATCTTTCGTCAGATTGGATGAGAGACGAGACTAATTGGGATCTAGAACCGAAGGAGATTTCACGGAAAGGGGAACTCGGAACGTCCATTCGAGTCAGTAAACTCCGAGCTGCAGTCAGCCAAGTCTTCGCTAAGGATTTCTCCGGTACTCTCTACGATGCAGTTGCGACACACTACGCTTACATTATCAACAAAGGCTTTCAGGTGTACTTGAATGACCGAAAGGTCGAGCCAAAGCCGATTCGTCTCCTTTTCGCAAAACCGAATGACGTTGCAACTGTTAAGCATGCAATCCAGCCATTCATATTCAAGGCAACGCACAGGGGAGTTGATGTCTTCTTGGCCGTTGGGTTCGCCGGGGGTAGTGTCATACCAAGCAAAGAGGAAGCGGATAACAGCTTAGAGAATTACCGGGAAGGGTACTCTTCGGCTGATGCTGGGTGGACGGTAGTCTGCAATGATAGGACCGTTGTATATTGTGACAAAACAGCGCTGACGGGATGGGGAATATCTGGAGTTCCTCAGTTTCACATGCAGTTTAACGCGATATCAGGCATCGTCGTCTTCAGCTCCGAGGACGCAAGTTTATTACCAATGACCACAACCAAGCGTGGTATTGACGCCCAGTCGGACCTCTATCTGCACGTGAAAGACAAGATGATCGAGGGGATGAAAATCTTCACGCAGTATACGAATGTGTGGAAGGGCAAAGAACTGGTAGAAGAATCGAGACAATATTTCGCAAAAACGAATAAGGCGACGCTATCCGAGCTGCAGTCGCAAACAAACAAATTGCGCATGTCATCGACGCGTCGTGGCATGGTAAAAGGGACACAATTCAGGCCAGTTCTTCCCAGCCCGGTTACTCCGAAAAAAGAAGAAAGGATCAACTTCACTCGTCCCACGAAGGAAGTACGCGCAGTCTCTAATTACCTGTTCGAAACACCAGATAGAAAGCCTTCTGACGTCGGAGAGGAGTGTTTTCGTCTGATTCTCGCGGAGGCGTCGGCATGAGTCGTCTTTCGAAACACAAGCAGCCCGCTTACCATCTGAGACCGAATAAGGCAGTGGACCGCTTCATTTTTGTGGAGTTGTTGCGAGCACTGGAGGTTCTCCAGTCACTCAAAGACCACGTCTACATAGGATTCGGCGGGCCATTCCTGGAAGATTTCCGTCTGTTGGCCCAGCTATTCCCGTACTTGGAGTCGATCAGCATCGAAAGTGACGAGGAAACCTATAAACGGCAGCTCTTCCATCTCTGCTCCAGCAATATGAAAGCCATGCATCGTAAATTCAAAGACTTTTTGGCGACAGATTTCCCGATTGATCGACCGGTGATCGTATGGGCAGACTACACTGAAATGAAGCGCCAATGCTTGCTTGAAGTAGCGGATATCGCAAGACGCGCCGTGCCCTGGAGTGTCTTCCGTATTACTGTCCAGGCGGAGAATCCCATTCGCACTGAGTTACATCTCACGAAATGGATACCGCCGCGCGTGCCGGGGAAGAAGGAAGGGGACTTCCGGAAGCTTCAGAAGCGCTACCGAGACGATTGGGCAATAGACGGGATTTCTTTCGATCATAGGTGGTTCGCATGGGAAGGATTCACGGACGAAGGATTCCCTATTTTGCTCAGTCGAATGATAGGCGCTGTCATATCCGGATCGTGTTCGCGTCCCAAGACGTTTGTGCCACTGCATGCGGTGAAGTACTCGGATGGCACGATAATGCTCAGTTTGACGGGAATATTCTGCCTGAACGAAGAGAGAGAACAGATACTAAATCATTTCAGAAAATACTGCGAATTTTGCGGAGACGGAAACTCCACAATTGATGAGATCGATGAGATAGACGTGCCAGTGTTGACGACAAAAGAAAGGCTGAGGCTAGACGGAATACTCCCGACTCCTGATTCTGACGGGAAGACGTGCGAACGAAAGTTGGGCTATTTAATCGAAGGAGACGGTTCTGAAGTTCATAGTGCTCGGAAAATGCAGCATTACGAAAAGTACTATCGCTTGTATCCGTATTTCGGCAAATTGGTTCCGTAGTTTGAGGTTACGCCACGGGAATTTTACGCAGCTGAAGACAATCCCATTACGTCGAACTCCCTGAAAGCCTGCCTGCGGCCCTCTGTGACCAGCACGAACAGACGCCAGTAAACCTCTCCTATTTTCATAGCTTGACAGAGACTCCTGCCAAGCACACGAAGCGAATTGACCAATGAGCTTACATCGGCTACTTCTTGACGCAGGTCCAGTCCTCCTATCGGATACATTCCTCCTAAAACGCCATGTTCACCGTTCGAGAACCAGAATTCAGTAGCTTCCGGCTCCTATCTGTCCGTTTTTACTTCAACCGTTCCTGACAAGAAATCGCGGTACCCCTGCATCATCATGATGAGAATCCGGTTACGTTTCGACAGGCTGACAAGGCAACTGACAAGACTTTTGAGTCCCTTGTCGGTAAGAATCATAAGCAGTGATGAGATAAAATAGATGATTTCGACAGGGTGACAGGCAAAATCTGGAAAAATAGAACGAGTAAAATTACCATCACAAGAAAAACACGCTCGCTCGCAGT
>JBKQRG010000218.1:0-5181 GCA_052144015.1 Desulfomonilaceae bacterium
GATGTCGACACGCGCTTGGTAGACCCTGATCCCTCAATCACGCTCCCAGGTGCGAGTAATCCGGAGCGGTAAATGCCATTTATGCGGGCATCTCCGCTGTACTTCATAGTCAACGGCAGGGGATATACCTTATCCGACCTGCCCGGCGAAAATGCATGGCCTGCCATGAGGCATCGTATTGCTAGCGATAGAGCTTCAGTCGAGTTCAAACTGTGTCCTCGCTCAGGAGGAATGGGCACTCCTTTAACCTGGGGTTGCGGCGACATTTCTGCATTTCTTTGAACCGGGAACGGGCAGGTCCACGCCACACAGGACACAGACCTCGCAAGCCTGCTCCACAGCCCCCATGATCATGAAATGACAAGAGGGACACCGGGTCAGGATTGCCGAGGCACAGATAGGACATTTCCTAGGAGTTGGGATGCTCTTCCCAGTGCTGACCTCTTGCAGAACGACTTTGAAAGTGCAAACGCGGGACGAACAAATTTCGAGCATCGGCATGTTTGTCACCGAAGGCGATCTAGCGCCTGATTGCCGCGGCAGCATGTCTTCCAGATCATCCTGCCATAACCATAAAGTAATAGCATGACGTATTACGCCAACTTCAATAGATATGTTGACAATTAATATCGGCGTATGTATAGTCCTTTCGTTTACAAGGGAGCAGCTGATCCAAAGACGCAGCTATTCAAAGAACCCCTTCCAGCCAGTGCTTGGGTCATCCTCTCTGATAGGAGAACAATGCGAGCATCCCGTGGACGATTGCTATTTGGAGGTTTGATGTGCTTGGCTCTTGCCGCGATCCTGATTATGGTTTTGTTTGACTGAAACCTTGCGCAATACGGCCGTTGATGGCGGAATGAACTGCTATCTGCTATCAGTCGGTGTAAACGTCGGAATCTGAGAATCAAGAAACATACGACAGATTTTAGTGCAAGGGCGCCAGTTCGCCGGGATTATCTTGCTCCTGTAGTTCCCCAGAGAGTTCCAGGTCTCTCACCGTTATTCTCACCCGAACGCCAACGGTCGCAGATGTCTTCTCGATTCTAAGTACGCCTGAGCCATCGATCCTTGCATGGATGACGAGTTGTTCGATTTCCATTCGTGAGTTGCCTCTAGTCCAAGAGGCATATTTAGACCCGGCTGGAGGGCGGACAGCAGAATCAGGCCGCCCATAATGTGACACAAGCGAGCGTATCAAGCCATCCAGGGATTCAGCATCAAACAAGTATTCGAGCGAGACGAGCCTCTGGTCCTGAAAAGTCGCACTCATTGCGTATGCGAGTTGGTCATCCATTGTTGGAGTGGTCGGCTGCCCGTTCGCGTGAACGCCTTTCTCAATCGCGCAATCAATCCACCGGTACCATTCCCGCTTTAGAGAATGCGGATCTACCTCACCCGACGATCGCCGACGGCAATGGGCGGCGGGAAAGTCATGCTTGAACTGCTTGACGCTCTCGCCGAGGCGTGGAGCGCCGTCGAGCAGGAATTGTGGGGTCTCAGCCATTGCAGACTGCGTAAGACTGGTAAAGCACAAGACCAGCAAAATAACGGCGGAAGGCCGTGTTGCACGACTGCAAAGTGGACCGCAAAAGAGCATGTTTGGGTCGGAGATCAAAGGGAAGCCCAGCTCCTAAACCTGAAGCGCGGAAGATGAAAGCAAAGGGTCCAGGAACGGGAATCTGCCTCACCTTCCAGAGTCTCTACTGCATTTTCTTCTCCACCAGAGCAGACGGGCCTTAGGCAATGAAAGAATGGGGGTTGGGAATCACTGCCACGGAGAGTCTGTTCCGGAAAGCCGGATTTGGAACTTCCGATTCCAGACTGGGAATGGGCACCTGAAAGGCAGTGTTCGGCTCTCGCCGCGAGTAACTATCCGATGGAGATGGAACAGGCAGAAGGCACCGTTTTATTGGCAATTAAGTTGCAATCTAAAGCTCACAGGGAGCATGGCGCATCGCGCCGAAATCAAGAACTCTGGAGATCTTGGTATCTCCGTGATGATTTGAAGACAACGAATGATCAGTCAGCCCCAGCGTTTCAAACTGGTAAGAGGGGAAGGCATTGGACGTGATCGGCACCGCCTCCGTCCCCTCTTCAGCCGCCTTTGTCTGGTCGGTTGTATTTGGCAGCTCATTTCTGGGACTCCAATCTATGGTCAAACCCCATCGAATGCCACATCGGTTGACTCATCTCAGCTAGCGCCCGCGTCAAGAGGGTTTGGGCACGACACCCCGGCCGTGATAATCCACGCGGGCCAGGTGATTAGCACTGAGGTCGATCTCGCCCTAGTGAATGTCACGGTTACCGACCCTTTTGACCGAATGGTAATCGGCCTAGATCAGGACAACTTTCGCGTCTACGAAGATGGCGTGGAGCAGGAAATCACTACATTTTCGTCAGAAGATGTTCCCATATCGCTTGGTGTGATTCTTGATTTGAGCGGGAGCATGACGGGCAAGATTGGCAAAGCCCGTGCAGCCATAATGGAATTTCTCAAGACCGCCAACAAAAATGATGACTTCTTCCTAATTGGCTTCAATGCGCAAGCCGAAGTGATGGCTTCGTTTACGGATGACCCGGAATACATTCAGAGCTGCGTCAGGTTTGCGTCCCCCGGGGGAGCAACCTCGTTGCTAGACGCCGTTTACCTCGGGCTCAATTACTCGAGAAGGTCGAAACATACGAAGCAGGCATTACTCATTTTTTCAGACGGTGGTGACAATCATAGCCGACACAATCGAAGAGAGATCAAACAACTTGTGAGGGAAGCAGATGTCCAACTTTATGCCATTGGCTTTTACGACCCACTCGGCTATCCGTATAAGACACTCGAGGAAATGCATGGGCCGTCGCTGCTGGAGGAGCTTACTGAAATGACGGGGGGACAGGTATATCCGGGTCAGCATCTTGAAGACCTACCCGCCATCGCGGCCAAGATCGGCGCGGAACTGCGGAATCAGTATGTCTTGGGGTACACTCCGAGCAATCATGTCTACGACGGGCGGTGGAGAAAAATCAAAGTCAGGCTTCGGCCACCTCGGGGAAGCCCGCCCCTTCTTGTCCACGCCAAGATCGGATATTACGCGAAGCCCCAGTAGCTTCATAGACTCACTGACAGCAGATGTCCTCCAGATTCTCGGCTCCTTCAAGCATGAAGCTCACTAAGCTTTCGAGGCTCACCTCGCATATGGTCGGCGCTGCAGTGGATCGCAATCCTCAGCTGGCCATGGAAAGCGTGCAACGCGGCCATGAAGCTTCCGGACATGGTCAAACTTGGACTCCGCAGTACTCGATGTCCCCCGAAGAGGAGCTTGCCTCGTATGAAGAGAGCATCCAAAGCATTTGGCGCGCTACGGGGACGCGTCCCATCGGTTTCAACGCATTCTGGATGCGCGGAACTCCGCACACCTTGGAAATTCTTCAAGACCTGGGTTTCATCTACCACATTGACGATCTAAGTCGAGATGAGCCGTTCTTGGTTTCCGTGAAAGGAAGGCCGTTCGTTGTGGTCCCCTACACCCTCGGTATGAATGATATTGTGGACTACGAAGGGCGAAACTTCTCAGCCGAAGGCGCTCGCGTGGGCACTCCTGTGCACTTCGTCTTCGCGGAGTGACAAGAGAGGTTGAGGTTCAATCTGATGCGGAATTACAACTCCCAGCATCTTTGGAGAAGGCGCCTAAGGCACGGAAGTCCAGCATCAGGGTGCAGGAGATTCTTCAGTCGAATGAGGATCCCAGGGTTTGCCGTGGTTCGAAATGAGGTGGGCGGTGACGCTGGTGTGATATGGAACCCCGGCGTCGATAGCGCCGGACGTCGGATTTCTGCAAAAGTACTCGTAGATTAGTTTTTAGGAGCTAGCTGTCACACGCAGGCCTGAAGACCAGCTGCCCAATCGCCAGCCAGCGCATTGCGTTGCGGGCCAACTCGGTCTCACGTGGCTGATGGGTCGGCTTCAGCCCAATTTCTGATTGCACACTGGATGAAGTAGAAGGATCAACTGGTCTTGGCGTGACTTCCGCTGCGGTTGACTCGCCACAAGTTCAAACTGGAAACCAGTCGGAGCGTTCCGAGTAATGCACGGATTGTCCCCATTCCAATGCTGGAGCAGTCTGGTGAAGGTATCGCCTGATTCACCCACATAGATCCAGTTTTGACCGTTGAAGATGGCATAGACTCCTGCGGCGATCGGGGCATTGGATGCGATGGAGGCATGATTCCAGAGAAATGAAGGTAGATTTGGTCCTATGGGCATCGAGGAAGTCCTCGTTGGGAGCCAGAATCACACCGAAATTGGCGGTTCAGTTTCAGCGGGCGGCGCGACAGGAGCGTCATTCGAGTTCCCCGCTAGAGCGGAGGGCAGCAGGCTCCTTCCTGGATTGCGGACGGTGTCCATCGTTTTTTGCTCGCGGAGGTCATCAATCACGACAATTCCCTGCTTCATCCATTTCACCTTCCCAGGCTATTGGGAAGGTGCTGTGTCACCCTGGATCAAGTTGCGTACACTGCCGGAGAGGGTAGCATCGTCGACGACGTAGAAAAGCCCGCCTCGGCCGTTTTGGCTGCTCTTGCATTTCGGTGGTGCCAGCGCACCCTGCTGGTTCATGTCGCCGAAAATGGCGTACGCGTGAGCGCCGGTCGAGACTCCGATTTTGGCATGATTGCCCTCCGGTTCCGCGAGGCCCTCGAGGCCGATCGTTTTCCCATTCCAAATTCCAGATGTTGCGATTTCGACAGCGCCTGGTTTGCCGAGAGACTGATCCCAGCATCCCACGACTGTGGTCGCGGTGGTCGTGGGAATTTCGGGTCTGGTCCACCATGTCGCGGCACGCAGAGGCTCACCGCCCAACAACGCAGAAACCATCTGCCATGGCGGAACGTTCAGTTTCGCGGGTTTGGAGATTAACGTGACACCGCTCGAGAGCCTGTCCTTTGTAGCTACTTTGCTGGAGGATTCTTGTCCTAGAGTTCGGACCAGCGCTTGAATTTCGGCCGGTCCCCCGTTGTTGACGATCTGGGGGTCGGCCGGGTCGGTCACGACGCTGGCATTCGCCAGGGCCTTCAGAACCAGGACGACATCGTTCTGATCGAGCTTCAGCGAGAAGAAGTGTTGACTGACCATAATATCGTTGTCCTTCAGAATGCAGCCGAGCGTATTTCCATCGGTTTTGCGAGGCC
>JBKQRG010000219.1:0-29747 GCA_052144015.1 Desulfomonilaceae bacterium
CCGAGTGAACCGTCAGGGATGATGATTACAGGAGTATCCTTCGGGAGATCTGGGAGGATGTCAGCAAGGAGAATATCGGACAGTTTCTTACCGGAAGAAAAATCAAACTTGGCTAGTGTAGCTGCGCTAATCCCTTCACCCGCCATTTCAAATGAAGCTCGGAACCTGCGAACGAGGTCATCTATTTCTTTGCGAGGGACAGGTTTGAATTCAGCCTTTACTAGATTCCTACCCCTCGTTAGGTACATGATCACGCCGGGATCGGTGACATGATAAGCGAGTACCCATTCGTTATCTCTAAGAGCAGCCTGCTCCAATTTGATCGGTTGAGGATATTTGGTGGCGGCAAAAAGAGGATACTGCTTCCTTAGCATATCAATATGGATTGCAAGTTTCTCCTCGGCTTGTTTCACCTGAGGTTCAAGCTTGGCTGCTGCCTCCTTGTCGCCCATTCCATGCGCATTCTGACAATTCTTGGTGAGTCGTGCCAACTCATCGTTGAGCTGGGAATCTATATCCATTACCTTCTTCGGGATATCGGGAACAGAGGCTTCGGATCGCTTTGACAGTGCCTCGGCAAAGACGCGAGCCTTGGTATATTCAGATTCCTCCAGCGCATCCAGAGGTTTATCAAGTTTCATAAGGACTCGTGCGAGACCACCATACGGGGCTGTTCTCAGGAAACCTCCGTCTCTTCCTTCGAAGAAATGCGTTCTCTCCGAAGGCGGCAGGCCGGACCTGACCTCCTCCGTCGATTTTATTGCTTTTTCGTAGTACTCCTCGGCCTTTTTGTAGTCGCCTAATCCTTCGTACACCTTGCCGAGCCCTGTGCACGCGATAAAGAGACTATTTCTATTTACCTCCCAATCTGGGATACTAGGTTCTTCCGAGTGCTGGAGCAGAATCTCATATTGTAGTTTGGCCCTGGTATAATTGGCAGTCAGGAGATAGAACCTGTGCATACGCAGTCCGCTGAGTTTCTTTTCTGCTTCTCTTAACAGCGGCTCTGCCCTATGCAACTCTCCACGATCAAGGTATAGATTTCCCATGCTCTCTTTGATTTCGGCCATATCCTGCGTTTCAAGTCCCTTTTGGAAAGCGGCAAGAGCCTCATCAGGCTGTCCAATGTTTTGGTATGCTATTCCCATTTGATGTAGGGCTATAGCCTTCTCGGAGCAACTCTTGCAGCCGTCCTTGTCAAGAATCTCCAAAGCCCTTTTGTGATGCTGCAAGGCTTTTTGGTAATAGCCCAACTTGGAGTAGATTTTGCCAATATCGTTCAATATGCTTGCCTCGGCTGGTACGCGACTCTTTCCCCGTTTGTAGCCTCCGAACTTAGTGGTGTCGCTGAAAATACTCGGGTCTGACGATCTCAAAACCGCGAGTTCTTTCTCGTAATATTGCAGGGCTCTTTGATATAAGCCGCCGAACGCGCTATACTTCCCGGCCCGTTCGAGGCTTCGCAATTTGAGAGGAGTGTCGCCAATCTTCCTATAAAGTTCGAGTTCCCTGTCGCAATATTCCACTGCCTTCTCATATTGACCGACAGCGACGTAATACCCCGAGAGAGTACTAAGTATGTTCGCTTGCCCTTTCTTATCACCAATTTGCTTGAAAACTACTAAGGCCTTGTAATAATATTCTCGCTTCTTGTCCTCGGATCCATGTGCGTTCCCCATCCGGTACAGAGTTTCCGCTTCCCAGGCCCTTAATTTTAGTCTCTGGAAAATCTCGATGGCTTTCCCATAATTCTCCCGTGCCTTATCCCCCGACATAAATGTGATACAGACATCGCCCATATACTTAAAAGTCACGCCGGTCCAATCTTCCGCCTTGATTTTCTTGAAAACCTGCAATGCAGTTTGAAGTTTTGCCAGAGCCGCCTCCCGGTCCGCAATCGGCCTCGAAATGCTCCCTAATTGACCGGCTTCATTGACCAATGCGATTGCTTCTTTTTTGGTTTGAGCGGCCCCTGCTGAAAATCCAACCGAAGGAACAAGGACAAAAATCACCAACAAAATACCGATCAGGGCGCTTATTATTTTCATGGGAAAACCCCCTCAATTTTGTCAGGCAAAGGCAATGAAAATGTTCCAGAATACCGGATTTACGAACCAAGTCCCTAAGGACCGAAGAAATCTTCACATAGCTTTTATTAAAGAACTAGAATGGGAGATGACACGCTCAAAGCGATGACGTCAAAGAAAATAAGAAACTGATGTCAGTCCACCTCTCCCACCAATATGAATGGAGCCCAGAAGAAAGGATGGTCGTATCCAGCCTTCCGTATCTCGTCTCTGGCAAGTCTCAAAGCCTCCAGCCTGTTTTTTCCTTGCTTCAGGTGCTTAAAGAAACTCTCTACCATTTCAACCGAAGACTTCTCGGCAACACTCCAAAGGCTCATCAACACGCTTTTTGCTCCCGCATACTGGAAGGCCCTTCCCATTCCCATAGTGCCTTCACCTGAAATGTGTCTGCCCAATCCTGTTTGACAGGCAGTTAATGCCGCTACATCACAATTCATCTTCAAACCCATCACCTCAGTCATTCTCAGAAAGCCATCCTGCCCTTCCGGTTGGTCGGGAAGGGTCAATATAAGCACAGGCTCTTGAATTCCGGGGAGGTCCTTACCGAAGTATCCGTGAGTTCCAAATACCACAGAATGATAAGGCTTGAGGTCTTTCCGAAGCAGCTCAGATTTTTGGGCCTTCATGCCCTCATAAAGATCAGTCTTTGCAGGATCTGCTTTCTTCAAAGATTCACCAAGTTGAGTTGTAAGCGGTAACCTGGGAATTTCCAGTGCCAGCTCGGTCTTAAAAGACATGAACTTGTCACCCGTCAACTTGTCCAAGGCTGCTCGTCTCTTTTCAGTAGCGGCTTTGACCAGACGAGCGTCATCGGGGGAAAAGACAGGATCAACCATTGCGAGGGTCCTGTCACCAGGTTTCTGCTGCTTTCCTAGTGTACGAGCCAGAGTAAGGGCTGTGATGGACTGATAATAAGATATGGGATTCCGGTCACCGAAGAATTCAGCCCCTGAAACATAGGGGATTGTCTTATCGGTTTGGACCTTACCGCCATCATTCAAGACGAGCATTTCGAACGGGACTACTCCGAATGGACCATCAGGGATGATAATCAAAGGCGCATCCTTGGGTAGATCAGGCAGAATATCGGACAGAACGAGGTCAGCAAGCTTTTTGCCCGAAGCAAAGTCAAACGACTTCACCTTTTCCATGATGGATTCTTCCGGCCCTGTTTCCATCGCTCGCCTGCACTTCTGCACAAGGTCTTCCAACTGCTTTTCGGGTATCGGCTTAAACAGAGACTTGACCAACTGTTTACCTCTGGTGAGGTAAACCAGAAGCCCGGAATCACTCACATCATAACCCAGGACCCATTCGTTATCTTTCAGAGCGGTATGTTCGATGCCCATCGGCTGGGGATATTTCGTGGCTGCAAACAGGGGATACTCGGTCCTCAGCTTATTTATGTGGCGGTCCCTCTCTTCCCTTACTTCCTTCACCTGCTTCTCGAAGGATTCAATCGCATCCTTCGAGCCCTTTTCATAGGCTTTCTGAAGACCTTGGCTCAATGCTGCAAGCCTGTTGTTTATGTCCGCGTCCCGTTCGACAACATCCTTCGGAACGTCAAGGGAGATATTTTCAGATCGCCTCGATAAAGATTCCGCAAAGGATCGGGCCTTTGACCCCTCTGATTCCTTGAGAGATTGTTCCGGTTTCCCTGCTTTTTGGAGTACACGAGCCAACCCTTTATAAGGCGTTATCCTGGGAATGTGTGAGATCTCGGCATCGTAAAAATCGGTTCGCTGAGCTGGGGTTAGGCTATCCCGAATCTGTTCGGTCACCTCAATGGCATGTTTGTAATGTTCCGCAGCCTGGTCGTACTGGTTCAATCCCTCATACGAAAGCCCCAAGCCGGTATGTCCTGCAAATAGCCCTTGAACATCGCGGTTCTGTGACGACCGGCTCAACTGTTTGTCGAACTGGTTTTTAGCTTCGTTGAAATCGGATTTCACGAGCGCCAGCCTTCCGAGAGACACCCAGCGATTAGCTTTCTTTAAGATTGGCTCGGCGTTCTCCATGTCTCCCATTGTCAGGTAAACATTGCCGATGGAATCTTCCGTGCCGTCATAGGGGACACCGATCTTCTTTTGGATAGCAAGACTTTTCGCATAGTATTCCAATGCCTTCGGATACTGACCCAAGGAGTAATAAACCAAACCGATATATTTCAGGGTCACCCCCTCACCCTTCACATCACCTAACTTCTGCCTGATCTCCAGTGACTTCTCATGGTATTCCAATGCCTTCGGATACTGACCCCAGGAATTATAAACCATACCGATGTTGCTCAGGGTCGCCCCCTCCTGCTTTACGTCACCAATCTCTCTCGTTATCTCCAGTGACTTCTCATAGTATTCCAATGCCTTCGGATACTGACCCCAGGCATAATAAACCATACCGATGGCACTCAGGGTCACTCCCTCAGTTTTCACATGACGTAACTTCCTTGTAATCTCCAGTGACTTCTCATAGTATTCTAATGCCTTCGGATACTGACCCCAGATGTAATAAACCGTTGCGATGTTGTTCAGGGTCACTCCCTCACCCTTCACATCACCCAACTTCCGTGTGATAGCCAGATCCTTCTCATAGTATTCCAATGCCTTCGGATACTGACCCCAGGAGTAATAAACCGTACCGATGCCGGTCAGGCTCACTCCCTCACCCTTGACATCACCAATCTTTCTCGTGATCGCCAGGGATTTCTCATAGTATTCCAATGCCTTCGGATACTGACCCCAGGACTTATAAACCAGACCGATGTTGTTCAGGGTCACTCCCTCAGTTTTCACATCACGTAACTTCCTTGTAATCTCCAGTGACCTCTCATAGTATTCCAATGCCTTCGGATACTGACCCCAGGAGTCATAAACCAGACCGATGTTGTTCAGGGTCACACCCTTTCCCTTTTCGAACCTGGCTTTCTCGAAGATCCGAAGGGCCTCTTGATATTTTTCGACAGCCTTCTCCAAGTCTTGCCGAGAACGGGCCTTGTTTTGCAGTTCTTTGGCTTGGTTGTAGATTGTAATTCCTTGTTTCTCCGACTGCGCCCATCCCAGGGCGGGCAGTAGACATGTCAACACAACAATAAGCAAGGTCCTTAACACAAATCCGTTCATCGGTCTTCCCCTTCGTTTGCGCTCGATGTCGTATCACTTTCCGTGTCGGGCATCAGGTGTGAAGACAGAGCCTAAACTCCGACGACTCTAAACAAATGAGCATGAATCATCTGAGGATGGCAGCCTCCTGAAAAGTCCTCTTAATGGTACCTTCCGAAATCAGCTCGAATATTACCTTCGGATTATATGAGTCGGTGTCCAACACTGCTTAGTCGTAATTGCGAATGAAAAGTGACAGCGCCTGCGAGGAGAGCGGAAGGAAGCCCCACTACCGAGGAGCCAGTGTTCGAGCCACCTTCATCTATTGTGACAGTGCCACGTCCGATCATGAAGTCCCCCTGTGAACGGGAATCGGACTCATTAATGTCTTTGAAATGCGGTATATTGCGAGTATCATTTTTGTGGCTGGAATTGTAAAGGATTTATTGCAAGCCCCACGATTGTGATTCGCTGTTGGATGACAACAGGGTGTCTTCGAGGTCAGAAACCTATTCCGAGCCGTCACGGGCCGAAAGGCCGCTGAAATCGGAAGACCGCCTCATAATTTCGAATTAAAGAGAGAAAGAGCTATCGACATGAGTTGCCAAAAATTAGAGGTAGGGGACAAAACACATGACTTTTACTTCCAGACCCCCTGGTCACCACGACAAAACTTTTATGAAACAATTCAAAACAAACATGCAATTCTAGTGTTCCTACGCTACCAAGGTTGCCCAGTTTGTCAGATGGAGATGGCTCAGCTGAAACGAGAGATTGAATTGTTTACGCAAAAGGAAACCAAGGTGTTTGTTTTCTTGCAAAGCTCTCCTGAAACGGTTGCTTCCGCTACGAATGAGGCAGATTGGCCTTTCTTAATTGTCTGCGATCCGCAAGGGGCTATCTTCCAGAAGTATGCCGTAGAATCTGGTGGCATTTTAAAATATCTTCATCCAGCAGGCATGATCGCTGCCATCAAAGCAGTCAGTCAAGGCTTCAGGCATGGAAAATTTGAAGGGAAGGAAACACAACTTCCCGCTGCGTTTGCCGTAAACTCGATGAAGATCATTACACATGCTTATTACGGTAAGCGCATCAGCGATCTCCCTTCGCCTGCAACGCTGGCGGCGAACATTGAATGAATAGCATGGATTGGGTCACGGCCTCGGAGCACATCAGAGCGGAATCATAATGACGAGGGCAGGAATGAGAAGGAGTTGTTTTTTTATATATGCGCTGCAATTTGCCGCGCCTCGCTCCTCGAAGGAACAACGAGATAACAAAGTTTCCTCTGTCCTATAGATGCTGTTCGGACTCAAACAATAATTCCGTACCCATGAGTGTTATTTTGGGGGGCACCTGGGAGACTGTCAGCCCGGTCCGTGAAATGCTCCCCCGGTAGATTTCTCGACCTCGTTCGAAGAGAGTGCCATTCAGGACAGTGTCGCTGTTGGCTTTGAGGATTTCAAATGTGAGTAGATAATCTGCATCGGTTCTTTCGAAAACATCGTGTGAAATAGAGGTTAGGCTTCCCGAAATCAGTCGGCCGCCCAAGGCCGCGCTGATTTCGTTTGGAGAAAGAAAATCGTACGTTGCGCCCAATCTTTTGGCAATATCCAATTTAGAGTAGATCTGATCGGCCTTTTCTGGCATAGCTTGCTCGGGACCGCGGAACAGCAGGATCAAGGCTATCTTCTTCTTTGCAAGAGGGCTGGTTTTCGGCGCGAGAGCCCCTTTAGCTTGTACTGAAGGTTTTTCCCAGACCACGTTACTAAGGGCAGGCACAAGCTGCATTTCGTGGGGTGCTTTCGGCATTATTACTATCATTAACAGCGCAGCAACAGCAGCGCCCAGTGCCAAGGATGGAATGTAAAACAAGTCATTTAGCTTATCAAAAATTGTTCGAACAGCCCCCTGCCGCGGCTTATTTTCAGGATATGCTTGCAAAGCCGCTTCACAGAAGCGTTGCTTTTCCCGCTTGCTCGCGGACCGATGTCTCGCCTGAATCTCTTCTTGTAATAATTCTCGAATCAATGCCACGTGCTCCCGGCACTCGTTGCACAACTGGATATGATATTCCAGCGCGTCCTCCGTCATCTCGCCTGTCGCGAATGCCGAGAGCTTCTCAATGGATGGACACGGCGAAAGACTCTCGGCTACCAAGTCTTTGTTTTGGATCAGGAATGTTTCCACTCGCTTAAGCGCGGTCATCTCTTCCTGGCAAGAGGGGCATTCCTTCAGATGTGCTTCGAGTTCCGCCACCTCGTCCGGGGCAAAGTCAGATGACGAGAGAGTTATTATGAGCCGTTCTGCAATATCCGGTCTGGCACATGGCTCCATTTTAGATCTCCCCTTCGATCATCTTGAAAAGGCGCATCATGCATCTTTTCAATTGGACCACGAGCGTATTTTTTTTGAAGCTGGTCTTTTCAGCTATTTCAGCAAATGACAGCTCCATAAGATATCTCAGCGTTATAAGTTCTTTGCAGTGTTCCTCCAATTTGGCCAATGCTTTGCGGATAAAGGAGATCCGCTCTTTGGCCAACAGCATTGTTTCCTGATTCATATCGGGGTCTGATGCGATGGAAACGCTTTCTCCCGAATGGTCATCGCCTATGGTATCGAGCGATACTTGCAAACGATTCGTTCGGCGTTTCAGAGTTGTTTTATTGCGAAGCCGATCTATGCACGCATTCACCGAAATTTTATGTACAAATGTCTTTAGAGAACAGGCCATTTCGAATTGATCCAAAGCTTTGATCAGTTCGGTCATTACGTCTTGAATTACGTCCTCCTGTTCATCCGGCATGAAGCGCCACTTGGGCCATGAGACAACAAAAGAGATAACGGGGTAGTAATTTTCACAGAACTCGTCCCAAGCCTCACGATTGCCTAATCGGCAGCGTTGCACGAGTCTGGTTTCGTTCATATTCAGTTTATCGGATATAGAAATCTGATTCATATTTATTACACCCGGAGAAAATGCTTCAGTGGCGCCCGGAATCGGCGACCGGCTTTTCGTAACGAATTATTGAATTCACGCTCGTGACTTGCCATGCATGACCCAGGTTTTGAAAAAAACCAGCAGATAGAAAGATCATTAATACATTTGTTTTGATTACGTTTTCTTTAGTGAAGTCCTTCCTTCGCCAATTCTAGGGCCGTGAGAAATGTAACAGCAGCATTGTCTTCGTGAGCATAATTTTGCTCCCTTATGATTGCGTCGGGCGCTTTAGCTGCGTACGATAGATAGTCGCAAAAAAGAGCAGAAGGTGACATTTTTTCTTATATTTTGTCTTAATTCAACAAGAATACCGCTCCTGATGAAAAATGGGTAATATTAAAAGGGCAGATTTTTTGAATGTATTTCGGATCGAATATGGAAAGGAATCGATTAAGTTATCCAACGGCGGATTCTATTGCGGGCCCAGTCCCAAAAAGCTACCCTTTCGTTGTTGTGTCGGGAAGGCATATAATTATTGTACTTTTTGATTTCAGGTGAGGATAAATGAGGCAAGACGCTAAAATTCACGTGTACACCGGGGAAGGCAAGGGAAAAACCACAGCTGCTCTAGGCGCCGCGTGGCGGACGGTTGGTAAAGGGCTGAAAGTTTTAATCATTCAATTCCTTAAGTCCCCCGCGAGCTCCGGTGAGCATTTTGCCGCGGAGGCATTCGGAGGGATGCTGACCATACAACCCATGGGAAAAAAAGGCTTTATTCGGCGTAAGGGCGGCGATTCTCTGGATACCAGAATGGCGCTGCAAGCCATGGAAACCACCCGTACGGCGACGTTGTCTGGAGAGTACGGTATGGTCATACTTGACGAAATCAATGTCGCAATTCACTTGGGCCTTATTGCTCCTGAGGCTGTGTTGGAATTGATAAATGACAAACCCGAAAAGGTGGAATTAGTAATTACTGGACGTTATGCTAATCCGGAGATCATAAAGCGGGCTGACTGTGTACTTGAAATGAAAAAAATTAAACATCATTTTGATTTGGGGATGGAAGCCAGAGAAGGAATCGAGTTCTGATCCGCGCCGTCAGACAGGTCCTCCCAGCCTTCGTTATAAATAAAGCAGCCCGGTATCAATCAACAATAATGAAGATTAATTATTGAGTTCCGATGGCTGGCCCTATCAACCTTTGAGGTTGAACGGCAAAGAAACAAGGAACTGAGGCAAAATTCATGTGTCAGAGCCTATAAACTGCATATGGTGACCAGGTAGTAATTACCGAATTCAATGAATTGCTTCTAGCTCACGAGATGTGGAGAAATTACTGATTGGAAATACAATATGAAAATCTTTACTGGTACAAGCGGCTATGGGTACAAGGAATGGAAAGGAAAATTTTATCCTGAAAAACTCTCTGCGAAGAAAATGCTCGGTTTCTATTCTGAACGATTTGGCGCGGTAGAGATCAATAATACCTTCTATCGTATGCCGACTGAAGGTGTTCTCAAGTCATGGGCGGGCCAAGTGCCCGAAGATTTTGTTTTCGCAATCAAGGCGCCCCAAGTGATTACACATCGGAAACGGTTAAAAAATGTAGATTCGGAAACGGAGTTCCTTTTCAGGTCGCTCTCGGCGCTGGACAGAAAACTGGGGCCGGTTCTTTTTCAGTTTTCCAAAACTTTTCATTCCAACCCTGACTTATTAAAAGATTTCCTCAGCTTAATACCAAGCAACATTTCTTGCGCATTCGAATTCCGCAGTCCGTCGTGGCTCAATACTGAAACCATCAGCCTCCTTCATGAAAAGAGACACAGCCTTTGTCTGGAAGATACTGACGAGAATCCAGCAAATGAGATCATCAGCGCGGCGTCCTGGGGGTACTTGCGCCTGCGCCGTTCCGACTATACGGATGCCGATCTATCACAGTGGATGGAAAGAATACTTGAACAGCAATGGAGGGAGGCTTTCGTTTTTTTTAAACACGAAGATGAGGCTAAAGGCCCAGCAATGGCTATGCGTTTTCATGAGCTTACCGATTTGAAACGTGCTGCAGCATAGCGCTTTAACCCGCCTGAACGGATACTTCTGCTCAGCTCTCGTTATGCTGTTGACACTGGTTTTCGCAAGCGTTATGATGGCCTCAAAATAGCTTTGAGCCTTCATAACGAGTGAATCCGATAACCATAGCCGTGTCAAGAATGGTTCAAGCGATCCGGGAACCTGTTTGAAAAAATGTTCCCTTGAACTTCTCTGATTTGTGTCACACTCGTTTGATCCCAATTTTTTCACGGTTTTACATTAAAGAATTCATTACAAAAAAATCATCCGATTTTACCATATTTGAGTGGAGTCCAAATGCAGTTGCCTGCTTTCGATTACTATGCGCCCGCCAGCCTAGCCGAGGCACTCAGGATCAAGAATGAACTAGGAGCATCAGCGCCTGTCCTCGCCGGCGGAACAGATTTAGTTCCGAACCTACAACACCGCGTAACTGCGCCCGCAGCAGTCATCAGCCTCAAGAACGTTAAAGAAATGACCGGAATAGAAGCCAAGCCTGATTCCGTGGTGATCAAAGCAGGGACAACGCTGGCTCAGACGGCCGAGGATGAAATCATCAGGCAAAATTTTCCGGTCCTTGTAAAGGCCATTGAATCAATAGGCGCTGTTGGAATTCAGCATTTCAGGGGCACCCTCGGAGGCAATCTCTGCCTTCAGCCCAGGTGCATTCTTTACAATCAGAGCCTTTTTTGGCGGAGCGGAAAAGACAAGTGTCATCGCACCGGAGGAAAGGATTGTTTGGCTCTGGAAAACTCCCAATCTTGCAATGCGGTATGTTCCGCCGACACTGTTCCCGTGCTTATAGCACTATCGGCACAGCTTACCGTTGCCGGCAGTGGTGGTAAGCGATCCATTCCGGTTAGCGAGTTTTTCACAGGAAAGGGAGAGAGTCCATTCAACCTGATGCCTGAAGAGGTTGTCACTGAAATTCGAGTGCCGATCCCTTGGGGTCCTACTTTGTGGTCATATCAGAGGCTCAGCTTCAGATCCGCAGTAGATTTCCCGTACATAAATTCCGCTGCAATTTGTATTATCGAGAAGGGTAAGATTGAAAGCTTTCGCGCAGTGCTTTCAGCTGCCGGTCCTGCTCCGATTATTTTAAAGGAAATTGAGAAGGCTGTTAAAGGGCAACAGCCGGAGTTTGAAATGGCCAAAGCAGCCGGCAAAATAGCCTTGAAAGCAGCCGAAGGCGCTATAGTCGACAATGCCACAGTATCAAAAGATTACCGCATCAAAATGGCCGAAGTCGTGGTACGACGTGCCGTGACAGAAGCGCTTGGATTATAGGAAATGAAAAAACAGGTATTAAATTTTACGGTTAACGGAGACCCGGTTGATGTGATGGTGGCTCCGAACACCACATTGCTCGAGGTATTACGGGACCAACTGGGATTGTACGGGGTTAAGGAAGGGTGTTCCGAAGGCGTCTGTGGAGCATGCACTGTGCTCATGGAAGGTCGACCGATTAGATCTTGCATTACTTTAGCATTGGAAGCGGAAGGAGCTTCCATTATAACCATAGAAGGAATAGCTGAAGACTGCAAACTCCATCCGGTTCAGGAGGCCTTTGTCGAAAACGGGGCAGTTCAATGCGGGTTTTGCACCCCTGGAATGATCCTTTCCTCGAAAGCTCTTTTAGATCGTAACAGCCAACCAACAGAGGACGAGATCAAAAATGCTCTTGCGGGTAATTTCTGCAGATGCACGGGATACGCAAAGATATTGAAGGCCGTAGAGGTTGCAGCAGGCCAAATGAAAGCGGCCCAAAGCGATTAGATTAAGCTGCGAGGTGAGCACTTTGCTTGAAAAGGAATATAGCTATATCGGGAGAAGTCTTCCGCGGGTGGATGCCCGTTCCAAAGTGACAGGTCAGGCCGTATTCACTGCGGACGTCAGTTTACCTAGAATGCTTGTGGGCAAGATTCTCCGGAGCCCATTACCACACGCCAAAATTCTCAATGTGGATGTCTCGCGAGCGAAAAAGCTCCGTGGAGTCCATGCCGTGATCACCGGTGCTGATACAGCGGGCGAGAAGTGGGGTGTATTTCGTTATACCAGAGATCAGCAACTGCTATGCGTGGATAAGGTCCGCTATGTGGGCGATGAAGTAGCCGCAGTGGCCGCTATAGACGAAGAAACAGCGCTTGAGGCTCTTAGTCTGATCCAGGTGGAATACGAGGAATTGCCGGCTGTTTTCGATTCTTATTCCGCATTAGCTGAAGGCGCGCCGCTGATACACGATGATTGGCCGCGGAATATCAATGTAGACGTTAAAATCGATGTTGGAGATGTGGATTCTGCATTTCCGAACTGTGCGCTTATCCGCGAGGACACGTTTGTCGCGGAAGAAGATTCCTACTTCATGACCGAGCCCTACGCTGTGGTAGCGAACAGCCATTCCGATGGATCTGTTGAAGTCTGGATGCCCAACGCTTCGCCGCATACGAAAGCCAAAGCGCTTTCAAACGCCCTGAAGCTGCCGTTGTCCAAGGTGAATGTTCGAAAAATAACAATCGGTGGCGCGTTCGGTGGCCGATCTGATGTTTTCCCCGCAGAGTTCATCACTTGCCTGTTAACTCTCAAGAGTGAGAGGCCGGTAAAGGTTGTTTACTCGCGAGAAGAGAATTCCATTGCCACCCGTATGGGCCATGGGATGATCACAACAATTAAAACAGGTGTTGATAAAGAGGGAGCTGTTTTAGCTCGTGATATAGTCTGCTACTTGGATGGAGGAGCCTACTCGAGTACTGGGCCGATTGCGACTTCTGTGCCGTTTCTTTGCCACGAACAGACGTTTCGAATGGAAAACGTTAGATTTCAGGGATACCGTATTTACACGAACAAACCTGTACGAGGGATGATCCGCATCCACGGACGATCTTTTGCATGTGGCATTGACACTCAGCTGGACATGATTGCCAAGGAACTCGGGATAGATCCTGTTACCATCCGGTTGCGGAATGCCAGAAGGGCTGGCGACACCACCCCCACAGGTTCTTACGTTGCCAGTTGCGGCTTAGTGGAATGCATAGAGAAAACCGCGGAGAAGAGTGACTTTTTGAACAAATTAAAAAATCCAAAACCCAATCGTGGTATCGGAATGGGAATAAATTCTGTTCAGACTGGTTTTCCTCTAGGCATTCGAGGCGGCTCGCAGGCTTTTATCAAGTTCCACGAAGACGGAGGAGCCACAGTCATCTCAGGCGTGGTGGACAACGGGCAGGGGAACGATAACATGCTCGCCCAGATCGCAGCCGAAGAACTAGGCCTACCATTGGAAGAAATCAGACTTATCTCTGCTGATACTGAAGTCACACCTACAGATGCTGGATCGTACTCCATGATTTCCACTTTCGGCGGAGGCAATGCTGTAAAGACTGCAGCTTGCGATGCAAAAAACCAGCTATTCAAAGTGGCCGCGGGCATGCTTAAAGCAGAGCCTTCAGACCTGATGCTTCGAAACAGGACTATCTATGTAAAAGGTGCCATGGACAAGGGTGTTCCCATTGAGAAGGTGGTTAGGAAGGCCTTAATCATGGGTCGTCCAATCATGGGCCGAGGTTCTTTCTCGCCCGAAGTCGATCAGCGTCGAGAATGGATTACTAATCCCAAGGGACAGCTATCCCAGACGTTTTCTTTCGGCGCGACTGTAACTGAAGTTGAAGTTGACCCTGAAACGGGTCAGGTGAAGGCTCTTGAAGTTACGGCTGCTCAAGATTGCGGTTATGCATTGAACCCAATGGTAGTCGAAGGTCAGTTTGAGGGCGGAATCGCCATGGGTGGCCAAGGCGGAATGTTAGGCGAAGAGCATCGTTGGCACAAAGGACACGTGCTCAATCCGTCCATGCTCGAATACAAGATCCCGATTATAAAAGACATGCCGAAAATCAATCCAATTATTGTCGAAACAATAGACCCGGCGGGACCTTATGGCGCTAAAGAGGCGGGCATGTCTGTGGCTATGTCTGCTGCTCAGGGGTATTGTAATGCGGTTGGAAATGCGCTCGGAATCTATTTCAATCATTATCCCTTGACCCCGGAGAGAATTCTGGATGCTATCGAAAATAAGAAACCGGGGATAAGAACCGCCTGGGAGTACGAGTCCGCAAAGGTAATTGAGATTGATCAAGAAAATAAACCATAGTGGATGCTTACCACTTGTTTCAGCCATGAAAAAAGGCGACCGGCTTTCCGGTCGCCTTTAAAGTTTCATCAAACAGACTGAGTTATCTGTGGCGTATTGCGCCGCGGCCCAGATTTGTCCCACCAGTACTAATATGTGGAGAACTGCTGATGTGAATACCAGTACTGCTTGGTGAGCGCAGTGCAAAATTCCCCAGATTTGGAGAATGGACGCTAGAAAAACTCCTTAGCGTATTCGCTCCGTTCAAAGACCTGTTGAGGTTGAAATTGCTTATCTTGGATCGGTTTGTGGTAGCGAAACCACGGTTTAAGTTTGGTTGAGTCCTTAAGAAATTTCGGTTCAGGTTTAATTGGTTTGTGGCGAAGTTTCGGTTCCAATTTGATTGACTTCTAAGAACATTGGACTGGTTAGTCCCGAATGTGCGATTCAAGTTGGACTGGTTAAACGTACGACTCAGGTTAGACAAGTTAGATTGGTTCAATGTACGATTCAAGTTTGCCTGATTCAACGTACGATTTAGGTTTGCCTGATTCAAAGTGCGATTTAGGTTGGCTTGGTTGAAGGCGCGATTCAAGTTTGTCCGATTGAATGCGCGATTCAGATTGGATCGATTCGCTATCAAATTTCTATTTGTTCCGGTGGTCCTGTTCCACATCCAGTTCCGGTTTGGGTCGTGTGCATGACGTCGGCTCCACCACCACCACGGATGATGTCTCCACCATACCCCGGCATTGTATACAATGATTGGAATCCCCCCGTCCCAATACGTTGCGTAACCGTAGTCCGGAAGATAATCCCAATCTAGAGAAGAATAATCTTCAATCGGGTAATATTGATCGGCATAAGTTTCGCTTTGAGACAAAGTCTCCTGAGGAGGACGCAAATCCGTGGAGATTTGCGGTCCATAAACCCATCCGTCACCCGTGAGTTGAGCCCAATCATTGGATGTCCAAACACCCGTAAGATTCAGTTGCGTACCCATGAGGACACATCCAATCACGTCATACGAGGAGCCCGGTCCACTCCTAACTTTAAGGCAGTTGTCGGGCTCATCGACTCCGATAACTGTAGCAACACCCCCTACCAGTTGAGGCGGAGCCTGCCGGCTCGGCTGTTGAGATTGCGTCTGATTCGGTACAACCGAACCGTCTTGCGCCAAACCCATCATTGGTATATTTAAAATGAGTCCCAGTACAACAAGGACCACCAGGACATGTCTTAATCTCATCATCTATTCATCTCTCTTTCGTCCAGGTTTTTGAAATTATCTTTTATTTATTCTCGGACAGCGTTGTCCCTCAATTCTCTATCAATTTAGACGGACCTTATATTAATTTGTTAATCATTTACGATTCCGCCAAGAAAATAAGAATTGCGATCAGCTGCAGGGTGGCGGTTCACTGAGTGCTCAGTTCTGCCCAGCAGTCGGTCACCGAGCTAGTAAAGGACATTGCATCCATAGCCGCTATGGACTCACGCAATGGCGTTCCTTTCACGTCCGCAGATCTGACTTTCACCAACCAAAGAGGGCGCTCTGAATTCGCTTGTTCAAATATGCTATTTGCCGAGCCGTAAAGTACGCCCCTCGCACTCTATGCGTTTTTCTCCGATATTCTTTGGCGTATTCCTCTGACCAGAAGAAAACGCTCTCCTTTCAAAACGCATCAATTATGTTCGGGTCTGTTAAACTCTTGAAATCCACTTTAGGCACGAAGACCACTGGGCTGCAGTCCGTGTCGTCACAACTGCAGTTCATGTCGCTGTCGATTTCCATGAGCATGGGTTTCTTGGAGAGAGCACATTCAGAGACCACTCTGACAGTCACTTCTTCACCTCTTAATCGCCCTTGCACGAAGGGCATCGCGAATGCGTCCACTGCTCATGCAGCGTACAACCGCTCCCCTGTATGAAAAGTTACGGCATGAGGCGTCTTGTCAACTGTCACGGGATAGGCCCAGCTCAGATCTCCGTCGCTGTTCGAACACAGCAAGGTCAGATGCTTTTCCAGGTCTCGCAGTATCTCCGACACACTCTCCGGAGCGAGAGCCAATTCCTCGGCCACGAGTTCTGACGGTATTGGCCTGCCCAGACGCGGCATCTCTCTGACCACAAAATGATGGACCAGTCTATGTTCCGATGTCATGAATTCAGTGGAAATTTTGGCTTTGCCCACTGCCTTTTCAATTTGTTTCTCCCATAGGAAAGGCGGGACTCCGACGATGTACCGCCAAATGCCCGCCATAAGTTTGTTGCGCACGATTTCACTCCTTTGTTTTGGCAAGCCCTCGTTGCGAAAGTTGCCAGTCTGTTTTTAGATACTACAAACACAAACCAAAAAAAATTAATCCAATCCCTTCAAGAGTGCCTCGATCTGCGAAAGAAAGCCGCCGACTAATTCTCTTTCTTTTTCAGAAAGCCCAGTCAGATACTTGGAAAAAAACTCACCATATGACGCCCGCTCGGCCTGAAACCGCTCCATAGCATCCTTTCCCAACGCGGTGAAGGCCGCACTTATCCTGTTTTTGAGGGTTGGATCCTTGAATTTGGTAATGACCCCTTTCCTTTCAAGCCGCTCCAGAGTTTGGGAAACCGCACCATTGCTGATCCCCAGCTTTTGGGCCATCTCACCGGCGCTCAGATCCGGGTATTCGCTTATGACTTGCATCAAATGGATCTCCGACGGATGGAGCTTAAGCCTGCCGTGCCGTAAAACGGTGCGTTTTTCCAAGAATATCAGCCGATTGATAACTCGGCGAATTTGTTCGGATAGGTTTTTTGGCTCCCGGTTCATGGCCTGTTTTTAGCATCTAAAAACAACGATGTCAAGCCTAACGCTCGGCTGAAAAAATCATCTGAGAACCGACGCCTTCAAAGATAGGGGCAACAAATCACGGACTGGGACCGATTCGGCTGTCAATCTAATTTCGTGCAGGTTGCTTCATAGATATGAGCAGGCTTGATCCGTTTATTAACACGCCGAGTCAGGTGAATCAGAGTGCGCCGTTTGAAAGGAAATCACCTGCTGTAACATCCATGATTCTTCTTGCAGATTCTAACTACCGTGACCATTAGGCATGGAAAAAGAACGCCGTTTTTAAGACCCCGTCGGCGAGCAATCTGATCATTCCCATGTGAGGTGCCGTGATTCAATTCTTTCGTGAATTTATCTTAATACACGGCAATTCGGCTCTACCGACGGGAGAGGCGTTGAATTGATCCGGCACTAATATTTTTCTTTCATAAAGGCCAGGGACTCATCAATTGCGTTCAGCGTCAAATCCAGATCTTCTTCCGTATGCCGAAAACATATATAGGAATGATGATAGGGCGCGAAAAAGACTTTTCTTCGGATTAGCTGAGTGTAAAAATCCTTGCGTTTTTGCTTCTGCGACCCGGTTTCATCGTCTTTGAAGGTGATGTAGAACATCGGGGCCACACCGGTCAGTTCGGCTCCCACATTATGTTTGTCAATGACGGCCTGGAGCTTTGGCAAGAATCTTTCGCCTTTTTCCCAGATATTGGCAAGGACGTTTTCCCGTTCAAGCACTTCTATTGTCTTAAGTGCGGCAACAAACCCTTCGCTGTTAGGAAAAAAGGTCGAGGAAATAAAAAGCTTCTGGGCAGCCGCCATCATGACATCCTTTTTTCCTGTCACAACGGAGATGGGATATCCGTTAGCCATTGCTTTTCCAAGTACGGTCACGTCGGGAGTAACCCCATAGAGCTTTTGTGCGCCCCCCATGGAAAGCCTGAAACAGGTACGGATCTCATCATAAATCAAGATAGCGCCATAACTGTTGGCAATCTCTTTTACGCCTTCAAGAAACCCTGGGATTGGCGTCTGCATTTTTTGATGGTTGGGATGGCCGAAAGGCGTCATGATTATGGCAGCGGTCTCGTTACCGTGGATTGTCATCAGGTCCTTCAGCTGATCAAGGTTATTATATTGAAATTCAAAGACATCTTCGTAGAATTTTGAAGGGATTCCGCCTTTCATTTCAACACACCAGTCATGCCAGCCGTGATATCCGCAGCGCATCACTTTGAGTTTATTTGTGTAGGCCCTTGCGATGCGAATACTTGCGGTAGTTGCATCAGAACCTGTTTTCAGAAAAATACTCAGCTCAGAAGAGGGCACGATCTCAGTCAGTTTCTTGGCCAACTGGTTTTGATATTTTTGGGTCAGGGTAAAACAAAATCCCTTATCTTTTATCTGTTTGTAAACCGCGTCATCCACTTCTGCTTCACGATAACCCAAGATGATCGGGCCGTAACCGCAGAGAAAATCAATAAACTCATTTCCGTCAACGTCGATCAAGCGGCAGCCTTTGCCGCTTTCAAGAAAGATAGGATATTCTCCATCGATAAAATCCGCCGGCTTTCTGGCACCCAGAACACCTCCCGGTATCAGCCCACAGGCTTCCTCGAATAGTTGGCGACTTTTGGTGATATTCAGTTTTTCTATTTCTTTCATCACAAATCTCCTGCCCCGAGCTAAACTTCAAGCATGGATGACACTTTTTCAGTTTGATGTATTCTTGCGCCTCTTTTCAGAAATGCCGCAAGGAATTTGCATGGGTCAATGCAACCTTCAGGGGCAACCACGCCTTTTTCGGTCACATCGCCTGCCTCCATCATGAGCGCTGCAATGGATGCGGGAAGCCCAGTTCCAGGAGCCATTCTTCCTACCATATCGGCTGTATAAGTTATCTTTTTCCCGGCCCTTTCCCCTTTGACAATTACTTTAAGGCCTGAAGATTGAGGACCTTTGTCCCTTCCTTCCGGAATACTCTCCCAAAGCTTCAACGCAAGATCATAAGGCGTTATTTTGGTCTGTTTTAGTTCAATTGGTTCTAGGCCCAAGAACCCGGTATCTTTCTGTTGCTTTATCAGTTCATCGACCCACAACGGTATAAGTGCCCCTTTGATTATTACATTTTTCACACCTTTGATGTACTTTGGGATGGTTAAAGGCTGGGGATGGCCGACATACCTGACGTGACATATTCCAAGCGGTTCCAGGAACTCTTCTGCGACTACATCTGTCCCGCCTTCCACATGGACAAGTTCACCATTTAGATATTGCGGCACTTTTCCAAGCGTCATGTGAAGACTATGGTCCCAGGCAGCGCCCGCAAGTTCGGCGATTGCGACCACCCAATAAAGATAAATCTCATCCACACTGTCCAGACGGTCTGCATACCATTTAACCAAGACATTGTTTGTTCCAGGGTCGGAGCCCATCCCCGTAAGAACAGTGATTCCCGCTTCTTTGGCCATTTTGTCTATTTCAGAATTGAATAGAATCTCCGTTCCCTCATAATCATCACAGATATCAATATAGTTCACCTTTGCCTGAACAGCTGCTTTGGCTACAGGAACAGCAGTCTTGTAAAAAGGACCTGCGCAGTTGATTACTACGTCGGTTTCCTTGAATGTGAGCACCATTTTGTCATGATCGTTTACATCCATCTTGATCAGGTTTACCTTTTCATTATCTCGTAATTTTGGGGCCAACCTTTGCGGGTCGGGGTATAAATCAGCCAAAATCAGGTTGGTGACCTGTTGTTGTTTTATCAGGTCACGAGCAACCCCCTGACCCATAGTGCCGGCGCCCCCCAATACCAATGCACGCATACTTCATTTCTCCTTTCGGTCGTGAATGATACAGCAGTTTTGCGCAGTTCGAAGCAGGTCATATGCGCGACCACGGTCGGGATAATTTAGCATTTCGCTTTGGTAAATAAAAAAGGAAATTAAAAAATAACCGCGTTAATGATCATCTGTTACATAAATACTTTCACAAAAATTATTACTGTATGTAATACTGAATCTGGGATCGAAGCAGTCAATTATGGGGGAATTAATCCACCCAAAGAATTCGGTTTAGTGAGTAATTAAAGGAATTCGGTGGATAACAATGCCAGGTCAACTTGGCATAGATTGCGGATCGATAAGTCTCAATCTCGCCCTTTTTATTGATCCGGATGAATTGCCAATTACAATTTACCGCAGGACTCGAGGGCGACCCCTGGCAACATTTGTACAGGCGTCGAACGAACTGATTGAAAAACTAGGTGAGGATCTGCCGATTTCCAGCGCAATGGTGACCGGCAGCGCTCGCGAGCTTGTCTCTCAATCCCTGGGAATTCCTGCTGTAAACGAGATTAGCGCACATTCTACGGGAGTCCATCATGTGGCTCCGGATGTTCGCACAATTATTGAGATTGGCGGCCAAGATTCAAAATTCATCAAAATTGAACCTTCCGCCTCCTTTAGTCCTCGGGTTTCCGGCTTCCGTATGAATGAAATTTGTGCTGCGGGTACGGGCGCATTTCTGGATGAACAGGCGGAGCGTCTTGCAATAAACGTGGAATCCTTTGGGTCTCTGGCGCTTCGCAGTCAAAATCCTGCCAGGATCGCCGGTCGTTGTGCGGTATTTGCCAAAACAGATATGATTCATCAGGCTCAGGAGGGTGCCCCAATTCCGGATATACTTCTCGGATTGGCTTTCGGTCTAGTTAGAAATTACATCTCCACACTGATCCGGGGTGAAGAAATTGTCTCCGTTGTTGCCCTACAGGGCGGTGTGATGAATAATCAGGCAGTTGTAAAGGCTTTTAGAGTCCTTTTACATCTTGACGAGAAGGAAATCATTATTCCGCCCTATTTCGATGTCTTGGGAGCTGTGGGTGCAGCGTTATTGGCTGCTAGAACGAAATATTCGTCGACGACCTTAGCAAAACTGAAAACTCTGGCTGAAGAGGCTTTGAACAGGCCGTTATCACGGTATTTCCTACCGCGGTTGAAATGTACGAATCAACAAACAATTTCGAACAAGGAGCAACCTGGAGATAGATCATGCGCTCCTCCGTTAATAATGGGTCTGGACATCGGGTCTGTATCAGCAAAGGGAGTTATGATCGACAACACGGGACAAATTTTGAGACAGGACTATCGTCTCTCCCGGTCTCGTCCCATTGATACATTAGCTGAGGTGGTCCGATTCCTCACAGACGGAAATCTGATGCCCGACATCGTGGCCGTCACCGGAAGCGGTAGATACCTTCAAGGAAAACTTCTCGACGCGGACCTCATCATTAACGAGATCAGCGCACAGGCAGAAGCTGCTATCAGCTATGATCCTCAGGTAGATACAATTGTGGAGATTGGCGGCCAAGATTCCAAATGGATAGCTCTGGAGAATGGCGATGTACGGGATTTCGAAATGAACCGAGTTTGCGCTGCGGGCACCGGAAGTTTTCTAATGGCCCAAGCACAGCACCTGAATATGGATATGGGAAAACCATTCTCGGACGCTGCCTTCTCATCCACAACTCCCGCGGATCTCGGAACCAGATGCACAGTCTTTATGGAATCCGATCTAATTCACCATCAAAACACCGGCGCCACGCCGGCGGATTTGGCAGCAGGAGTTTGTATTAGCATTGTTCAGAATTATCTTGAGCGCGTAGCAAATCATAAATCATTAGGAAATAAAGTTGTGTTTCTTGGCGGCGTGGCAGGCACCCCCGCAGTGAAAGCAGCATTCGAACAAACCACCGGCCGCACGTTTGATACGCCTCAATTTTATAAAGTATCCGGAGCACTAGGGGCTGCTTTAAAAGCCCTGCGCGCTGTCAATAATAAAGAAATCGTTCCTAAGAAACGAACCGGAATGCTGCGCGACGCTGATGAAATCTCAAGAGAACCGTTCAATTGTAACGGATGTACAAATCAATGTCGTGTGTACAAATATAAGCTCGGAAAACGCACAGTTTTCAATGGGGGGCTCTGCGAAAGATGGGAATTCGATGATCGACCACTACCGATGAATTCGGAATCAGATCCATTTAATGTGAGAAAAGACTTGCTTCAAAAACTCATCGCCAGGATTCCCAACTTGGAGCACTCCTGGGGAATGGTTCGATCACCATATTTTTTTGAGTGGTATCCATTCTGGACAGCATTTTTCAAAGAGATGAGGATTTCTCTTGTCGCTGCTTTACCGCCGGACCGAACACAGTTCGAAGGTGGAGCGCGGTTTCTCAGTGTCGAAACATGTCTCCCTATGAAAATTTTGGCTGGTCAGATTAAAGATCTGGTTGATCGAGGCCAAAAAACTATTTTCCATCCTTCAATTTTGAATACGCAACCATGTGCGGCAGGTGACAAGGCGACAGAATATTGTCCTTACATCCAAAGCTCCTCCCAGTTCTTCAAAGGGACGTTCGATGTTGAATGGTTTGAATTTATTATCGGTTTCTCACCCGAACACGCAGCTTTTCGGCGGGATCACCTGAATTTAGCCCGTGGACTTGGCATATCGAGACGAGAGGCGACAGCGGCTTTGAACAGCGGCTTTGAACAGCTCGCAAATTTTCAAAAAAGTCTTAGGAATGTAGGTGAACAATTTCTCGGGTCTTTGGGCTTCAACGAGAAGGCTTTGGTGGTTCTTGGCAAGCCTTATCACACAACCGAATCTTTTCTGAATATGAATATTGGCCGCTTATTTCAACGGTTGGGAATCAAAGCGATTCCCTCGGATATATATCCTTTACGAAGCACGCCCGCTGAACTCTCGATTTATTGGAAACACCAGGGTGATATGATTCGAGTGGCTCGCGAAATTGCGGACGATTCAAGACTGTTTCCCGTTTTTATAACGTTTTTCGGTTGCGGTCCCGATCCTTTCACTCTCAGACATATCAGAGACGTCTTAGGTGGAAAGCCATTATTGGTCCTCGAGATGGATGAACACTCGTCCACGGCCGGAATCACCACCAGGATTGAGGCTTTTCTCGATCAGATCAAGAGATATTCTCATGCATCCGGTATCAGAAACCGCTCCTCATCCCAAGAGTCAAGCACACTGCTTTCAGAATCCGTTACAGGCCTCCCGTGCGGGTCAACGGACCACGTGAAGCGAGGAAAAATTTCAGGGCCGACCATTTCCGAAAAGGTCGTACGAGAGGTCCAAAACGAAAAGAAGTATGCGAAACCCGTCAGACCCGAGAGGCTCTACGTACTGCATTTTTGCGACCATTCGTACGGTTTTGCCGCCGCTGCTCGTTCCATGGGTATTGATGCACACGTGTTGCCGCGTCCCGACGAGGAATCCGAAAAGCTGGGACGCCCGCACTCAGTTGGCGGGGAGTGTCATCCATATCTTCTGGTTCTAGGTGACTATATAAAATTGGCTCAATCGCTCGCGGAGGATGTTGCTCGAAAGTCTTTAGTTTATATGATAGGCCCCAATGCTTGTAGAGTGGGGCAGTATCCTGTGTACATGGAGAAAGTGAGGCAAGAGCTTGGTTTTTCGACGGCAATCATAGAGGATGTGAACGAAGGCCTTAAGTCCTTCGGATTTTCCGAACGAAACCGGCAGCGGGTGCTGCTTCGTGCTTGGGAAGGTCTTAACGTTTACGACCTTCTTTTCCAAATTTATTTGCGGATCAGACCGACTGCTTCCGATAGAACCCAGCTGGATCGCATTTACGAAAACTGCTGCAGGAAAATGTTTGATGCTCTATCAGAAGGCCGTATCAGGAGCGGTATTGATGAAGTGCTTCATGATCTATATCAAGTCTCGGTAACGGAAAACGGTCAAAGACCGAGGATTGCCGTGACGGGCGACTACTACACGCGTGTTGTGCCGTTTGCCAACAATCAGGTCTACGATCAAGTTGAATCGCTCGGCGCTACTATCTGGCCTCCGCCCACGCTGTCTGATAGCTTCAAAATGTCGGTTTTGAGGGACATCCACTGGAACCTGGGAAGCCATTCATTAAGGGCAGCGGAGAATGCTATTTTTTATACGCTTATGGCTGCATCGGAGTTTCGCGTCAAAGGTGCCCGCCAGGCAAAGAAGGCTATTAAGACTAGTCCATCCAATTATTTTGGGTTCAACATCTGGAAAAATGCTTCGCGATACATTGACACTCGACTACCTGCCGGGATCACGGCGCCGATCGCCACTACGATCGACCAACTTGATTCCGGCGCAGATGGTGTGCTGAACCTCATGACGCTCAACTGCCTGTTTGCTACCGTCGTCACAGCAACTCTGTCGAGGGCATTGAAAGAACACCCTGAAATACCTATGCTCACGCTCATTTATGATGGCCTCAAGAAAACTAATGAGAAGACCCGCGTGGAAGCCTTTATGGACCAAGTGTGGGACCATTTTTATATCAGAAGCCGTTTTCATTCCAAATAATGTTTTGGGAATCATCTATGATGTGATCGTCCGAAACCATGGATATTCCATTTTTATGATATATACACCAAACGAACTGCTGAACTTATTGCATGTCAGTACTATAGAAGGCTAAAATACTTCGCAGGTCTCTATCCTATTTACAGTTATCGAATATTGCTTTGCGCCCGAGTTCGCCCTCACACAAGGCGCCCCCAGGCAGATGAATCCAAGGAGCCAAACTGATGCGAGTGATAACGGTATGCGTGGGCAGTGCCTGCCATTTGAAGGGTTCTCACGATATCATTAATTATTTCAAGGATGCCATAAAAGAAGCCGGACTTGAAAATCAAGTAGAGTTGAAAGGAACCTTCTGTATGGAGCACTGTACGGATGGAGCCAATCTGCTTGTTGATGAGGAGCTGTTTCATGCCGGCTCCGTTGAAGAAGCCAGACAAATTTTCGAAGATGAAATTATCAAAAAGCTCGAATAAAGGTGAACGCATTATGCAACCCGCCAACATAAGAAAATTCCCCTGGAGAAGTTTGACCGGCTTCGCGGCTTGGGCACAAGATTTTTCGCTCATGCGAAAAGTGCTCGGGGGCTTCTTGGGCGTAGTAGTCCTAGTCGGCTTTTTGACCGGCCTGGTCGGGACGCGTTTGGCCAAAGAGACCATTATCGACAGGGCTCGCACCGAGCTTCAGAGCAATCTGGCAACTGCTCGCCTCATTCTTAAAGCTTCTCAAGAAGATCTTGAAACCAAAATACGACTAATGGCCGCGAAGGAAACGCTGAAAAGTCTTTTGCAAAAGGGCGACATAAACGAACTTCGCAATCGGTTAACCACACTGGCCTCGGAGAATGATCTCGATTTTTTGTCAATAGCAGATGAAAAAGGAAATATCCTGGTTAGGGCCTTTGTCCCTGAACCTGCTCATGACAACATCTCATCCAATTCATTGATAGCTAAGTCGTTATCAGGGCAGAATTCTGCCGGTATAGCAATTCTACCGGCCGAGTCTCTTGCTGCGGAAAATCCGGCATTATTGAAGCTATTGAGTAATCAAAGAGCAGGTATGGTCGTCGAAGCCGCTTATCCCATGATGATCGGAACACGAGTAGCCGCAAGCATTTATGGAGGTACGGTTCTCAACAATAATCGTATTGTCGATAAAATCGCTCAACAGCTGTTCGTGGGCAAGATGAACCCAGATCCGGAACTGGACGCCCAAATACTTTCCATTGCACCTGATCCGCGCACGTCCGGGATCTCTACTGATATCGGCCAGGTGACCTTATACAACGGGTATGAAGCTATTAGCACAACTTTAAAGGGGGCAGAAGGCCGGCCGATGGTCGGTTTTCAGGGCGGAGACCAAATTCGCCAAAAAGTCCTCGCAGATGGCAAAACCGACATTGAATGGGAGGTTTTATTTAATTCCAAGTACTTATCTGCTGCCGCTCCTATTCGAGATGTGGATGGCAAAGTAATAGGCGCCATCCAGGTTGGCACCCTGGAACGGCCTATTTCCACCGTTATTGAAAAACTGGTGATCACATTTATGGGAGTAGCCCTGGTTGGGGTCCTACTTATGGCGGCCATATCCTATTTCCTGGTCAAATGGGTTAGTCATCCCTTGGAGCAGATGGTTTATGCAGCTAAGAGAGCCGCTGAAGGTGACCTGACCAGCGAGGTTCCCGTAGCGGCACATGATGAAGTCGGTGAACTGGCAGCTACTTTTAATCTGATGATTCGTAATCTCGCCGATTCTAAAGGACGCTTGGAAGAATGGGGAAAAGATCTCGCATCCAAAGTGGCTGAACAGACAGGTGAGCTGCGAGAAGCCAAAGAACAGATGGCAAGAGTCAAGAAACTGGCTTCATTGGAAAAAATGGCAGATGGAATGGCGCACATAATGGCTCACATATCAGACCCTCTGGTCGTTCTTCCTGCTTCCGAGGAAACAGCGGGCGCTTCCAGTAGCTTATCGACTTATTCTCAATCCCATTTGGCTAGTTCTCTGCTCAAAGTTCTCGTTCTTGATAGTGAAGAAAAGGTGCTCGAAATATGCCGTCGGATTCTTCAGGATGAGGGCTTTAATGTTAAATCAACCAGCTCTGTGACAGAAGCAATGAATGAACTTGAAACCGAATTTTTTGATGTTGTGATCGCCGATATTGATATGCCGGAAATGCGCGGTAAAGAGTTGCTCAAGGCAATTAAATATAGGCAGCCTGAGGTGACGGTAATATTGACGGCTCCCTTTAAAGCAACTGAAGAGGCGGTTGAAGCTGTAAAACTGGGAGCTTATGATTATATTCCAAAACCTTTCGGTCCTCATCAGATACTATTAATGGTGTATACCGCGCTTCAAAGTCGCGAAATGCTCAAAAAAACTAAACGGCAACACGCTGAACAAAGGGCCGAAACAATTTTTCAGAGGTTACCGGTAGCCATCGCCCTGGCGGACAAAGAACACAGAGTTGTGTACCACAACAAAGCGTTTATAGAGCTTGCTACACAAGACGGGATTGAACCTGACAGAGTCAACGGTAAAACATTCGAGGAACTCTTTGGAAACGATCCTTTGGATTTGAACAAAGGTGAGGAAGAAGGCGGTGGGTCAAGATGGCTTGAATTAGAAAAATTGGGGCGTACAGCCAAGTTGTACAATTTCAAATTGCCGGAAGAGGATCTCAGGGTTTTAATGCTACTCGATATCACCGAAACAGTCATGAAAGACCAGCAAGCTCACGTGTTCAAAGAGGAGACCATTAACAGAGCCCAACAGGTAATCCACCAACAGATGCGTGTGGCGCAGGAAATCGCAGGGTTGCTTGGAGAAACCACGGCTGAAACCAAGGTTGCACTTTTTGAACTCATTAAGCTTGCCGGTGAGGAAGAAGCGCGATGACAGCAGAACTGTTTATTGAGTCAGGCTCGGCTCAGATCTGCAAATTCGGGGAGATTCTATGTGGGGATTCAATTTCTGTCGCGCCTCTGGATGACGGTAAACTAATGGTGCTTTCCGACGGGCTTGGGAGTGGGGTTAAAGCAAATATCTTGGCTACCTTGACCACAAAAATTGCGTTACGTCTGATGGAACGAGGTTTGCCACTTGAAGAAGTGGTGTCGACGCTCACAGACACGCTCCCGGAATGCAAAATCAGAAAAATTGCTTACAGTACTTTCACGCTATTAAAGGTATTGGACGACGGTCGAGTGTACTTGGCGGAATTTGACAATCCTCCAACTTTTTTCATGAAGAGGGGTTACAGCAGCCAGTTGAAATATCGCGACCGCGTAATAGGCACCAGAAAAATCCGCGAGGCCCATGTACATGCCGAAGCAGGGGACTGGCTCGTTACTGTCAGTGATGGTGAAATTCACGCAGGAATTGGCGGACTACTGAATTTGGGATGGGATTGGGAAAAAATCGCCAAATTTCTGGAGACTCAAATCCATGAAGATATATCTGCTCAAAAAGTAGCACAAATACTCACAAACCAGGCTGATGATCTATACCAGGGCAAACCGGGAGATGATACCACGGTGGGAGTGTTGAAAATCCGACCCAAGCGCTTTGGCTGGTTTATGATTGGACCACCTGTGAAACGCGAGGATGATGGCGCGGTGGTGAAAAACTGGCTGGCTCGGCCAGGCCGTAAAATTGTCAGTGGAGGGACTACCGCCGGGATAGTCGGAAAGATGATGGGCAAAGACGTCGTCGTCGACTTGTCCACCATGACCGAAAAAATTCCGCCGACCGGTAAATTGGACGGCATAGATTTGGTAACTGAAGGAGTCCACACCGTGAATAATGCACTGGAAATTTTGCAGAAGGTGCAAGATATCGCTGAATTGACGGGCAAGCGTGACGGCGCCAGCCGTTTAGCATGGGAATTTCTGTATAGTGACAGCATAAATATATTTCTAGGACAAGCCATTAATCCGGCCCACCTCAACCCGAATCTGCCGCAGGAAATGGGATTCAAGAGCCGCAGTGTCCAAACTATCGCTTCACTGCTTAGAGAAAAAGGCAAAGAAGTGACCCTGGAAATACACTAATATGAAAAACGGAATAGCTGCTGAAATCATTAACTTGCCGTGTTCGACTACTGAAAAGGAAAATCGACCTATTGATGGTTTTGACCTCATCACAATTCTTGGATTGATGAAAGAATACAATCGGCAAGAGATCTGGAAACGATACGGACCTACAGGCCATCCCGGACGCAGTATAAGTTTATACGTCGGTGCTGATTACTATTTTCTCGAAATGCACGTTCAACAGATGCAGAGGATCATTTTATCCGAAAAATTCAATACAAATCCCTTTTTTATGCAGCAAGTGGTCCAAAGAATCACAGCATCTCACGATCATGATTTAATTATGGAAAAGATCCGGCAGCAGGGCATTGATACTGGGTATAATCCAATTTACTTATCCTGCTCTATGGGGAACACAATTATTGATTTAATTGTCAATTTTGAGCCGTCTTTTCCGAAACCCGAGGACGTTCCGCTGGGAAGAACCAGAGTTGAAAGAACTGAAAATCGGCCTCTGGACGTGTACGACTTGTCTTCCACTCTCTACCTTTGTCAGCAGAATCTTACAGATACCATATTCCGCCGTTATCAAGATCAAGATCAAGATCCTGAAGCGAACACCAATCAGTTCCAATCGGAAGTGAATATTGTTACCCGAGTTGGTGATTACAGTGTCAGCCTTAATTTCCACTGTGTTTCAACTGACGGGGAGCAGCTGATTCCTTCTCCGGGCAATGCCTCTGTTGCGACTATTCATCAAGTTCTGCAAAGAATGAATTTTCGGCATGCGCCCGAGCTTATACTTGACGAATTGCATAGCGTCGGACTTGCTGTTACCGCGCGTCAGCTCGATACACAGTTCACATTGCAAAGGTACATAAATAACACAGCGCTCCAGTTCAAATTTAGTCGTATTTCAGCTTAAGGCGGGAATTTTCATGTGTTGGCCAAATCAGGATTCAGGCAGAGCAATAGGTAGAATCGAGATCATCTGATTATTCCCTATCTTCTCTCCGTTGTCTTGGGTGCAATCAATTAGCTCCACATTCAGCTTTGAAGATTGTAAATTTTTCGCGAAGGATGTGTCGCGAAAATCGCGACTTAGGAGTAGTTTTCTAGTCCGATTGAATTATTTTTTCGCGGTCGAAGAGTTT
>JBKQRG010000220.1:0-6407 GCA_052144015.1 Desulfomonilaceae bacterium
AATTCCTTGACGCCTTGAAAGAATCCGCCTGATTTTTTCTCCTTTTCAGCCATGGGTTATTAACTCCCTTTTATATCTATTAAGGGCTAGCGCAGCAGAGTTCACGATCCGCTGCCCTCCGGACAAGCCATCAAGACCTGCGTAAAAAATATCAGCGACCTCTGCTTTGCGCGAGAGTGTCGCGCCGACCTGGAACTAATTCAACCCTTCTCTCAAATGCAAATCGAAATAGAAAAAGATCGAGGGCATGCCCGCGAAACAAAATTGTTTTTGCAGTCCCGGGTCGCAGTTCACACCACGACCCGGGAAACTGGGGTTAAGCTTTGGACGGCGCGGGTGCCGCCTTCACTTCCCGGAATCGGCGGAACGCCTTGAACCCTTCCCAGGCAAGGACAAGCGCAGCCACAACCAGGAACAGCGCCACAATACCCATAAGGGTATTTCCAACAAGCTGTTCACCCTTAACTGCTCCGGACAACACTTTCATGACCAGCAAGTTGTACGAGGTGAACAGCAAAGCCGCAATGGTGGTCACAAACATAAAGATCATCGGATAGAAAGCCCATCCGGATGGCCTACCCTCGGATACCAGCCAAGCGCTTACCAACAGCAACGCCAGAGAAGCCATCAACTGGTTGGCCCCGCCGAACAGCACCCACAGGTACTGCCACCAGCCGGTTAGCACTAAAATTATCCCGAGGATGCTGGCAATAATGGTTCCCACATGGGCATTTTTGAAGACCGGGCTGATATCACTCAGCAACTCCGAAGTAGCCACTCTCATGAATCGTACTACCAGTTGCATGATCGTGATGGCCAGGAAGATCATCATGACGCTCCCGTAAGATCTTCCGACTTCAGCCGGCAAACCCAGAGCAGCAAGGAATTTGGAGACGCCGGCAGCGAAGACACTTGCGGGTCCTTTCGCAACTGCGGCGCCGTAGTCCGCGGAGGAAGTGTAAATGGTGCCGGCAATGATAAGAGCAAATAACGCAAGCATCATTTCAAGGAACATGATACCGGCCCCCACAGGCCGTGCATCCATTTCGCTCTCCATCTGCCTGGCCGTGCCTGAACTCGACACAATGCTGTGCCAACCGGAGATGGCCCCGCAGGCAATGGTCACAAACATGATCGGCCATAACGGTCCGATACCGATGTTGAATTGAGTGTATGCCGGTAGCGTGAAATCGGGGCGGAGCACAAGGATTCCGATAATCCCGAAAAATAGGCCAAAAAATACAATATATGCGGCAACATAGTTGATAGGAAGGGCGAAACGCCAGATCGGCAAAACTGCGGCAAAGTAACAGAAAACAAAAGCCATGATAGCCCACAAAACACGGCTATTCGCCAGACCCGCGCCCAAAACCGAATCCGAAGGAGCTATACTACCTATATATATCCCCAGAAGGGACATCGCGACACAGACTACTGTGGTCAAAATGATATCCTGCTTCCAGCGATATATCATTTGGCCGGCCAGGATACCTGCCACAGTCAGAAAGAGCCACGCCATGGGCGCTGCCTTGAGTCCGACGGCCGTGCTCACTACGACATTTCCGAAAGCGCCGGCAATCAGCAGCAGGTAGAAATAGATGAATGCAAGAAGTATGAGCCGTGCCCTGGGTGATATCAGCCGATGGCTCAATCCGCCGAACGAGGCCCCTTCGTTCCTCAAGGAAATCATCGCGCTGGCATAGTCATGCACCCAGCCGATGAAAAATGCTCCGAAAAGTATCCAGAGCAGGGCAGGTAACCAGCCCCATTGAATGGCGATGATTGGGCCAATGATCGGCGCCGCGCCGGCAATCGACTTGAAGTGATAGCCGTAAAGTATGTTCCTGCTGGTGGGCATGAACTCCACACCGTCCATGTACATTTTGGCTGGAGTTGCACGGTTCGGATCTGCCTGGATCACCTTCTCGTCTATGTACTTGGCGTACACCCGGTACCCGATGAAGGCGAACACCAAACCAAGGATCAAGACGTATACTGCGTTCATGCTACCCCCTTTGCTTCATGGAAGCCCTTTTGGAGGGCTTAAAATTTTAGCCGGCCCATCAAGCCGATGCCATGCGAAACGCTATAAACTTCCGCGGGTCGAAGTGACCCGCGCAGATTTCTTAAAGATTACAATTTGAAGAGGGCTCTACTGCTTTAGCTGCAGAAGGACCCCTTAAACTAAAACGCGATGGTTTCAGAAATTCTCTGAATGAGAAAAGATATAGAACCAATATGTTGTGAGCATAGTACCGCAGTAAAACAGTGTCAAGGATTATTTTTTATAATAATTCCGTTGCCAAAGGGTCTATACCACTCAATGCTTTAAGAATGACACTCTTTCCGCAGCGCCTGCCACTCGGGAACAGTCGGCTTTTCTTGACTCAGTCGCGCGATTGACGTAAGTCTCAGCCAATCTAAAGATAACCTGATTTCTCATTAAAAACGGCCTACCAATAATAATTAATTCCGGGGATCTTAACCACCCCACTGCTTATGGTAGACGGGAACATTCAGGCCAGCTAAGTTAGAAGGTTTCTAAGAGATAGGAAAAACAATGAACTTTAAATCCGATTCGAAGAATGAAGGCTCAATTGGACTGCCAAAGCCACCAGACACCTACTCGGATGATCGAGTCCTGCTAGCTTGGCATCGCAGCCATCTGGCCAATGAAAGGACCTTCCTTGCCTGGAGTAGGACGAGTATTTCCCTGCTGGCATTCGGGTTTGTAATAGAACGATTCGAGCTTTTCATTCGACAGTGGTTTAAAATTCAGGGATTGGAGGACCGGTTGGTGGCTCATCACAGTATTATATATCTGGATCTGTTCTGTTTTCTCCTGGCCGGCGTTTCTATAGTTCTTTCAGGATTACGATTCATGCAAGTCAGGGCGCACATCAACAGAGGAGAAGCCATTTTTACTGTTGCGCCTGACGTCCTCGTAATAATGTCGGTGGCTGCTATCATTATCATGGCCCTGGTGCTTTCCTTGCCCAGACTCAATGAAATTCTGGGACCCATTGGATGATGTCACATCTATCAATCAAAAAAATCGAATTATACAAGGCATAATTGGATTATTAAAGTGATAGAATGCGATTAGACCGTGAACAGGCCGGCAAATTAGTTTTTTCTTCATGATCTTGACAAATCAATGTAGATTCGCTACCCTAGTGTCACTTTCACATCTGGGAGTCATAAAAGCATGCGAACTTTGCTATTGGCGAGTACTTTTGTACTGATTTCGTGTACAGCGTTTTTCAGCACTGATTTGTTCGCTGGACAGCCTAATGCATCGGCTACCAAGAAATACGCGTCCGACAGTTCCACGCCATACAAAAGTTTTGCAGGTATTGTCGCCGCTGCGCAGAAAAAAGCGTCGGATATAAAATCCGGCAGCCATGAAATCACAAAACCTTCCAAAATTAATCATGCCAGAACGAAAAGTTCAAAAAAGATCGCGGCCTCCAAAAACAAATCTTTATCAAAAGCGCTCTTAAAGAAGAAATCTGGGTCAGCGAAGAGCGTTTCAGCAACCAAGAAAACGTACTTAAAGAAACTGTCAATCCGCAAATGCAAGGTGGCCGACAGATCACTAAAGAATAAAAAATATACACGGAATTACTCAGCAAAATCCAAAAGCTTGAGGGATCCGACCAATCGTAAAACTACTCACCCCGGTAGAACGTCGGCAGCGAAATAAAGGCAGTCATTCTTAAAGCGGTTCTTGCAAAAAAGTATCCGTTCCAGATAGAATTTACTGGTCATTTAGTTTCTGGATATCGAGAAACTAAACCTGAAAGTTAGGTCAAGCGCCGCTTCTGAGTAGTTTGCACCTTTCTGGTGCACCAGTCGGCCCCACAATCACAATTGTGACCGCGCCACCCGCAAAGGCGGATCTACTTATATTGTGGCCGGAACTCATTGAGCACATAATCGCTGATCGAATCATGATATTCGATATAAAGCAACGTCAATCCAGCGCGAAACCTCGGGAATGCGAGTCATAATAAGGTCCTCTGCCAAATAACTCAGATGAAAAATCCCCTAAATATAACGATTTGCCGACTACCTTATAACAGGATTTCGGGTATCAAAAAATCAGCGTATCCGCTTTGGATGGGTTATCTGGCGGGCGCAATACGAGATCTCGTGGGCAAACAGGTCCGACTTAATGTCGTCGACGGAGAAGCTCTGGACTATCCCAGTGATTCGATACTTCAGTACAGCGGCGTTATTAACAAAGCTCTTCTCGTCTTTTTCCCGCGTTTTTTGCTTAATTTTGCACAATTGGCAGAGTTTGCGGAAAATGAGTTGCACCCGAATTGGACTCCATTCATAGACCGGGTTCTCGAAAATGAACCGGAACTGGTAGCCGTAAGCTGCTACACAAATCACCTGTTGAGTCTTCAGACATTCGCAAGAAAGATCAAAAAAGAATCTCCTCGAACCAAGATCCTCGTCGGGGGTATTCATTCTACAATAGAGCACCGAAACCTTGTACAACAAATACCGGAGATAGATTATTGTTGTGTGGGGGAAGGAGAAGCGAGTTTTCGAGAGGTAGTATCGGCATTTTGCTCTCATCATTCCGTTGAAGAAGTGCCCGGAATTTATTCGACCCAAGATCCGGCGAAGTTTGTGCCACGACCGCTGATTGAGAAGATTGATAATATAGAGCCCCCTGTTCGCGATCTCCAGGCTCGGTCTTTGTATCGGGATGAATTCCACATATTTTCGTCGCGTGGTTGTCCGTTCAAATGCAGCTTCTGCTCTTCTCACAGGCTCTGGAGTAGGACGCCCCGGTTTCATTCAGTGGAACGGATCATGTCCGAGATGACTCACATAGTCGAAGATTTGGGCGCGTTTAGAATAATATTTATTGACGACACCTTCACTTTAAATAGGCCAAGAGTGCGAAAAATAGCTAATGCTATTATTTCGAGAGGGTACAATAACTTGAATATAGGCGTTTGCGCGAGAATCAACACGGTAAACGAAAGTGTGCTGGACACGTTAGCTGCCGCCGGTATTAAATCCATAAGCTACGGGATAGAAACGGGAAGTGAAAGACTACAAAAATCCATTCGGAAAAATTTGAAACGAGCTGATATTATAAAAATACTGGACTACACCAGATCACTAGGAATACACACCCTTTCGTATTATATAGTGGGTCATCCAAGTGAGTCAGTCCAAGATGTCAATGATTCTATAGAATTGATAAAAGCGAGCAGGGGCCACAAGAGCAGTGTTTATGCGGCATTACCATTGCCGGGTACGGAATGGTTTGAAATTGCTTCAGAAAATGGATTTGAGCTTTCGCCTCAATTGGCTGTAACTATGGACCAAAATGCTTTCCCGATTTTCAACATGACCGCTATGTCAAAAGAGGTGCTTGATGCGAAGGTACTGGAAATGTACAAAACAGCAAACAGATCGTCGCAATTAGGGCGAGTTCAACAGGCAGTTGATTTTTATTGGAACAAAATTAAGCGAAAAATCAAAAAGTTCAATTCCAACCGTGAATTCCCCAATAAAGTCGCCTAATTCTGAATTACCGCCAAGTTTAGATCTCAAAAACCTTCCGCCTGAATATAAATCCGGTGTGCGTCCGGATGATTGGCAATCGGCGGGCACTGGGGATCAAAACACGCGCTATTAGTGTACTGCATTGTTTTCGGAATCGGACCTCGATCGAAACCAAGCTGATTACGAATTGCATCGAACGTGTATCTAAGGAGCGCAAATCCATGAGAGACGGGTGGGCAAATCATGGAAAAAATGAGGACTGCAACAACTAATTTAATTTTCATCTGATGTTTCCTTAACTATTTTAGATGAATATACCAATTATATGACGTAATGTCAAGAATTAGTCTTTGCGCTACAGTAACAACTTACGATTCTAGTGAGGTGGAGCCTTGCGGAATTTCGTGGGCTTCACCGGGACCAAACAGGGCGGCGGAGGACACGGCGGCGCCGGCGGTCCATAGGTCTGGTAATTCGGGCTGATACGGCTCGGATGCTCTGGGGCAATGCACAAGAAATACCACACCCCCTGCTCTTTGAAGCCCATCAGGGTTCGATCCAAAAGGGCCTTGCTAGCGGTGTCTTTGGCAAATACATGTGCAGGCAATAGGGCCGCAAGTGTAACAGCGACAAAAACAAAGATGATGATGTTTCGTCTCAATGGTCACCCCTAGTTTTACATACCGAGATTTCACTATAGAATATCATAATAATTCATTATTTTCAAGACTATTTAACCCTAAATAGTAAGCATTCACTTATGCGCGGCACGGGAAGGGCAGACCAATTCATCGTGGCATGACGGCCCGGCGACTAATCGTTGAAGCTGCGCCTTCGCAGATCGAATCACGGAGGATTAGATCGGGAAAACA
>JBKQRG010000221.1:0-12988 GCA_052144015.1 Desulfomonilaceae bacterium
GCCTGAAAGCTTTGATCTACTTTACCTCTGAAGAGATGTTCGGAATAATAGCAGCCACGAAGCTTCTCTCCATGATGTTAGCCACTCTTGCCGTAGTAGCCGTAATTAGTAACGTAATCACAAGCTTTTCCGCATTTTTTTTATCCGAAGACCTAGAACTGATTATTGCATCACCAGTTCCAGCATGTTCTGTTTATACGGTACGATTTTTGGAGACTTTATTAGAGTCTTCTTGGATGGTTTTGTTGTTTGGGCTTCCTGTTTTTTTGGCGTATGGTCGGGTTTTCGCGGCATCCTGGAGCTTTTATGCACTGAGTCTGGTCGGTTTTTGTTGCCTCCTGGTAATTATCACTGCCGCAGCCATTTTCGTCGTTCAGAACCTGGTAAAGAGCTTCCCAATAAGGAGATTAAGGGATTTATTTGTATTTATCGGTTTGATGATTTTTGTGGCGATTTATCTGCTTTTTAGAATGATGAGGCCTGAGGACTTTCTCAATCCTGAGGGGTTTGCTTCAGTAATGGACTATCTTTCCATCATGTCGGAATCCTCCTCCCCTCTATTACCTACCACTTGGCTGATATCCGTGTTGCGGCCTTATATAACAGGAAATGGTTTCGAAGAGATTCCCCTTTTTCTAGGGTTACTTGTATCAGGAGCAGTGATTGCGTTCAGGTTGGGGGGACACAGCCATGAATTGATCTACTTTCAAGGATATTCTCGGGCCGTGGAATCTCGTGGAGCGCGCCTGAGTAAGAGCAGACTGATTGCCCTATTCGGCAGAATGCTTAGCCGTTTCATGGATCGCTCAACAGTCCACCTTGTACTCAAGGAGACTTTGCTGATGGCCAGGGATTGGGGGCGACTGAGCCAATTCTTCCTCCTTGCGGCTCTTATACTGGTGTATTTATATAACTTTAGTGTGCTGCCCACTCTTGATTCCCCTGATTTTGCCATGTTCCTGAAGAGCACGATTGCTTTTCTGAATATCGGGCTTGCCGGTTTCGTCCTTTCGTCGCTCGGCGTAAGGTTTCTTTTCCCCGCGATTTCCGGTGAAGGCCGGGCTTTCTGGATCTTGAAAGGGTCGCCAATAGCATTACGAAAAATTCTATGGGTGAAGTTCTTCTTTTACTTAGCCCCAATGCTTGTTCTTGGACTTTTTCTTGTGATCATGACAAATTATCTTCTCGGAATGGGTCGTTTCATGTCCATCATCTCAACAGTCACGCTGGGCTTTCTGACAGTCGGGATTACGTCACTGTCCGTTAATATGGGGGTGATTTACGCTGATCTAAAGAATTCGGATCCGAACAGGGCATTTACTGGTATCGGAGGTCTATTGACCATGATCTATTCTGCTCTTGCGGTTACAGCCGTGATTCTGCTTGAGGTGTTCCCAGTCTACAGAGTCGTAACCGCAGGATTCTATCACCGTATATTCACCAGACTAGATTATGTATTGATTATTGTTTGTTTCGCGGCAGCGCTTGGTGTGGCGACTTATCTTATTGTTCAGCCGCTTCGAATAGGCATGAAACGGATCACAGAATTAGAGGTATGAGAGACAGTCACAGTATGCAAAAAATAGATGTATCAATACCTTGCGGAACATTGACTCTGGAGGGTGTCCTTGAAGCACCCGAGAAATCTCAAGCCATTCTGCCCGGAGCCGTTATCTGTCACCCGCATCCGCAGTACGGCGGAAATATGCACAATAGTGTTGTTCGGGCTGTACGGAATGCCTTCATTGATAAAGGTTTTGCTTGCCTGCGATTCAATTTCAGAGGCACCGGCGGCAGTTGGGGCGAGTACGGCAATGGAATCGACGAACTGGACGACGTGCTGGCAGCGATGGATTTTCTTGGAAGCAGATCTGAAATGGACGAAAAGAGATTAGTTATCGCGGGCTATTCTTTCGGCTGCTGGGTGGGTCTTAAGGCTGCGGTGCGTGATTCCCGGCCCGGTCGACTCATTGGGATCTCGCCCCCTGTAAATGAGTACGATTTCAGTTTTCTCAACCGGGAAACGCGCCCCAAACTGCTTATCACCGGTGACCGCGATTTTGTCTGTTCAAAAGAAGGCTTCCAGAAGCTTATCGATCAAATTCCAGAACCCAAAAAGGGAGTGATAATTCCGGGAGCGGATCACTTTCATATGAACAGCGAGGACATCATTACTGAAGAGACTGAGTCATTCCTGACCGAATATCCATTTTGAGGAAAAAAAGAATTAATGGGATTCATAGCGAGTTCAGTATCGATTATCAGATATCGGGTCCGTGGAGAAATAGAAGGATCTTTCTGGGACGTGGTGGATCACGGCATTGCAAGCGGAGCGTTTCGCGAAATTGAAACTGCATCTGATGAAATTGGCATAGGATGGACCTCAATAGAGGATTTTACCGACACCACTTTTCGTTCTTCATATGTTCGAGGGAATTATGTAGCGGTTTCGCTGCGTGTCGACAGCGCCCGGATTCCGCCAAGGGTGCTCGAAATTCAGTTAAAACAGGAAGCTCGGAAGATTCTCGAACAGACGGGAGCGCACAGGTTGTCGGCCGCTCAAAATCGTGACCTTAAGGATCATCTAAAACAAAAGCTTAGAAAACAGGTTTTCCCTTCTATTCAGGTTTACGATCTGGTTTGGGATACGGCCAACGCGGTAGCCTACTTCGGAAGCCACTCGCCAAAAGCGCGCGAACGCGTGGAACAACATTTTAAGAAATGTTTCGGCCTGACACTGGTTCCGCTCATACCATTCATACGAGCTGAAGAAATCCTGGCCGGAAACCCCGAAAAGCAACGGCTCGACTCTCTGCGATCTGCTATTATGTCACCATGATCCCAATTTCACCGTAGAGGTCGCTGGCTCGCGGAGAATTCCAAAAACTGTTCTCCGCGCCTTAGCCGGGTAAATACATTTCGTATACCAACGTGACCTCGGGCACGTAAGAATTCCAAAAAGGACTTGTGTATGGATTTTTTGGACATACTTCGGGAAAAGGCTTTCTTGGGGCGAGAATTCTTGACTTGGCTCTGGTTCAAGACTGAACAAACCGGTGGCAGAATCGAGCTGCCCGGACAAAAGGTGATCGAGGTCATTTTCCTGGACCGAATGACCTTGGATCTGTCCGACGCTGAAACTCCACAAACAGTTTCACTCAAAGGCGAGCATTCAGAGCTTCGAGAGGGTCTGGCAGCGCTCAAGGAGGGCAAGAAGATTGAGGAAGCCCGGATCTCATTAAGATCAGGTAATAACGATTTTACTTTGGTTGCTAAGGCCACATGGTTTTCTTTTGGTTCTTTCAGGACCCCTAGAGTTTTGCCGCCGGAAGAATCGGAGGAAGGTGTAGAGGGCGCATTTCTGGAAAAGGTCTCGCTCATCGAGGAAGGAATGGAAGCGCTTGACTCGCTTTTTGAATATTTCGTGAAACTCCGTATTTCCGATGATTGGGAGACAACCGAACTCCCGGCTTTCCGTCATTGGGTATCTGCGGCCGGGGCTTAGAGCGTTCCTCTGCATTGCAGTGACATTGGTTCCGCTCATACCACTTGTACGGGCGAAGAAATCCTGGCCGGAAATATCGCAGGCACTGTCTTACTCTGGTAAGATAAGGAGAATAGACTACGAAACGGCTGAAAATTTTCGCCGCGGTTCTGACCTTCACTATATTAATATTATCAGACTGGGCCTGTTCTCAGGTTTTGGTGGTCTGCCGTAGATTTGTACCAGACCAAAGCTGCTATAAGTGCTCCGACTATTTTTATGTCAACTCGGAAGACGAAGCCCAGCGCCGATGCGACAAGCTGGGCGCGCAGCCCTTCTATTTCCCCGGCGTAGGGCGGATGTCCTTTTGGAGAAGAGGCAATTGTTCCTGCCAAGGTATAGACCCTGCGCCGTGAGTGTACCCGGTGTTCAGCTATGAGATAAAATGCCGGATTGGACGGCGATGATCCGTATTGTGTTAATGGTATACCCACACAAATAAAACGCCTTATATCCGGTCAGTTTTTTCCGAGGTGTTCGTTTCGTCTGCAGACGTCGAATTCCTATGATTTCACTCGGAAAACGGCGACCTGGTCAGGCTCCATGCTCGGCACCGAATTTCTTCGATAAACCATGAGTTTCCGCTTGACTGGCGAGTTCAGAAAATACAGAATAATGTGTCAAATTCTGAATGCGTCGTCAGAAGGATACGCGAATGAATTCTCCGCCGCTTAGCCAGGTAAACCCCGCAGTCGCAAGGCTCCCTCGTCGGGAGCGGGAAAATCTGAGGCAACGAGGAGAGATACTCGACACCGCGCTGATGCTTTTCGCGGAAAAGGGCTATCACAAAGTCTCCATGCAGCAGATCGCCAAGCAGGCCGAGTTCGGAGTCGGCACGATATATAAATTTTTTGCTAATAAGCAGGACTTGTACCGAGTTCTTATAATGGAAACGGCGGAAAAATGGCAACGTGCAGTTTTTCAGGTGTTAGAACAGGAAGGTAATCCCTTTCGAGCAATACAAGACTACATCGCTGTCCAAAGTGAACTGTTTTTTGACAATCTGCCAGTTGTGCGCCTGTATTATTCCGAAATTAAAGGCGCGTATTTTAACGTAAGATCCGGTTTTGACCAGGACCTTCTGAAGCTTCGCGATGAACGCATCAAGAAATTGGCTTCAGTTTTTGAGATAGGCATTGAGGAGAGTATTTTCCGTGATCTGGATCCGTATCATATGGCTCTGGCGCTCCATGGAATCATCGATGCTTTTCTTTACCGGATGATGGAAGATCCTGTGCATTTCAGGAAGCGGGATGAGCTGTCATATGCCGCGGAGATTTTTCTCGGAGGGGTTATTAAGAAATGACAAGCCTATTTAATACCACTCCCCTCGTTCGTAACTCATCTAATCATTCGATATTTGTGAGGTCTCTAATGCGACCCATCAAAACCTTTGGTGAAGCTTTTAAATGGAGTTTAATTCTGATGCCTCTGTTAGGCGGCTTTTTGCTGACCGGCTGCGAGCGCAGGCAGCAATCTGTATCGGCTCCTGTTCCGGAAGTGGCCACAGTAACGATCCAGGCGAAGGAACTAGTCCTTACGACTGAATTGCCTGGGCGCACGAGCCCTCATCTTGTCGCGGAGATCCGACCCCAGGTCAATGGCATCATTCAGAAACGGCTGTTTACGGAAGGTTCAGATGTCGAGGCAGGTCAGGTATTATATCAAATCGATCCCGCGCCCTTTCAGGCAGCGTTCGATAGTGCCAAAGCTAACCTTGCCAAATCAGAGGCCAATCTAATAGTTAGCCGGCTGAAGTTTGAACGATATAAAGGATTGCTTGCGGAAAAGGCTGTCAGCCAACAGGATTATGACGATAGAGAGGCCACGCTCAAACAGGCTGAGGCTGATGTTGAATTTTGTAAAGCCGCGGTTGAAACGGCTCGCATCAATTTGGATTACACCCGCGTCACCGGTCCCATCTCGGGCCGCATCGGTAAGTCCAACATAACGGATGGCGCTCTCGTAACCGGGCATCAAGTTATACCTTTGGCAACTATTCAACAGTTGGACCCCATTTACGTGGATGTGCCTCAATCTACGACTGAGCTTCTACGGTTAAGGAAACGGTTAGCTGAAGGTCGTCTCAATCAAAACGGGAGGCACCAAAACAAAATCAAGCTCATTCTGGCAGACGGCGCAGAATATCCCCTGAAAGGGACGCTTCAGTTCCGTGACATCACTGTTGACCCGACAACAGGGTCCGTGATTCTGCGGATAGTAGTGCCAAATCCCGAGGGACTTCTCCTCCCGGGCATGTTCGTCCGGGCCGTGGTCGAGGAAGGTGTCGCCCAACAGGCCATACTTGTTCCCCAACAAGGTGTGAGCCGCACTCCCAAGGGGGATCCCTTTGCGCTTGTCGTCAGTAATGGCGGGACAGTCGAGCAGCGGATGCTTGAGCTCAGTCGCGCCATTGGCGACAGCTGGCTTGTTACTTCCGGCCTTTCCCCCGGAGACCGGGTAATTGTTGAAGGAAGTTTGAATGTGCGCCCAGGCTCAACTGTGAAAGCCGTTTCCTTGATTTCGAATAGCCCAAAGGCCAGCGTGGAATTGACGAATGAGAAGCGCGTGCCTGTAGAATCGAACTGACGGAGGATCGCGGTGTTATCCAACTTTTTTCTGGACCGCCCGGTCTTCGCGTGGGTGATAGCCATCATCATTATGCTGGCAGGCGGGCTTGCGATTTACAGTCTACCCATCTCCCAGTATCCACCCATAGCCCCTCCTTCTATCGCAATTGATGCATATTATCCTGGCGCATCCGCTCAGACAGTTGAAGACAGTGTAATCCAGATCATCGAGCAGAAGATGACCGGATTCGACAAGCTGTTGTACATGTCGGGAACCAGTGATGCGTCCGGTAACGGAAGAATCGAGCTCACCTTTGCTCCGGGAACTGATCCCGATCTCGCCTGGGCCCAGGTACAGAATAAGCTACAATTAGCCATGGCCAGCCTGCCAGATGTAGTCCAACGTCAGGGCGTGAAGGTCAGCAAATCAACCAGAAACTGGTTAATGGTTGCCGGTCTCACTTCGGATGATGACAGTATTGATGAGGACGACCTCTCGGATTACGCCCAATCCAGCTTACAGCAGGTACTGGCGCGGGTACCGGGCGTAGGCGAAGTGGAAACCTTCAGTTACCAGTATTCGATGCGGGTCTGGCTTGACCCGGAACGGCTAACCGATTACCGCCTGACCGTGGAAGATGTCACACGGGCGCTTCACGCTTATAACGTGGAAGTTTCCGCCGGCCAATTCGGCGGCGCGCCGGCGACCGAGGGCCAACGGTTGAATGCCTCGATTATCGTTCAGAACCTGCTTAAAACACCGGAGGAATTCGGGGCTATCCCGCTACGCACAAACCCTGACGGATCCATTATACGCGTGCGCGACGTAGGCCGGACCGAGCTGGGTACGGAGAAATATGGGCTCCATACGCTCTATAATGGTCGTCCTGCAACCTCAATGCCCATCCGGTTGGCGCCTGGGGCCAATGCGCTGGAAACCGCCGATGCCGTGAAGGCCAAGATGGTGGAACTCTCCAGGTATTTTCCGACCGGCATGAGAGTCATTTACCCGTTAGATACAACGCCTTTCGTGAGGGTGGCCATAGATGAGGTGGTCAAGACCCTGTTTGAGGCCATTTTATTGGTCTTTCTGGTCATGTATATTTTCCTCGGAAATATACGTGCTACCCTGATCCCGACCATCGCTGTGCCTGTGGTGCTCCTGGGAACGTTTGCGATTCTGGGAAGTTTCGGGTTCTCCATTAATATGCTCACCATGTTCGCGATGGTACTGGCTATCGGTCTTCTTGTGGATGACGCCATCGTGGTTGTGGAAAACGTAGAGCGGGTCATGTCCGAGGAGGGACTCGGACCCAAGGAAGCAACCCGCAAGTCTATGAGAGAAATCACAAGCGCATTGATCGGAATAGGCCTTGTGCTCTCGGCCGTTTTCGGCCCCATGGCATTCTTCGGCGGCTCTACCGGCGTTATCTATCGGCAGTTCTCCGTGACCGTAATTGCAGCTATGCTGCTTTCAGTGGTGGTGGCCCTGATTCTGACGCCGGTTCTATGCGCGTCTCTTCTAAAGCCGACGCCAAAAGGCCACGAGCCGGCTGAGACCGCGTTTTTTCTATTCCGACCTTTTTTTCGTTGGTTTGACAGGGTATTTCGCAGCACCAGGGATATGTACCAGGCCCTCGTCGGCCAGATAATTTTCAGAAAATTCCGTTACATTTTCATCTACTTTCTGATTGCCATGGTGCTGGGACTGCTTTTCTACCGAATGCCAACAGCGTATCTTCCAAACGAGGATCAAGGCGTCACGTTTATCCAGGTGAGTCTGCCTTCCGGATCTACCCTGGAACAGACTGACGAGGTTATGACTCAAATCCGAAACCATTTTCTCGTGGATGAAAAAGAAATTGTGAAATCCTGCTTCACAATTGCCGGGAGAGGATTTTCCGGAAGTGGGCAGAACGTTGGACTGGGATTCGTCCATCTAAAGGACTGGGCCCTGCGACAGTCGGCGGATATGAAGGTTGATGCCGTGGTAAAGCGCGCCATGGCGAAGTTTTCCAAGATACGCAACGCAAGGGTATACGCGTTCCCGCCTCCGGCGGTCATGGAGCTAGGCCGCGCGGGCGGATTTGATTTTCAATTGCAGGATCATAGCGGTCTGGGGCATGAAACACTCATGGCAGCCCGTAATCAGCTACTCGGTATGGCTGCCGGAGATTCCAGATTGACTCGTGTTCGACCCGCGGGTCTTGAAGATGTTCCGCAATACCGAGTCGATGTCGATTGGGAAAAGGGGGGCGCACTAGGTCTTTCCATAGATTCCATCCACACGACTATATCCGCGGCGTTCGGCGGGGCCTATGTGAACGATTTCATCCAGGGGGGACGAGTCAAGCGGGTTTACGTTCAGGCTGACGCTCCATATCGCATGCTTCCAAATGACCTGGAACGGCTTTACGTTCGAAATAATGCCGGAACAATGACGCCCTTCTCGTCCTTCGCGACAGGCCACTGGATTTTCGGGCCCCCACTGCTGGAGCGTTACAACAGCTTTCCTGCGTTCAATGTCTGGGGCGAACCCGTCCCAGGGAAGAGTTCAGGGGAGGCGATGGAGGCTATGGAAGAGATCGCCTTAAAGCTGCCCAAAGGAATCGGTTTTGACTGGACCGGAATCTCGTATCAGGAGCGTATGGCAAAATCCCAGGGGCCGATTCTCTATGCCTTTTCCGTGATCGTCATTTTCCTCTGCCTGGCTGCCCTTTATGAGAGCTGGACTGTTCCCATTTCAATCATGTTGATGTTGCCGCTTGGGGTCATCGGGGGAGTTGTGGCTTCATCGCTTAGAGGATTACCGAACGATGTTTACTTTCAGATCGGACTACTCACTGTTCTGGGGTTGACGACCAAAAACGCGATTTTGATAGTCCAGTTTGCCAAGACAAAATTGGAGGAGGGAGCAGAGTTGATCCCGGCCACCCTTGAAGGAGCGAAATTGAGATTTCGCCCGATCATCATGACGTCTTTGGCTTTCGGCTTCGGTGTTCTGCCTCTAACACTGGCCAACGGAGCCGGCGCCGGAGCGCAAATCGCCATTGGGACCGGGGTCCTCGGAGGAATGCTTGCTGCCACTTTCCTGGCGACCCCATTCATTCCGCTCTTTTATGTTTTGATTTGCCAAATATCGAAAAGAAAAGGACGCGGCCATACCGAAACGGCCGAATCGGTTGGCCAGTGAGCACCAAATATCAAGCAGGATCAGAAAGTGATTATTATTCGGGAAGGTTGTCGGAGGCTCGTTGCCAAATTCATCTAATCAATAATCATCGATCGCCCATTCTTGTGATCGGTCCCGTTCATCACCGTGACAGGCGTTGACGGAGCGAGACTGATCTACTCCCCGGATTATGCAACATTTGTTAAGTTAAAGGTATAGCGCTTTGTCCTGCAGGCAGTGAACCGTCTTGTTTGGCCCAAATTTAACCCTATGCTAACTTATATCAACCAGGGAGGCCAAAAGAGGGGCTGATAATGAAATGGGACTCAGCAAAATCATTGGCGGGCACGACTGAAAAACTGATTTGGGATGGACGCTGAGATGAGGCTGGCTTTCGTGACCCGCAAGTAGTCATCCTATGCTTGGGTAGGGAATCATACGAAATTGACACAAAGCACTCTAGAAAAATTCCCATGGGCCTTTAGATGCAAGGACAGCATGGCAAAGGCCGCATTGTGCCTGCCAATTGGTTTGCGGAGCGCATTAGCGAACCGACCGTTTTCTCTGCTGGGATCGAATGATTGTCCGATGATAATTGCGCCGATACCTGCTTTTGCCCCGGATGCATTGCGATGCCTCCTGAACGCTATTTCCAGCAACGAGCAAAATCACAGGTCTGCTTCTTGTTGGGCGACAATAACTGGCCGGGCTCAGGTGAAGACCTCGCTACGAATAATGGTTGACCGGGGAACGAGCAGAGCGATATACCTGAGCAGAGGATAAAAGAGGCTTTTCAGCAACTTGGCGACGGTTTTGCCTGCATCGGGTCTTGTGCGGAAGTAATGCTGCGACCTTTTGGTAACAAGGAGAACCGTCTCCCGACCGTTCACCGAGGCAAAGAACACAGAAATGGCAAGACCGCCGCATAATTCTGGATTAGTTTGTCAAAACCAGGCAAGCATTTCGGCAGGTTCGTTAACTGGTTGCGGCGCTATTCAGGAGCATTAATTTTACATAAGAACCGTGGATGTTCAATCCAGTTCTTTTCCGGTGGTGGTCATAGTGATCTTCCCGTGTTTGACCCCTCGTGTGGAGATGAGAAGTTGGCCGACTTTCTTGACCTCTTCGGAGCTGCCTCTCACTATGAGGACTTCCAAACAATTATGCTGATCCAGATGAACGTGCAAGGAAGAAATGACCAGCTCATGCTGCCTGTGTTGAATCTCCGTGAGCTTTTGGGCTAGATCACTCTGTTCGTGATTATAAACTACCGTTACCGTGCCAACTACCTCGTGTTCCGACCGGCCCCACTCGTCTTCCACAAGTCGATCCCTTATCAGGTCGCGTATGGCTTCGGACCGGTTGGTATAACCTTTCTCCGTGATCAAGACATCAAATTTGTCCAGCAGATCATCCGGAATCGACACACCGAAACGCACCAGAGCAGCCATGTTCGCTCCTTCCCAAACTCCGCATGGGCACCACTTGACAGAGTCGAAAGCCTAGTTTACTCGGATTGGGTCAAAAGACCAAGAAAAACGGAACGAGGGGACAGAAGATCGTCCCTATCACGGGGATAAGCACTGAGGGCCACGGCCTCCACAAAATAATCAATCGTCATTTTCAGCCTCTTGTCGTTTCTTCTCTATATTGTCGATCACGCACTTGGCCCCACGAATCGTTGAACGTGCAAATCATCTCCATTTATTCGGAATTACTTTGTCTAGTTCCTCCCGCCTGGGCAATGAAATGAGTTGTTGGAAACGGCCTCATGCCATAGGCTGAATCATTTTAAAACCATAAGGGTCAACGAGAAAAGGATGGTGACCGTCCCCAAGACATAGTCTGCTTTTTTCATGCCGTAATCATGCAGTATGTAGAATTTTCCCTTGAAGCCTCGGCATTTCATGGCAGCTAAGATCCGTTTGGATCTGTCGAAACTCATTACCAGGAGCATTCCCACAAGATACGCGTGTGTCCGGTATGTGTGCATGTTGGTTCCCGGCTTGAAGCCGCGAACCTTCATCGCGTTCACCAATCTATGATATTCCTCGTGGATAACATGGATGTATCGAAAGCAGAAGAAAAAGAGATGCACGATTTTACCGGGTACCCACATATGGCTCAGAGCGTGAACCAAGTTGAAAACAGGCGAAGTCCCGAGAAGAGCAATAACCATTAGCACGATGGCATTAGATTTTAAGGTGATCAAGAGGGAATAAAGGATGCCTTCCCTGTGAATGTCCAATGGGCCGAGGGACCAAACGATCTCGCCGGGAAACGTGAAAGGGAGGAAAAACCAGAGAAAGACTACGAAGCCATTCACTAACGCCAGCCGAACCAAGACCTTCTTCAAGTCGAGGCGGGCGGCGATTACCAAAACAATCGGAAAGGTCAACGCAAGGGTGGACGCAAGAAGTGAATGATTCAGCGCCACTACCACAGCGAAGATTAGCGTTGCTAATATCTTTACTCTGGGATCAGCGTGATGAACCCAAGAATCACCCAGAGAGAATTCTTCGATGTCCATTCCATACCTGCCCGAGATCCTATAAGTCAGTTCCTTGCCTTGCGATTTCGCCCCATGAAATATCCAGCCACACCCACAATGCCCAATATCCAGCCTATGCCCCCAACAATTTCGTTTAAAGTGGGACCTCTGTCCCTTTGTTCCATCAACAGCTTTTGTTGAGTACCGAGCATCTTCACGAGCGGCTGAATCCTCTGGTCCACAGCATCTTCCACGATCTTCTTCATGACAGCCGGATCTTGAACCTGGACTGACGGATGTGCCGCCGCCAGAGAGGGATCGGCGGGCTCCTCCTTTTCCAATTTCTGTTGCGGACTTCGCGTCTCTTGGGCGGATGAAGGGAGGTCAGACATACTCAATGTGAAATCGGCCCGATGTCCCATGCCAGCGTCCAGCACGATTTTTATGTCGCCTTTTATAGGGGGAAGGTCTGCCAGTTTAAAAGAATACATCCCCTTGCTGTCCGTCTTACCTTCTAGGATTTTTTTACCATCGGAATCGAAGACTTCCACCGGGGAATCCTGAGCCTTGACGTTGCCGCTGAAATAGCCTTCGACGACGACCGTATCGCCTTCCACATACGCAAATACGTTGACTTTATGCGCCCACCCTGGAACTGAGGACAACAGGAGTAGGGTTATCGCTATCATTAGACCGCGGAAAGCCTTCACAGCAAACTCTGATTTCAATTCTGCCCTCCTGATTTTCTGATGATAGGAATTAATGATCGTTGAAAAATGGACGGGATCTTTCCTAATTCCGAGAAAGTTCCCCTCATCTCTCCCGACGGTAACAAAGATTTAGTTAACGGACCGTGGCCCCGAGCATGAATGCCTGAGCATCTCAGGTCTTAGTCGCCTCACGAATTCAATGACGAAGATGGTGAGTATTCCCTCTACGACCATTATGGGGACGTGGACGAGAAGAATAAGCCGTGCAGCGGCACCAAAAGATTCGCCGGTAGCAATGAGAGACAAAGCGACCAATATTCCCGAACCACATATAGCGCCAGCACCTGCAACGAACTCGGCAACCCCCCGTATCAAAGCATTCGGGCTCTGAATGCCACGACCACAGATAAATCCGACCAGTACAGCGGGAAAAGCCATATTGAACGTATTGACACCAAGCGTCGTCAGCCCACCGAACTGGAAAAGAATCGCCTGGAGCGC
>JBKQRG010000222.1:0-85060 GCA_052144015.1 Desulfomonilaceae bacterium
TTCCTCAACTTTAGACCGCCAACCTCGAACGGTTCAAAAAGACGAGAGTACATGGTGTATTCCTTTCTGACCGAATTTGTGAATTGGAAGAGAAGAGAAAGGCCCAGACGTTAAGCGAACAGTCTCAGCCTTAAGCAACCGCCAGCTCGGATCTCTCATCTTAATACGATTCCTTGTCTGACGCACTTCCCGACCAGCTTGCGCTATAGCTACGCAGTAATGACCAAGTTTTCTGAATTCTCATTTGTAATCCCAGATCGTAGGTTAATCGTACCTGCATCGGAATATCCCTTCTCGAAAGCGCCGGAACTTACAATCCTCTTTCGCCCATATTCCGTCCTGATGTTTGGGTAGGCAGCAGTCATGTAATTATCGATAATCTGGTCCTTGAGAACTACGAGATCCTTGCATGCACGTCGTTCCGCCGCCCTGATAACTTTTGTTTGCTCACGGAACCTTTCTCCGATCCGTGTGACTGCACCGTCCAAGTATGCATATCTTAGAGCAGTAGCGCTCCATCCCTTGTTTTCGCGCCTCAATCTGGGGAGGGCTCGCTCGACAAAGCTATCAAGCTGCCGGTAGAGGAACCGGAATGTGTAGATTGCCACTTCAGCGTCGGCTGGAGTGCCGATGAACGACAATACAGTTTCTGAGCCGTGTCGCCTACGAATTATGTGCTGACAATCGAACCCTTCGGCAACGTGGATAAGCAATCCTTTCACCCAGCTTCTGACCGCCTTGCCGACACGCACAGATGCCTCTGTTGCAGCTAGAGCGCTGTTCGCGTCATCGGTCGGTAGATCCGCAATACTCAGGTTGTATCGGGCCAAAAGCTCACGAGCCTTCGCAGCGGCAAGGGCAGCTTCATTTTCATTGGGTGAATTGGAGAGTTCAAAGAGCTTCTTGACCTTTGACAGTACGTCTTCCTCAGTCATGAATCCATGATGTCCTTATGAGGGGTGTAGGAGACGAATTCCGTGTGAGGCAAACCGGATATATCAGTTGGAGAGCCTAGTCAAGACATTTGGGATAGTCTGGTTCGAGACATTTCTGAGATAGATCTCTGAGCCGCAACCGAACGCGCTCTACAATGCAGCACAGGTACGATGCAATGAAACTTGATATTTTTAATTTGATATGGAGTGTCCCACCCGCCACACGCCGGATAATCTGTTTCTACTCCGCCGTAATCATCCCTCTCTCCGCCATGGACGTGCGGTGCTACTGATACCCTTGACTTTTGCCCTACCGACACATACGCGATTTTTTTTTTACTTTCCCCGATTTACAAAAATACCAGATGTAGCTCCCGGTCTGCGCGTGCCTATCAGCATCGATTGAAATAGTTATAATACTATTAATAAATTGGTAAGTTATACTCATAGTATAATATAAGAGGTGTTTTTACACAAGGTGCAAAAATGCATCCATCATGTTCATATGTCGCATGTATTTGGCTATCGTTATGAACCCGCCTACCTATATACTTGATATGGCAACCGATATTTCTCACCCGAAAAAGTGGTCAGGATTTTCATCGACTAAAACGTTTAATTACTAAAGATCAGAATTCTGGGTTGCGACAAACTCATTTGAATAAACGGTCATGCGGCAAGACTAACTATAAAGGTCGGGACGACTGAATTTGAACCAGAAGTCGTCCATGACGCGACTTCAGCGTGCTTGCTTGCATAATGATCGCAGAGGTAAGAATGTGTTACTACGAAACCCTTTACAGCAGCTATCCGACTTTCATGATTAGAATTGATGAGGAGTTTCAGGGTGAAAATCCTGGTTGTTTAACCTCGAAAAATTCCATGAGCAAGGCCACTTCATCAAAAACACCGCAACAGGGTACTTCCAAAATTGCGGAACTGCCCTTGGATACTCTTGAAACTACACTTCCTCGTTTCTACACCGTAGAGGAGACCGCCGAATACTTAGGTATTAAGGTCAAGAAGGTCCACGAGCACGTACGGAATGGGAAACTCCAATGTGTCCAGCTTTCAGCAAAAGTTCGCATGTTTACGGAGAATCAAATTAAGGATTTCATCCAGAGGCGGACTATCCCATTACCGAAGCCGCTTGACCGTAAACCCCGTGAGCAGGTACGTTCTTCCCCGGAAAGGAGGAAATCATCTGGGGGTTCATCGGTTAGGGCGCTCCGAAAGGAGATGCAATCATGGTGAAGCGGCGTGGAAAGGCGCACTACATTTACTTTAAACCATTTAAAAACAAGAAAATCGGAGTTCGTGTGGACGCAAACACAATTAGCGAGGCGAAGCAAATCGAGGGTGTTGTTCTGCGAGCATGCCGGACCGGTAATTACCATGGTCTTGATCCGATCTCGCGGGAGGTGTGCATCCGCATGTTCACGAACCAGCAATGGGAACTGCCACCGGAGCTGGATGATTTCGTCACTCAAAAGCCTACGGGGGTGTTGACTCTCTGGAAAGCATCGGAGCTGTTTATCAAGGACCCGGAAGTCAACCTGGATCAGTATCGCTGGCGCTATGAGATCGCACTGGCTCATCTGGCAGATAAGCTTGGAAGAGACACTCCTCTCAACTCTCTTTGGGTCAAGGATCTAAAGCGATACCGGATCGCACGACGGCAGGAGGGAGCCGCCCCTGACACAGTGAACAAAGAGATTTCCACCTTATCCCGACTTTACAGGGTCATGATTGAGATGGAGCTTGTCAAGCCGGACAGGAATCCGGTCCGTCTGCTCAAGCGACTCTCCGCGAAATCGGGAGAGAGGCAAGTGTACCTCTCACGACAAACGGTGGAAGAAATCGCGTCCAGGACTCCTATATGGTTTCGACCGATGTTATGGACCGCTTATTATACCGGGGCTCGAAGGGGTGAAATGTTGGATTTGGAACGTACACAAGTGGATCTGTCCAAGCGGATTATGATCCTGTCACCACCAGAAACCAAAGAAGAATCCTGGAAGAGGGTGCCTATCCACCTTGAACTTGTCCCGATCCTCGAAGAAGTGCTTGACGGACCGATCCTCATGAGTGGGAAGATGTTTTCTCTCAGGGACGAGAAGGGTGTCCGTGATTTGGAACTTGAGAGCTTTAAGAATTGCTGGCCCCGTGCATGCGAAGCCTTGGGAGTCGACCGTCCATGGCCAACATTTAACGATCTGCGGGGCACTTGGCGCTCCAATGCGAGGAGGTCCGGCATGCGCTATGACGTTGAAATGAACATAATGGGGCACTCGACGCGGATGAAGACCGTTCATGAAAGATACGGCAGGATCTCCGGCGAAGAACTCGTGGATGCCATAGACCGGATGACATTCGACAACGGTGCGACAGAGATACTGGTTTGTCGCCGAAGCAAGAAACCCACGTCCGGCGAAAAGGGTAACAAAAGGGAAACAAATGCCCCAGAAAAAAAGAAAGGTCATGCGCACACATGACCTAACTCTGTGAAACTATTGGTAGGCGGGACTGGGATTGAACCAGCGACCCCTGCCGTGTGAAGGCAGTGCTCTCCCCCTGAGCTACCCGCCCATAATTTCGCTTAATCTAACATAGTAATCTCGGTCGTGTCAAAAGAAGATGATCGTTATGTATAATCGTTCAGTCACGTGCGGGAGACCGTAAAACATATGGTTACGGTCATGTCATTGCGAGCGGAGCGAAGCAATCTCCATTCTAAGCGTGACGGTGCCAAATCCTGAGATTGCCACGGCCTAACGGCCTCGCAATGACAAACCCGCACCCTGCGTAACTGAAGGGATACCGTTATGTACATATTCAGGCCGGCTGTCCTGTCGATGTGCCGGCCGAACGCTGACAATTCACAAAAAATCCAAAATAATATACTTTGTTGTAGCGCGTGTCCTGCGCGCCAAAATATAAAAACAGATCGCGCTACTGAAACCAAGAGATCAAGATGATTAGAGGAAGCGCAGATGAGAAGTGAAAATTCCAGTTTCCATGACGATATAACTGATGTGGCAGGAATCCGTGTAGGCCACTCCGAGAACCCCGAAGCTAAAACGGGCGTTACTGTAATTCTTCCGCCATCCGTGGGCGCTAGAGCCGGAATCTATATAGCGGGCGCGGCGGCTTCGACACGTCAAACGGACTCATTGCAGCCGTTCCATGTGGTGGACCGTATACACGGTCTATGTCTCTGCGGAGGCAGCGCGTTCGGATTGGATGCAGCCGGCGGCGTGTTAACTTACCTTGAAGAACGGGGAGTAGGTCTGCCGGTAGTCGGGAGGACAGTTCCTATTGTTCCGGCCGCGGCTATCTTCGATCTAAATTTCGGTAGTGGAGCTGTTCGACCTGATGCAGCTATGGGCCGCAAGGCCTGTTTGAACGCGTCAGCTGAGGCAATAACACAAGGAAGTGTAGGAGCCGGAATAGGAGCTAGTGTTGGAAAGCTGTTCGGAATTGAACAAGGAATGAAAGGAGGATTAGGTTCAGCTTCCTTGGTTTCCGAAGATGTAGTTGTGGGAGTCCTGGTCGTAGTAAATGCCTATGGGGACATCACCGATACAAATCAATGTCTTCTGGCCGGCGCCAGGACTTCGCCAACCTCTCTCGATCTGGCCGATTCCTCCACTTTGCTAATGGAAGGAAAAGCCGTCTCCCGAAGGGTCTCAGTGGAGAACACCACTCTGTCAATCGTGGCGGTTAACGCTCGCTTCAATAAAATAGACGCTTCGAGAATCGCGGCCCAAGCTACTATGGGACTCGGTCAAGTTATCCGACCTTTCCGGAGCCAAATAGACGGAGATCTCACGGTTGTTTTAAGCGTCGGTGATTTAGAAGTCGACCTGAATCGGATAAGTTTGTTGGCAGCAGGGGCTCTGCAAAGGGCCGTCATAAAAGCCATTCAAAACGCTGACGGTTTCGGAATAGTCCCCTCCTGGCGAGATATTGCGCGGCAGCGGAAAGATAGTATTGGGTGAAATCCCGCGCAGAACCCGGGAATAAAAATTACGTCGAGCCGAGATCTTAAGTTTTTGAATTATCTCGCTTTAGATTGAGATTGTTGAATACGGAAACTTCGTTCCTCCATGATTGGGCAAACCGGCTTGACACTTATCTTGCAGGTATAATAATAAAAGAATCGGAGTTGAATTATGGGAGCGAAGCTGCTAGCCGGCAAGCAAATTCTTGCAGTAGATGACGAGCAAGATATTCTGGATATTATTGCTGAAGAACTGGAAGAATATGGTGTAGAATTGGATAGAGCTTCTTCGTACGAAGATGCCATCCAGAAAATGTCATCTCTGACGTATAACCTTGTTATTCTGGATATAATGGGAGTAAGAGGTTTCGAACTACTCGAATTTGCATTAAACAAAAGCATGCCCGCAGTAATGCTGACAGCTCATGCCCTCAGTCCCGAATCCCTCAAGAAATCTATTGAACTGGGAGCGAGGGCGTTTCTGCCAAAAGACCAGCTTGGACAATTAGCTCCATTTCTGGAGGAAGTTTTGACCCACAGCTATCACGGAGCTTGGAAATCGGTTTTAGGAAAATTGAGGAGTTCCTTCGGAAAAAGATTCGGGCCGGACTGGACTAAAACAGAGAAGGAATTTTGGGAGAAGTTCGACAACGATATGGATACCAATGAGGCCATTATTATTCGGTCATAGTCAGACTTTAGCGGGGGTGATATCCGGGGGTCTTTAAGTGACTATAAAAAATATTCGGACATCGCACCTTGTTCATGATCTTAAAAATCCTGTCAATATCATAGAAACGAGCGCCCAATCTCTTTTAGAGAAGACCGACCGCTACGGAACCATAACTCGACGACAGGAGAAGGTCATCAGGCGTATTCTCAGGAATGCTCTTAAGATAAAGAGCCTCGCCCATAATATGCTTCAGGTGGACCAGGCTGCGCTTGGAATTGTAAATATAACAGAATGCACCCTCTCAGGAGTTATCAAGGATGCTTTCGTGGAAGTTTTCGAGTTGGTCGATCCGGCGGTATCGGAGGCATTAGATGAGGCTGAAAACATTGAGAAGTTCCGTAATGTATTGCGGGAAAACAATATTTTCCTTGACGCTGATGAAGAACAACTGAAGCGAACTATTCATACAGATGACATAAAACTCTGTCTTATAATTACCAATTTACTTTCCAATGCATTTAAGTATAGATACAAAAATGTTTATCTCAAGTGCAGTGCTCAAAGCGAAATCGTGAATGTATCTGTAAGAGATGATGGCCCGGGCATTCCCGAAATGTATCATAAACAAATCTTCGATCAATATTTTCAATGCGTTAAAGCCGATGGTTTCCCGGTCCGAGGACATGGCCTCGGCCTTGCGGGTGCTTTAGCTTTAGCGGAAGCCATGGGCGGCACATTGTCTTTGTGCAATCATCCGCAGGGCGCAGAATTTGTGGTTGAGATAAACTGCGGCCGGGAAGGTTAGCCCGGCCGCATTAGCCAATGGATTACTTCAGGTCTTAACCGAATCTTCTACCAAGTGTTTGCAAGGTAAAGTACTGCCGGGCCTCGCTGTATTTTCAGCCTTATAATTTTGTTTTGTTTTGCTGCCGCTGCTTCTTTATTGAGTTCTCCGATATCTGACACTGATTTTCCATCAATTTCAAGGACGACATCTCCTTCTTGTATGCCCATTCGCATTCCGGGTTCACCAGCGTTCACATGCTTGACCAGCAGTCCTTCGCCGTGTTTCAACCCCATTTTCTCGGCTAAATCTGATGGAACTTTTTCAACTACCATGCCGAGCTCGTTTGAGGTTCCGCTCGTTTTGTCCGAAGGGGCCGCGGCAACAGTTTTAGCAGTTGCTTCCCCGATGGTCACATCGACATCCATTGTCTTTTTGCTTCTATGAAGAGTTAACTTGGCCTGAGCACCAGGTTTTGTCGCGCCTACCAAATTTTTCAACTCGGACGAACTTGAAACATCTTTTCCATTAAATTTCACAATGACATCACCCGATTTGATTCCGGCCTTGTCAGCTGGGCTGCCAGGGACGACGCTGGAAACCAGCGCGCCATTGATATCGCTGATACCGAATGATTTTGCCAGCGCCTCATTAAGATCCTGAATGTTTACACCTAAAAGGCCCCGGCGAACTTTACCCTCCTTCATGATCTCATCTGAAATAAGCTTTGCGGAATTAGAGGGTATTGCAAAGCCTATTCCCTGATAACCGCCGCTACTACTCGCGATTGCCGTTGTGATCCCAACCACCTCGCCATTGATATTGATCAAGGGTCCGCCGGAATTGCCCGGGTTAATAGCTGCATCTGTCTGGATGAAATCTTCGTAATCGATTATTCCCATATTGGTTCGGCCGGTAGCGCTGACTATGCCTTGGGTAACTGTTTGATTAAGTCCAAACGGATTTCCCACAGCCAATACTATTTCGCCAACTCTCAGTTTGGATGAATCGCCCAGAGCGGCTGTCTTAAGCCCCGTTGCGTCAATTTTGATCACGGCGATATCACTTGGGGGATCAATACCGACCACTGTTGCTTTATAGGATTTTTTCCCCACCAGCGTGACTTTGATCTCATCCATATCTTTAACGACATGAGCATTGGTCAAGATGGTGCCCTCAGAGGATATAATTACTCCGGACCCCATAGCTATTTGAGTGGGACCACCGCGGCCGTGAGGGTTTTCTCTAAAAGGTGAGGGTCCTTGGTCCCCGAAGAAGTCCCGATAAGGAAAATTCTTAAAAAACGGCTCTAGATCGCCGCTTGTACGAACAGGCGCTTTTTTGGTGGAACTGATATTTACTACGGCGGGAGTAACTTTTTCGGCGACTTGAACGAAAGCCTCATCCAGTTGTTTCAGGACGGACGGGGCTTGCGCCAGAGCGGGATGAGAAATACTTGCCATAGAAAAAATTATAAATAGAAAAATAGCAATCTTGATTCGACTTTGGAAAGTGATGGTCATGATATTGTCTCCTGTTAAATTTGTCACCCTAACTTTGACCCCTAAATTAATTTGCATATTCAATTCTATTTAGGTGTTTCATCACATGTCACAAGATGACTTTTGATGATGTTTTTAGTTCTCCGTTTGGGAAGGAAACATAAATGTAAGGCCTTATAGAAGCACTTATCTCTCCTAAGTATGTCCCGCCTATATTTGCTAATTCTGACAATTTGAATAAAGATTGGTTTCTTCGCAGATGATATGTTCAATGAAAAATCTAAGCCGAGCTAACTGTCTGCGCGAATTGCAGACTGAATCTCAAACTGCTGCAACGATACAATTAATTTGTGACTCTCCTCAAGAAATGCACTACGTCTTTTATCTTGTCAGTGTTGTCTTACTCTAAAGAAATAAATCCGGTAATTTTGTGTTCCGGGTTTCGAGAAGGGCTCTTGTTAATCAGCTTGCTCATGGACGGCTCATTATGAATCGGGCTAATCCTTTATCAACCTCAGCTTGGCTTCCACTCAGCCATTCGGTTTTTCGGGCATTGTGGATTGCGTCGATTGTTTCAAATATTGGGACGTGGATGCAAAATGTGGCAGGGGTCTGGTTGATGACTTCATTAACCCAGTCCCCGGTTAAGATCGCGCTGATGCAAACCGCCACAAGTTTGCCAGTGTTTCTGGTCGTCATTCCCGCGGCTGCAATGGTTGACATAGTTGATCGAAGGCGAATGCTCTTGTTTACCCAGGGGTGGATGTGTGCTGCGGCTGCAGGACTTAGCATTCTAACATTTTGGGGAGCTACTGGTGAATGGGAGCTACTCGCATTCACATTTGCATTAGGGTTAGGCTCAGCTATGAATGTGCCCCTCTGGCAGGCACTAGTTCCAAGATTAGTACCGGCGACTGAGCTGCCGGCCGCAGTAGCTTTGAACGGAGTTGCTTTTAACATTGCGCGAGCAGTCGGTCCTGCTTTGGGCGGAGCCGTTGTTGCCGTTGCAGGGCCAGGGCCTGTATTCCTGTTGAATGCAATATCGTTTGTCGGGGTTATGATTACTGTCTATGGATGGGAATCTTCCGGGAATCCGAATTACCTGCCCTCTGAACGGGTCATTGGAGCAATGAAAACAGGCGTACGATACATGCTTCATGCTCCGCCTTTGCGTGCCGTTCTTATTCGCTGTTTATTGTTTATAACGTGTGTCAGCGCATTATGGGCCTTGTTGCCTGCGATAGCCCGGCATGAATTAGGAATGGGATCGATCGGCTTCGGCGGGCTATTCGGGTTCATAGGCATCGGAGCTCTTGTGGGAGCAGCTGCCTTGCCAAAGCTAAGGACCCTGGCATCACCCGATCGGCTTATAAATGCCGCTTCGGCTGTTTTGATTATTGCGCTGTTGGCTCTGGCTACTATTAGGATTATTTACATTCTGTATGCGGCTATGTTAATCGCAGGCATAGCATGGATGACAGCTATGTCCAGTCTTACTGTGGCTGCTCAAACTCTAGTTCCATCCTGGGTTCAGGGGCGCGCTCTCGGGTTTTATACGCTGGCATTCCAGGGTGGGATGGCGGTGTCGAGTGCAGCGTGGGGAATACTCGCGGAAAAAGGAGGAAATCCTTTTGCCCTGGTCTGTGCCGGCGGTTTGCTAACAATGACCGTCCTTTTCAGTTTAAAATGGCGTCTAAAAGTCGGCTCTGCTCAGGATTTGAGACCATCATTACACTGGCCCGAACCTGTTTTGACCACCCGACCGAGCCCGGAAGAAGGGCCGGTACTCGTATTGATCGAATATCATATTGATCCTGCCAAAGCAGAAGAATTTGTGAACGCCGCACATGAACTGTCTCGTATTCGACGAAGAGATGGGGGGAGGCAATGGGGCTTATATCGTGATCTTGCCGAACCTGCTCGTTATATTGAAACATATCAGGTGGAATCCTGGGTAGAACACCTGCGTCAGCACGGAAGAATAACCATTGCAGATCGAACGATCGAAGAGCGCGTGCGAGCTTTTCAAATTGGTACCAATCCACCAATAGTTTCTCATTTTCTCTATCAATGATTCTTCGGGACAAAAATGATTCCAAACCTTTGCAGCGAGAGGCTCGTTTTTGTGTGCGGAGAATTGAAGAGAGCGATTGATTGTTAAAGCGGTTCACCTCACTACAATCACCGGGATCTCCAGCTCATGTCTCACAGGATTGACAGTGCTGCCGAAAAGGATGTCACTGATACCCCTATGGCCGTGGCCGCCCATGACAAGAATATCGATGTTCTGTTCTTGCACCATACGAATCAGCTCTTTGGAAACATCCCCAAAACCCAAAGAGATTTCCACTTCAACCCCTCTATGGCCGAGAGATACCCCTACTTGATTTAAATACTCTTCGTCCTCTCGAGCTTCTGAGTCATAGGCGTCCGGGCCGAATGTTACTCCTCCGGCGCCTTCGACCACATGAAAAAGGAACATGACAGCATCGTGCCGACGTGCCAGAGGGAGAGAGTGACTAAGAACCTTCTTGTCTATGCCATTGTGTGCCAGTGCCACGCCTATCCGTTTATAACGCGGAACATCCAGGTCCAGCCTGTCCTCCTCAGCGCGAATAAACTGACTGAGTTTGCGCCATCTGGGAAGCCTTTCAATCTCAGGCAGGTGAATAAAAGGTTTGACAAATATATAGAGAAGGAACGCCGCAAGGGCACATACCGGCGGGACAATTGTTGCCCAAATCCAGGCAGGCGCAGGGCTCGATTGTATCCACTCTTGTATTTGATCGATTACGAGTTTGCCGTTCAAAGCTACAATCGCCAGCGCCACTATCCAACCAAGGACCTTGAGTCCTAAGCCATTAACAAATTCTCCCATCAGCTTCTTGTCATTAGTGAAATGAATGAGTGGGATCATTGCAAAAGAGAGCTGTAAACTCAGAATTACCTGGCTCAAGATCAACAATTTATAGCTTCCTGAGTCACCCGCAAAGAGGACCGTCAAGACGGCCGGTACAATTGCCAGAAGCCGTGTAACTAATCTTCGCAAGAATGGGCGCATCTTGAAATGCAGGTAGCCTTCCATAACAATCTGGCCTGCCAGAGTACCGGTTATGGTAGAAGCTTGGCCACTACAAATGAGACCTATCGCAAACACCATCCCTGCCAGGGGTGCCCCCAGCATGGGTGAGAGGAGGCTGTGGGCTTGCTGGAGTTCCGTCACTTCAACGCTTTTGCCGTGGAATGCAGCGGCAGAAACTATGAGGATAGCGGCATTAACAAAAAAGGCGACGTTCAAAGCCAGTGCAGAATCAACAAGATTGAAACGGCAGGCCTGTCGTTTCCCTTCAACTGAGGTCTCATATGCTCGACTCTGTACCAGAGCGGAATGCAAATACAGATTATGGGGCATCACCGTTGCTCCTATGATGCCGATAACAATGAATAGCGCTCCATCCGGTATGCGTGGTACGAAACCCTTGACTACTTCGCCCCACTGTGGAGACGATCAGTAAATTTCGACTACGAAGCACAAACCAATCACGGTAATCAGCGACAGAACGAAACTCTCGAATTTTCGGACCCCAAGGTTTTGAATGGCTAGAAAGAGCAGAGCATCAAGTCCCGTAATAATTACTCCTCATAAAAGAGGTATGCCGAAAAGGAGATTTATCCCTATTGCCCCTCCCAGTACTTCCGCTAGATCGCAGGCTACTATGCCGATTTCCGCCAGCACCCAAAGTATGTAATTTGCCGAACGAGGATAATGGTCGCGGCACGCTTGCGCCAAATCTCTGCCTGTAACGATTCCTAGCCTTGCGGCCAATGTTTGAAGCACTATCGCAGCGATGTTGGATACCAGCAGGACCCAGATGAGCGTATAACCAAATTTTGATCCCCCTTCTAAATCGGTCGCCCAGTTTCCGGGATCCATATAGCCGACACTTACCAAGTACGCAGGGCCAAAAAATGCCAATATACGTTTCGATATGGCAGCTCCCGAGGGGATTGATACGCTGCGATGGACCTCTGAAAGAGAAACTCCGACTTTTGTCATTCGATTACCCGACTCTGAGGTGTTGGACAGCAGACTACCGAAAAAACCGAATGGTTCAATCTTTGAATGTCAAGACTCGACCCCATAAACTCTTTGTCCCCCACAGACCCGACCTTAAACACTCGAGTTGCACGATTTGGCTATGATCGACAAAAAGATTGATCTCAGCTCCGTAATTTTTAATATACCATGCAAAAACATCCGGGTCGGCTGCTTCGAACATTGGCTTTTCTAATCCGAGTCCGTTGATGATTTTGGCTACGACATCCGTTCGCCAGACTTTTACGTTCTCGGTTATTCCTTCGGACTCGATCATGATCATATACGCTCCTGCGTCCACAAATCGCCTAGCCTGAGAGATAGCCCATTCCACATCACGCGTTCCTTCAGCCTCCAACTCCGACGTGGCCGTAGCCCCACCTGCACCGAATTGAATTCCAACCTCGGGTTTGGCTTTGAGTCCTGCCTGCTGCACCTTTTCTATCAATCGCAGCCAATCGTCAATGGGAATAGAGATAAAGCCGCTGGAAATTTCTACAATATCAAATTCTAGTTTTTTGCATTCTTCAATGTACGACTCGACCGCCCTGGATCCATGGGTCAAGACGCGCTCGATAAAGCCGCCTGTTGAAACAAGTACGCCATGCGAATGACAGAGATCAATCAATTTTTTGATGACCTGCCGAGGCATAAGGCTGAACGAGCCGCCGGCAAATTTCAGGGAATCAACATAATTGCTCATTGTTTCTAAGATGTCCTGCAGATAGCGCGATCCCATCGGCGTGTAATAAGGCCCCCGGATTTCGGTGATCCCGCGCTTTCTAGGTTTGGATTCTCGCTCATTAATCGGCAGAAAAGAAAAAGCTCTTTCGTCACTATTTTTCGTTTGACTCATTTGATTCCCCCGGCAAAACAGGAACGAAGAAATGAATGTGTGATTTTATATTCGGCCCAATAATCGCGTCAGGTCCCGAACTCTAATTGCATCAAGATTCTCTATGGATTGAGTAATTTCATTTAATAATGATGTATCGCCTTTTCCTCGGCACAATTCATTGAATTTCCTGAGCGCTGTGCCCCAAGTCATCGGGCGAGTGTGAAAACCTTCATATTCGGATATTTCTTTCGTCAATACTTCCCCATTTACTAACGACACTGTTATTCTGCACGGCATTTCGTCGGGGAAACGCTTACTATAATCATCTGTTGGAATCACCGATATTTTTCGGAGCAGCGTCTGAACATCTTCGCTCCTGACCCGTTCCTCCCGGTATTGTTCCGGCATGACTTGACCGTCCAGAGCCGCTACAGCAACCATATATTGCAGACTGTGATCGGCCTGCTCTTTTGTGAGGACCAATGTCTTATCACCCTCTTCGCCGCCGCCAATGATATTGTATGCCACACGAAATGTCTCAATAATGATTCGTTCGACGTCAGCGCCTAGAAAGGGGTTCTCATGTTTGAGTCCCAAGATGGCTTCGATTGCTGATTGCGAATGGATTTCAGCATTGTATTTTTTGATAATTGTGCGCCTTACCACTTCCAGGTCTTCCCGAGACCAATCAATTTCGAACGGACCGGCGATGGCGTCCATAAACCCCTTGTTACCTTCAAAGACCTCCGAAGGACCGGTTATGCCCCGCATGGCGAGGAATACCGAATGAATAACACCAAAAGCCATATTGGGATATGCCAGACCTTTCCAGTTTGACAACTCCCCTGTACGTGTGACTCGTAGCGCATTAAATGCCGTCCCGCCAATCGCGAGCGCATTGACAGTCTTGGTCTGGTCCAGTGCCAATGCTTTGGATGCCCCAGCGGCTACCGCGAACGCTCCTTGTGTAGTGTGATCAAATCCTTTTGCACGCACCGGCGCGACTTCGCTGAGACGACACTGCACCTGATAAGCTATTGCGAGTGCCGCCATGAATTCGCGGCCGTGGCAATCGGCATATTCAGCGGCAGCAAGTATTGCGCCCAGATTGTCACTTGGATGGCAAGTTTCGTGTTTAGCCAAATAACTATCATTAAAATCCAAATACCGCACCAATGCCGCATTGTACAGAGAAGCTCGATCAGGTGCGGTTCGGCCCCCTCCTATCAGAGTGCACTGCTCAGATCCCCCAAAATCCTCGAGTTGTGCCCTCACGATTCTGACAGGCTCTTCCCCGAGAGCGCCAATCGCACAACCGACAGAATCCAAAACCCGAATTCTGAGGTCCTGGCGTGCTAGATCAGAAATCTCGCTGTACGATTTTTCAACGATGAAAGAGGCTAGCTGCTCCGCTCGTTTCAAAATAGTAACCCCCATCAGTGGAAGTGTAATTTTTCATCCTTCAGCAGCGAAGAATTTTGGGTCCATACAATATTTATTTTCCTAAGCTCTTCTTACCGGCTGGCACGGAAAAATTAATTCAGTTTTGAGCAATTTTAATTCTATTCGTTTCCTTCGGGGCATGAAGAGCAAAATCCGCATTGATCACTAACCTTCAACAAACCGCGTTTCAATGATTCCCGGTTAGCGATTAATACGCTAATTTCTTCTTCACATTGTTTCCGGAGTTCCGGCGATGCCTGTTTGGCACATGATTCCAATTCTTCTATTTGATTATTGCATGTATTGAGTAGCCCCTGAATTCTATTTTCATAATCAGCTTGCGTTTCCAACTTGCACCTCCTACTGCTTTATCCGGCCCGAAGCCAAATAGGAGAGACGCCTATTTGCGCTCTTATCCCCTCCAGACCATAATGGCTCTGGAAAGTTCCTCAGAATTTGATCCATTCACGTGGTCCTTAAACTGATCGACAACGGTGGCCTTAGCCACTCACCATTGACTGTTGAGGAACTTTCATGATCCTTATGTTGTCATCTAAAGAATGATCGATGAGGGGTTCCTATTGGGCATCCCAATTGATTAGACCAGTTTTTAATTTATTTAAGGCCGAAAAGACGCAATGGGGCAAGAGAGATGAATGGATCGGTATCAATATCGATTGTTCTGGCGGTGTTGGCATCTGTTCTAACCGGCATGACCGTGGAGGCTGAATCAACTGATGCTGTTCCGAAGATGACTCAGGAACAAGCAAAATCAATGTTGGGAAACCCTGAAGTCATTTTTATTGACGTGCGAGCACCGAAGGACTGGAATGCCTCAGGTTCAAAAATCAAAGGAGCTGTAAGGGAAGACCCGTCTAACATATCTAGTTGGGCTGAGAAATATCCTAAAGAAAAAACTCTACTGTTTTATTGCGCCTGACCTAATGAGGGTACATCTGCCCGTGTGGCAGCTCAATTTCTGCAAAGAGATTACAAAAAAATCTATGCTCTTAAAGGGGGCTGGAATAAATGGATCGAGAATGGATTTCCAATAGAAGGTAAATGACCTAGGGGGATTCCCGTGTTGATCAAAATAAAAAGAATTTATGATCGGGCTTCCGACGAGGACGGTTATAGAGTGCTTGTAGATCAATTATGGCCCCGAGGGCTCAAGAAAGAAGATGCCCGCATTGATCGCTGGGTAAAAGAAATAGCTCCCACGACGGAACTAAGGAAATGGTATAATCACGATCCTGAAAAATGGCCTGAATTCAAACGCCGTTATTTTGATGAGTTGGATGAACACACTGAATTTATAAATGAATTCATAAAAACAATAGAAGGACGCAACATAACATTTCTATTCTCTTCCAAAGAGCTAAAGCTGAATAATGCTGTAGCCCTGAAAGAATATATTGAGAAAAAATCGAAAACATAATTTCATCCGAAACTCCGAATACTAGAATGCGGTCGAGCGGTATGAGAAACAATTCTTACCTGTGCGGAGCGTTTGTAATCGTAATTATCTGGTTCGTGTTAGCTCATTCGCAAGCCTTCCCCGCTCCCGCCGAGATCGTGAAAGCATACTCCCAAAACATGGGAAACAAAGATGAGATCAAGGGTTTAGAAATTATTACTGCTGCGGCTTTACCGCCGGAAGCAAAAATAACATTGAAGCTCATGAAGCATGGCGGTCCATTTCCATATCCCAAAGATGGAACAATTTTCGGAAATCGAGAAAGGCGGTTGCCTGCCCATCCCCGCGGGTACTATAAAGAATACACTGTTAAGACACACGGCAGCCGTGGTCGCGGGGCTCGACGAATCATTGCCGGATCAGATGGAGAATTTTATTACACAGATGATCATTACAATACTTTCAAATTGATCAAGGAGTGATGTTGAAACGACTGCTGGATGTCTTTAAGGATTTTCAAACCTCCGGTATTTTTCGGCTGGAAGGAGAGATCTCAACAGAAGAACTGTCAAAGATTGCTAAGCAACATGGGATTGCATTTTTCTTCATTGACGGCCGGGAGATTAACAATAAAGAGCAGTTCCTAAGAAATTCAGCTCAAGCGATGAATTTTCCGGACTATTTCGGTGCAAACTGGGATGCATTTGAAGATTGCCTTACTGATATGTCGTGGCACGAGACTGATGGTTTTGTGATTTTATACGAGAATGTCGATACCTTCGCCAAGCATTCACCGGATCAGTTCAAAGAGGCCCTGGAAATCTTTCGAGACACCGTCGAATTTTGGCGTAACCAGGAAAAACCCTTCTCTGTGGTGGTGCGTGGCCACGGAGAGCAACTGCGGGAATTGCCATCAATTGTCTTTTGAGTAATTGAAATACATTTTCGGCACAAGGATGTCGCGCTTTGCCGCCCGAAATCTCAGTCGTGCCACGCCTGCGAATCTCTTTCTAGAGTCACCGTATTTAAAATCCAGGGGGTCAAATCACAACAGAGCCTAATTGATGAAAAGCTTGCAAATTTGAAGCAACAAAATCACATCGAATAATGGAAGAGGAGAAAATTATGACTTCGAAATTGTCAATTCTCGGCTTTGCCGGCAGCCTTCGCCAAGGCTCCTACAACAAAGCCATTTTAAGAGCGGCACTGGAAGTGGTGCCGTCCGATGCGAAACTGGGGATTTTCGACCTGGCTGGGATCCCCCTTTTCAACCAGGACATGGAAAATCAGCCGGCAGAAAAGCTGAAAGAGTTCAAAGCGGCAATTCGCGCTGCCGATGCCCTGTTGATCGCCACCCCCGAATACAACTACTCAATGCCCGGAGTTTTGAAGAATGCCCTGGACAGCGCTTCCCGACCTTACGGGGACAATGCCCTTGATGGGAAACCGGTAGCAATCATGGGCGCTTCCATTGGCATGCTTGGAACCGCGAGGGCTCAGTACCATCTGCGTCAAAGCTGCGTGTTTTTGAACATGTACCCATTGAACTTTCCGGAGGTCATGATCCCCTTTGCGCACGATAAAATCGACGATAAGGGCCGCCTGACGGACCCGACAACAAGGGAGAAAATCGAGGAATTATTAAAGGTATTGATAATTTGGGCGCGGCGGCTGAAATAGAGCCTGCCTCTTGCCGAAGCTCGGCTAGCGCATGAAATGCTGGCTGGAAAGCCTCACAAACGTGGCAAGATCGTCTTGGTGATACAATCATGAGGTGGCTCAACAAGGCCATTATTTACGGGCGCGGCGCGTACGGCAGCTACACCTCAAATTCCAGCCCTACACGTCGCACACCTCATTGCACAGAATGCCTTCCGTTGACACCTGGCCTTTATCTGAGCATGTGCCAGCGGTCAAAGGCCCGGCCGTCCCTGAACTTGACAAAGAGTGCTCAATATTCGCAAAATGTAGTTTATTCAAGCAGGGCGCCAACTAGGGTCATTTAATCAGAGAATTGAATTATGCATGAAGGGGGCGTTGGAACCCAATAATTAGGATTATGCAGGTGCAGGCATGACAAGAAGCCCACTCGAAACCCCAGTCCTCGTATCAGACCTAGATGTAATCTACGTAAGTTCTTTCGTTCCAAGAGCATGCGGGATTGCTACTTTTACCGATGACTTAAGCACTTCAATTTCGGCCGAATTGGGTGGCAGAACATATCGGGTAGTTGCAGTGACCGATCAAACGGGAGCGTACGATTACCCCTCTGAGGTAACTTTCGAGATCAGGCAGAATGTAATCCGTGATTACGCTCGTGCAGCAGAATATCTTAACGGTTCTTCGGCTCAGATCATCAGCCTGCAACACGAATTCGGTATTTACGGAGGCGAGGCCGGGAAATATCTTTCAGTGCTGCTATGTCATTTGAAAAAGCCTGTCATAACCACAGTCCATACTGTTTTGGAAAACCCTCTTAAAGATTACCGCGAATCGTTTGAAATTATTATCAACGGGTCGGAGCGATTGGTCACAATGAGCCAAAAAGGGGCTGCGATGCTCCGAACGATATATAACGTTCCGGAAGAGAAAATCTCGATTATACATCATGGAGTTCATGATGTTCCCTTTGTCGATTCGAATTTTTACAAAGAGCAATTCAACGTAGAAGGGCTAACGGTTCTGCTCACATTTGGCTTGCTTAGTCCGAATAAAGGGATAGAAATTGTTTTGGAAGCGCTACCTTATGTGATTGAGAAGTTTCCGGATACAGTCTACATCATTCTTGGCGCTACTCATCCCGGAGTAAAAAAACTTTACGGAGAACAATATCGCTTATCTCTCGAGCGAAAAGTGCGAGATCTTAATATTACGGACAATGTAGTATTTCATAATAGATTCGTTGATCTGCAAGAGTTAACTGAATACATATCCTGCTGTGACGTATATGTAACTCCTTACTTAGCGAAAGAACAAATTACGTCGGGCACCCTTGCTTATGCTGTGGGAATGGGGAAAGCCGTAGTGTCTACACCCTACTGGTACGCCGAAGAATTGCTTTCTGACTCTCGCGGAGTGCTGGTAAATTTCAGGGACCCCAGGGATACAGCAGATGCCCTCATAGAATTGATGAGCGACCCGGTGCGTAGGAATAAGATTCGTAAAACAGCTTATGAATATGGGCGCAATATGGTGTGGAGGGAAGTAGCACGCCAATATGTGGAGATGTTCTTGCAGGTGCTTGGCGAGCGTAAGAATTCCGACGTGAAATCTGTGTGGAAACAAAAAATGCTATCGTTGGCCAGTATCCCTGAAATCAAACTCGATCATTTGAAATCTATGTCGGACGATGTCGGTTTGTTGCAACATGCATGTTTTGGTGTAGCAGACCGCAATCACGGTTACAGCGCTGATGATGTCGGCCGGGGATTGGCCGCAATAATGACTTATTATGACCAACAAAAAGACGAACAGGTTCTGCCTCTAATTCACACCTATATCAGCTTCCTTCATCATGCGCAGACAGAAACTGGTCATTTCCATAATTTCATGTCCTACGATCGTAAATTCCTGGACAAGCAGGGGAGCGACGATACTCTGGGCAGAGTTCTATGGGGCCTGGGGACCGTTGTGAGGTGGGGTCCAAAAGAACAGGTGCGAGCTCTAGCACAAAATATGATGGCAAAGGCTGTGCCCAGAATAGCCGAACTCAAGGCGCTTAGGGGCAAAGCTTATTCCATTATGGGAATGTACCACCTTTTAAAAAGATTCGAAGGAGCAAGTCAATTTAGGCGACTTCTAACTCAATTGGCGGACGACTTGGTCGAAATGTACAGAGAAAATAGGGATGAAGATTGGCATTGGTTCGAAGCTGCCATAACATATGGAAATGCAAAAATTCCAGAGGCTTTACTACGCTCTTATCAGATAGTCCAAAATGAAGAATATTTGAACGTCGCCTTAGAATCGCTGGATTTCATAACGAAAGAGCAGCTCAACGGGATTTATTTTGAACTCGTAGGCAATGAAGGTTGGTACCCGAAAGGAGGGGGAAAGGCCCTCTTCGGGCAACAGCCTATAGATGCCGGTTATCTTGTAGAAGCTTACGTTGCTGCCTCGGAAATAACGAATGGGTCCAGGTATCTCAGCTTGGCCAGACTTGCTTATGAATGGTTCCTGGGAAGAAATAGGCTCAATGCAGCACTGTATGATTTCGCGGATGGGTCGGTATCGGATGGACTGGATTCAAACGGCATTAGCGCAAATCAGGGGGCCGAATCAGTGGTGTGCTACCTCCTGGCGGTCCTTGGTCTTTCCGAGCTTAATGCTCAAACGATTCCTCCACCCAAGTAAAAATTCTTATTCTAATTCAGTAGACTTCATTTTTAGGCTTTGGTAGTTGATAAAAGAGACTGAACGGGGTAAGCCGATGAATGGAGGAGCTTGCCCGGAAGCCCGACTGTGAGTCGGCCCAATCAGTGATTTATCGCGCGTATCATTGTTGAGCAAAACTTTTTTCCGAAATTCGGAAGACTGCTGTCAAAGCTAAAGAAAGAATTTTCCTATGATTAGTTCCGCGCCCGTTGTCATGATTTCAAGCTATCCGCCGCGACTGTGTGGAATTGGAACGTTCACTGAAGAAGCAAGAGAATTTATCGAAAAGGCAAATCCCAACAGGGAAGTGTTCGTAATAAGCCACACGGACGGTAGAGGGAAAGGGGTTTTCCCTATTATAGATATTTCCAGGAGGGACTGGTGGAAACAGGTGGCAGCTAAAGTGCGTGAGCTGCGTCCATATGCGGTGCATCTGGAGCACGAATATGGTCTTTATGAATATCACGACGCCAGGGGACAAGGAGATGGAAACGAGGGATTTTTAGATTTGCTTGATGCCATAAATGAATTCCCAACGGTTGTTGAGCCACATACTGTTCACGGGAGATTGACCGAATTCGAGGCGAACTTCATTTATCAGCTATGTGAACGAGCCCACGTGGTTCTTTTTAAATGCCACTATCAGAAATGGCGTCTCGATTGGAATTTCTTTGGCCGCGGTTGGAAAACCCCCAAAAATGTCATGGTTGTTCCTCACGGCGCACGGCCCGACCGTCGGTGGGGAATGGAGGATATCCCGGCCCTTCGAAAAGAACTCGGTTTGGACGGATTCCCTGACTTGAGCGAACATATAGTAGGTCTGGTCGGTTGGATACAATCCAATAAACGATGGGATATTCTCACCTGTATGTGGGAAGACATCCATCGAGAGATTTATCAAAAATCCGGCCAGGAATGGGATCTCTTAGCGGCCGGCATCTTGCGGGATCCGAACCATTCCAAAGATTATGAGTCTTATCTTAAACAGATCGAAGTACTTGAAGGGAAGGGACTGGCGCATTATTTCGAGTTTGTTCCTCGTGGCGAAATTTACTACAAGGTTTTGGCGGTTTGTGACTTCATTGTTTTGCCCTCCATCGACGAGACTCAGTCCGGCACACTGGCAAGAATCATGGCGCTGAACAAACCTTTTATCACGACGGCTCCGATGGAGGGTTTGACCGCTCAGACCCTTGAAAGTAAAGGAGGACTCCTCTTCACAACAAAGCAAATGCTTAAGGAAGAGGTCATTGAAATGACTTGCAATGAAAGGCTCCGTCTTGAGCTTGGAGAAAACTTAAAACGGTACCTCGAAGAGGTCGTGTCCTGGGAGATAGTCGCCAATCAATATTATCAAGCTTACGAACTGGCCAGGGAAGCTTGCGTCTCAGGCAAACCTGTTGAACTTCCATTCGAGTTCTGATAGATGATGGAATGAGTATTGCATTCCAGTGAGAATGCGCGCACGAATGCGTGCGTGATTCTCGTTTCAGATAAAACAGCGGAATTTGACGTTAGCGCATTCTGCACGTCTATATTTACAGATTGTGCCTTTGCGTACTGTGTCTGACACAAAAGGCTTGACAAGTGTCGATGCCAAAATTATAAGCACCACCGGCAAAAAGGTCATCACGAGTCATTTTCGGAAAGCGCGAGAGAGAACCTAAAACAATAAAGCCGATAGCCTTTGATGGTGTTGGAGGCTTAAAAGAGAAAAATGAGAAATTCGAACGGTAATGGGTATCATGACATCTTTCAGAGGCATGAAAAAAATCCACTTTTAACCGCAGGTGATTGGCCGTACCCGGTAAACTCGGTATTCAATGCCGGCGCAGCCAGGTTCAATGGTGATCACTTATTGCTCGTAAGAGTAGAGGATCGAAGGGGATTTTCTCATTTATGCGCAGCTCGTAGCAAGGACGGCATCAATAATTGGATCATCGATCCCGAACCCACACTTGCGCCGTCGCCCATAACAAATCCTGAGGAAGTTTGGGGCATTGAAGATCCCAGACTAACCTTCATAGAGGATCTGAAGGTCTGGGCAGTTGTCTATACAGCATATTCCAAGGGAGGTCCCTTAGTTTCGATTGCCACAACGGAGGATTTCAAAAAATTTAAGAGATTAGGTCCGGCTATGCCGCCTGAAGATAAAGACGCGGCCCTTTTTCCTGTAAGATTTAAAGGCAGGTATGCGATGCTTCACAGGCCGGCATCTACCTTAACTGGAGCCCACATTTGGATTTCATTTTCTCCGGATTTGAAGCATTGGGGAGATCATCAAGTGTTGCTGCCCGCCAAACAGGGTGGATGGTGGGATGCAGATAAGATAGGCTTATCTCCACCTCCGCTTCAAACGCCGGATGGATGGATAATTCTTTATCATGGGGTTCGAAAAACGGTTAGTGGGGGCATATACAGACTGGGAGTGGCTTTGCTGGATTTAGAAGATCCAACCCGGGTGCTGAGAAGATCTGATCAATGGATTTTCGGTCCTCAGGAACCCTACGAAAGAGAAGGAGATGTTGATGACGTAGTGTTTCCCTGCGGATGGATTGTGCAGGGTGATGCGATCAGATTATACTATGGTGTAGCGGATAGCTCTATGGCCCTTGCTACCGGCAAAACGAGCGATTTGTTGGAATTTTTAAAGACATGTCCGGAGGGTCCAGGATCTGAGTGTTAATTATCCTATTAAGGATCTGAAGCCAAACCGGTACAAAATCGGGGGGGGGCAGAAATGCGAATTGCCGTCTTATCTCCCATCGCGTGGCGAACTCCGCCTAGACATTATGGCCCGTGGGAGAGAGTAGTCTCGTTATTAACCGAAGGACTTGTTAACAGAGGAATCGATGTGACGCTGTTCGCTACAGCGGATTCGGAAACCAGCGGCAAGTTGCATTCAATTGTGCCCAGGCCCTACGAAGAGGACAAAAACCTTGACGCGAAGGTCTGGGAATGTCTTCATATCAGCGAACTCTTCGAAAGAGCTAATGAATTTGATCTAATCCACAATCATTTTGATTTCTTACCCCTCACTTATTCCAATTTGGTAGATACGCCGGTCCTCACCACAATCCATGGTTTCTCCTCTGAGAAAATCCTTCCTGTTTACCGGAAATATAATGGACGAACTTATTACGCATCGATAAGTTATGCGGATCGCTCACCGGAACTCGATTATATAGGCAATGTCTATCATGGAATCGATTTCGATAATTTTACGTTCAGAGAACCTGAAGGGACATATCTTGTCTTCTTCGGAAGGATTCATCCGGATAAGGGTGCAAAGGAAGCCATTGAGATTGCAGCCAAAACAGATATGCCGCTGATTTTCGCGGGAATAATACAAGATCAATTGTACTTTGATACGGAGGTCAAGCCTTATCTCGACGGTTCAAAATACAAATATATAGGTAGTGTTGGTCCGGAGGCAAGGGACCGACTCCTAGGTGAAGCTTATGCTTTGCTGCACCCGATAAGCTTCAATGAACCATTTGGACTCTCAATCGTCGAATGCAATGCATGCGGAACGCCGGTAATAGCTTTTGATCGTGGATCTATGCGGGAACTCATTGCTGACGGTGTCAATGGTTTTATCGTAGCTGATGTCGCAGAAGCTGTTGAAGCAATCGGGAAAATAAAGGCAGTCTCTAGAAAATCGTGCCGAGATTTCGTTGAATCACGGTTTTCTCGTGATCAAATGGTGGAAAATTATCTTAAAATCTATTCACAAATCCTTGAGGAGACCAAACGGGAGGATCACCGTCCCTGGGGATATTACGTGGTACTCTCGGACTTACCTGATCACAAAGTTAAACGAATAGTGGTTTATCCCGGTAAGAGACTGAGTCTTCAACGTCATCATCATCGATCGGAACATTGGCATGTCGTAAGCGGAACAGCACAGGTCACACGCGATTCAGAACAGATTCACCTTACTGATGGAGAATCAGTTGACATTCCTGTCGGAGCGGCTCACAGGGTACTTAACCCCACCGAAGTCCCGCTGGTTTTTATCGAGATTCAGAGGGGCGATTATTTCGGAGAAGATGATATCGAACGTCTCGAGGACGACTTCGGCAGAAGCTGATAATTTTGGGTTTTCAATGTTAAGCAAGAGAAATTTGATTCAGCGCTATAAGGGTAATCCGATACTCACCAAGCACGACGTCCCGTACCTCGTGGACACGGTTCATAATGCGGCAGTATCGAAATTTGGCGACACATATATAATGATTTTCCGCTCTCATCTCAGGAATGGTCGCTCCATCCTCGGATTAGCCAGAAGTGAAAATGGGTTCGATTTCCAAGTCGATCCTGAGCCATTTTTAATCCCGAGCAAAGAAGGCCTGTTTGCCGAATACGAAAAATTCGGAGTTGAAGATCCTCGTATAACTTTTATTGATGGACAGTATCTCATCACCTACAGTGCTTATTCACCCCATGGCGTCCGAATCGGTTTGGCTAGGACAGCCGATTTCAAATCGATTGAGCGAATCTCCTTGATTACACAGGCCGATTATCGAAATGTTGTTATTTTCCCGAAAAAATTTGCAAATCGGTATGCACGCCTGGACCGCCCTCATTCAGAGATAAGTCCTTGGTCCATCTGGATTTCCTATTCGCCGGATCTTATTCATTGGGGTGATTCCAAGCTGATCATGAAACCCGTTCCTTATCATTGGGATCAAATGAAGATCGGCCCAGGCGCAACGCCATTTGAAACGTCAAAGGGGTGGCTCCACATATACCACGGCGTTTTTCAAACTATGGATGGCGCCATATACAGATTGGGAGTGGCCCTGCACGATTTGAACGATCCGTCCAAAATTATCGGAATTGCCGATGATTGGGTCCTTCAACCTGAAGACCCATGGGAAATAACCGGCTATGTTCATAACGTGGTATTCACCTGTGGCGCAATTCCTGAAAACGACGGAACAGTGAAGATTTATTGGGGAGCCGCGGATACCGTGATGTGTGTCGGAACAGCCTCAGTGGACGAATTAGTAGATTTGTGCCTGAAAAATCCTAGAAGCATATAGCTCGTTTGATTTACGTTCATTTTGAAATCAAAAGAGCATCAGGAAAAGGTCAAAAACATCGGTTCTGATCAACCACGTTCCTGTGCGGCTTAACGGAATTCACAAACCAAAGCAGTAGAACCGGTGTATCACGGGTCCTACTGCTTGGATAATTGATCCGGCTTCCGGGGGTCAATTGGGCGGCGATAGATCGGTTTCAGCCGATGGTAATGGGTATTTTTCGTGGAATGGCCTTGGCAGCTTTCGGCAAGGTCAGCTTCAAAACTCCGTCCGAAAGTGACGCGGTTATTTTCCCGGTATCAATGTCATCAGTCAGCCGAAAGGTTCGAAAGTAGTTGCCCGTCCTGTACTCTGCAAGGAGACTTTCGCCTGATGTGCTTTCGAGCGGTACTTTGCCTAAAATTGACAAAATACCGTCCCTGAGGTCAACTTCAACCTGATCGTTTTGCACGCCCGGCATATCAGCCATGAGGACCAATTCCGTTTCATTACTGTAAATATCCACGGCCGGGGAAAAATAAGGGCCTTCCAAAGTCAATTCACCCTTTTCGGGCGCAATTTCCTGTTTTGGGGTGGCTTGCAATTCCTGGTCCGCCATTTTGATTATCCTCCTTCTTCCGAATTCATGACTCCGTAGTAACGGTTATCTGTTTAGGCAAAGCTTCTTTTTCCTTTTGCAAAGTTATGTTCAGCACTCCCTCTTTGTAAACGGCCTTGACATTTTCAGGGTTTATCTTGGCCGGAAGGGTCAGGCTTCGCTGGAAAGTTCCCGTGGCTCGTTCGCGACGATGATAACTTGCGCCTTCAGCCAATTCGTGAGGTTTTCGTTCACCTTTAAGCGTGAGCGTGTCCCCTTCAATCTTAATTTCAAGATCATCGGCTTTCATCCCGGGAATTTCCGCGGTCACCACGTAAGAATCGTCCACCTCCTTGAGATTGAGCAAAGGGAAAAGCCGAGCTTGCCGCCAAGGTACCTCCAGAATAGGTCTGCGCGAGCCACTGAGCGCGGTAAACAGTTCATCCATGCCACGCTGAATACGATCCAATTCATTCCATAGACCTCGATCTATTCTCCATCCAATCATTTTCATTCCTCCTTGCGGATTATTAGTTTGCAAATCTAATTTCGGAACCTGATCTCCTGCTTGCATTTATAGAGAGAAAAGTCAGCCTAACGATCACCAAATTCCCTAAACTAAGGCAATTGTTGCTGTTCCTGCGATCTGAGATATTCATCATTGATAGATTGTCAAGCGGGTTAAAAGCACCACAATGAGGCAATATTTAAGTAATCCCGAGATGCAAAATTTTGTTAAATCTATGCTCAATAGCAAACAAGAAGATCAGTTGCGGCGCATGCTTATGCCTTAATCGACTCTGATGCAAAATTTTCATTTTTCCTACTATACTTTCGAGCTTTGAAGTATTAGGTCTATTTAATGTATTGTGTGGCCCTGATAGCAGTTGACCCGGACGAGATGAAAAGAGAGGCCTCCGTATTGCTGAGTCGATATCGTAGAACTCGTTATCAGGTCGGGCCACAAAAACCACGTCTGCATTGAGGAGACTGCATATTGAACGTAGTCCTGTGGCCGCTGGCACTCTATTTTTTTGCTGTTTTGGCCTTGGCGATCGTTATGATTGGCCTGTCCTATTTTCTGGGCGAAAGGCACAGGGAAAGGACAACAGGGGAACCATATGAGTCGGGGATAATGCCGACAGGATCTGCGCGAATTCGGTTTAATGCTAATTTTTATTTAATTGCAGTCTTTTTTGTAATATTCGATCTGGAAACCTTGTTTATTATTTCATGGGCAATTGCTGTTCGGGAGCTTGGTTGGGCGGGCTACATTGAAATTGTTATTTTCATCGGAATTCTGTTTGTAGCTTTAATCTATCTTTGGGGCGTTGGGGCACTAGATTTGAGAACGAAAAGTAGACCTGATGCTTTGAATAGTGTCTCTCAAAAAACACGATAATTGACAAACGCGGGCAGTATCTGATTTCAAAAAGTCGCCGAAGCAAACAGTTATTAAAGAGAACAGAAGGAATATTGAGAATCATGAAATTTGAGCCGGGAGAATCTGACGTTAAACTAAAAGAGCAAAGTTCCGCAGAACTCGCGGTTCGTTCGAGTGTTCTGTTAACAAAACTTCAGGACCTCTTGGCATGGGGGCGTAAGTATTCCATTTGGCCGTTTAACTTCGGCTTGTCATGTTGCTACGTCGAAATGGCCACAGCTTTTACCAGCAGATACGATCTTGCCCGTTTTGGGGCTGAGGTGCTCCGAGGAACGCCGCGGGAATCGGACTTGATAGTCATTGCCGGCACGGTATTTGTCAAAATGGCACCGATTATTAAACGACTGTATCAACAAATGATGGAACCCCGTTGGGTGATCTCCATGGGATCATGCGCCAATTCTGGTGGGATGTATGACATTTATAGTGTTGTGCAGGGCGTGGACAAGTTTCTACCTGTAGACGTGTATGTTCCGGGTTGTCCGCCTCGACCGGATGCGTTCCTGGAAGGTCTTCTCCTGCTGCAGAAGATGGTGGGCGCCGAACGCCGACCTTTGAGCACAATTATTGGTCCACAGGAAGTAGTCCGGCCTGACAGGCCATCCATGAGAGATTTGAAACGCGATATGAGAAGGCAAACCACAGGTTTGCGGTCACCTGATAAGCTCGAGGGGGTGTAATCCGGTTCCTATGAATGGTGAGTCGGAAATTCTGAAAGAATTGCAGGGCAGATTCGGAGAAGATACGTTCGGAGTCCAGCAGCACGATGAAGTGCAGACACTATGGGTTCCAAGCGACAAAATTCATGCCGTCTTGCGTTATCTAAAATTCGAAGCCCCTCAGCCCTATCGCATGCTGTACGATCTCACAGCCGTTGACGAGAGGGTTCGGTCGAATCGAGAAGGGTGTCCTGCTTGCGATTTTACAGTAGTTTATCATTTGCTCTCTTTTGACCGAAATGCTGACCTGCGAATCAAAGTAGGTATTCGAGATGAAAAACTTCGAATTCCTAGCATCACCAACATCTGGCCTTCTGCGAATTGGTACGAACGAGAAGTTTGGGACATGTTCGGCATTGTATTTGACGGGCACCCGAATTTAAGACGAATCCTGATGCCCCCGACGTGGGAAGGACATCCTTTGCGCAAGGAACATCCAGCCCGGGCCACCGAGATGGAACCATTTCAGCTGCCGGAGGGGAAAGCGGCCGCTCAAGAGGAAACGCTCCAGGTTCGACCGGAAGATTGGGGTATGCGTCGCTCCAGTCAGAATACGGATTTCATGTTCCTGAACTTGGGGCCGCATCATCCCGGGGTCCATGGTGTGTTCCGGATTGTGCTTGAACTTGATGGTGAAGAAATCGTGAATGCTGCTCCCGATATTGGTTTTCACCATCGCGGGGCAGAAAAAATGGGCGAGAGGCAATCCTGGCATACATATATACCCTATACTGATCGTATCGACTATCTCGGTGGCGTCATGAACAATTTTCCCTATGTTCTGGCCGTCGAGAAGCTTGCCGGAATCACGGTACCCGATAAAGCCAAAGTTATCCGCATAATGATGGCGGAATTCTTTCGGATCGCCAGTCACTTGGTCTGGTATGGGACTTTTGCCCAGGATCTAGGAGCGATGTCTCCGGTCTTCTACATGTTCAGTGACCGGGAACGTATATTCGAAGTAGTTGAAGCCATTATGGGAGGCCGAATGCACCCAAGTTGGTTCCGCATCGGCGGAGTGGCTCAGGATCTTCCAAATGGCTGGGACAAGCTTGTCAGCAACTTCTTGAATTATCTTCCGGCAAGAATGATGGAATACGATAAGCTCGTTATGGAGAACCCCATTTTTAAGGCACGCACCAAGGGAATCGGGTGCTACTCACTCGATGAAGCCATAGAATGGGGCGCAACTGGCCCGGGATTACGGGCCTGCGGATTCGAATGGGATTTTCGTAAGAAAAGGCCGTATTCCGGATATGACCAATTCGATTTCGATATACCCATTGGTAATAACGGTGATTGCTATGATCGTGGGTTGGTCAGGGTGGAAGAAATTCGACAAAGTCTACGCATAATCGATCAATGCCTTAAAAGTATGCCCGATGGACCTTACAAATCCGATCATCCTTTGGCCACTCCGCCTATCAAAGACCATACAATGCACGATATAGAGACCCTTATAGATCATTTTCTTAACGTAAGCTGGGGACCTGTAATTCCGCCAGGCGAGGCTTTTTGCGGGATTGAAGCAACCAAGGGCAACAATGGATATTACTTGATGAGCGACGGCAACACAATGGCATATCGAGTGCGAATCCGAACTCCATCGTTCCCTCATTTGCAAATGATACCGTTAATAAGCCGAGGTTTGACCGTTTCTGATTTAATCGCAATTTTGGGCAGCATTGATTACGTAATGGCCGACGTTGATAGATAAAATTATGAACGGGTCCCCAGGGGTACAATGTAATGTTGACCGATGAGATGAAGCGTAAGATACAAGCTGAGATTGAAACGTGCCCGAACAAAAGAAGCGCATGCATTGACGCTATGCAGGTGGTGCAGAACAGTCTGGGATGGATCTCAGACGACAGTCTAAAAGCCATTGCGGATTTCCTCGACATGACTATCGATGAGCTGGACAGTGTGGCGACTTTTTACAATCATATTTATCGCAAGCCGGTGGGACGCCACATAATTCTGATTTGTAACAGTGTGAGCTGCTGGATCATGGGTTTTGGGAGGGTCCTCGACTATTTTACCCAACATTTGGGTATCGAAATGGGGGAAACCACTCCGGATGGCCGTTTTACATTACTGCCGGTAGAATGCCTTGGCGCGTGCGATCATGCTCCCGCAATTATGATTGATGGAGAATTGTACTGGGACCTGGATCGAAAAAAGATCGAAACTGTTCTGGAAAATTATAAGTAGGCCGGGAAAGATGGAGCGACCGCTTACACAAAATATTCGTCCCGATTGGGCGTCCGTTGAACTGAAGGATTATGAGCGAGTGGGTGGTTATCAGGCGCTTCGCAAAGCTCTTAATAGCATGACACCAAAACAACTTGTGGAATTGATTAAGAACTCGAACCTGCGCGGCCGGGGGGGAGCGGGTTTTCCTACGGGAGTCAAGTGGGAAGCTATGCCTTCAGGTCCTGACATGGTTCGTCCAAGGTACTTGATAGCCGATGCGGATGAAATGGAACCAGGCGCATTCAAGGACCGCCTACTCTTGGAAGGCAACCCACATCAATTGATCGAAGGTATGATTCTAGCAGCTTTTGCGGCTGATACCGAAATAGCGTACATCTTTGTACGTTGGGAATACACTTTGGCCGCGAGACGACTGAAAACGGCTGTCGCGGAGGCTTACAGCCGCAACTATCTTGGGAAAAATATCCTTGGTTCCGGCTTCAATCTTGAAATGCACGTGCATGTCAGCGCGGGTCGCTACATATGCGGTGAAGGCACCGCATTGACCAATTCCCTTGAGGGCGAAAGAGCAATTCCCAACAACAGATTGCCGCGACAGACAGAATCAGGTCTTTGGGGAAAACCAACGCTGATGAACAATGTAGAAACTCTCTGTAACATACCTCATATAGTCAATAACGGCGCTGATTGGTTCAAAAGCCTGAGCCGGAGCAAAGATGGCGGAACCAAAATCTACGGCGTCAGCGGTAAGGTGAAGAACCCGGGAGCTTGGGAATTACCTATGGGTACATCCATGAGAGAAATCTTGGAAGTTCACGCGGGTGGTATGCGAGAAGGTTTGAAGTTTCGCGGTGCGTTGCCCGGAGGTGCGTCGACCGATTTTCTGATTGAGGAACACCTGGACACTCCAATGGATTTCGATTCTGTCCAAAAAGCCGGCAGCCGGCTCGGTACAGCGACGATAATTGTACTAGATGATCAAACCTGCCCGGTGGGAATGGTCCATAATCTAGAGGCATTTTTCGCTCAAGAATCCTGCGGCTGGTGCACTCCGTGCCGGGATGGCCTCCCATGGACCGCCAAGATATTGGAAGCCATTGAACAAGGTTTAGGTCAACCCGGTGACCTCGACATCTTGGAATTTCATACCCATTTTTTGGGTCCGGGCAAAACTTTTTGCGCGCTCGCTCCGGGCGCTATGGAACCGCTGCAAAGCGCCTTGAAGTTTTTTCGAGAAGATTTTGAGCGCCATATTACAGAGAAACGTTGCCCGTGGAGATAGGCATGGCGACGATCTATATAGATAACGTGCCCTATGAAGTAAAGGACGGAGAGAACCTACTGAGCGCCTGCCTCTCGCTCGGCTTCAATATTCCTTACTTTTGCTGGCACCCAGCCTTGCATTCGGTGGGATCATGCCGGTTATGCGCTGTAAAACAGTTTCGAGATGAAAAAGATACACGCGGCATGTTGGTCATGTCATGTATTACCGATGCTGCCGATGGAACAAGAATCTCCATTGACGATCCTGAGGTTCGGCAATTTCGAGCTGGAGTTATAGAGTGGCTCATGACCAACCACCCGCACGATTGCCCTGTCTGTGACGAAGGGGGTGAATGTCATCTTCAAGATATGACCGTCATGACTGGCCACACATATCGCCGATATCGGTTTAAAAAGCGTACTTACCGCAATCAGGATCTTGGACCCTTCTTAACTCATGAAATGAACCGATGCATTCAATGTTATCGTTGTGTGCGATTTTATAGGGATTATGCCGGAGGAAGAGATTTTAACGTTTTTGGAATGCATAACCATTTGTACTTTGGTAGAGCCAAAGAGGGCGTCCTGGAGAATGAATTCAGTGGCAATCTTGTCGAAGTGTGCCCCACAGGGGTTTTCACGGACAAAACACTCCAAAAACACTATACCCGTAAATGGGATTTGCAGACAGCGCCATCCATTTGCGTTCACTGCGGACTTGGTTGCAACACTATACCAGGCGAAAGATATGGTTCTTTGCGTAGAATTCGAAACAGATACAACTTTGAGGTTAATGGCTATTATCTATGTGACCGGGGCCGATTCGGATATGAATTTGTAAACAGCGATCGCCGAATCCGCAAACCATTTTTCAAGCGTTTTGCTCAAAAAAATGATGCAGCGAAATCTGTGCAAAAAGAAGACATACTGGACCATATAAGACAAATTTTGACGGGAAATAATAATGTGGTTGGGATAGGCTCCCCTCGAGCAACCCTCGAGGCAAATTTCGCATTGCGGTCGTTTGTCGGTGCTGAAAACTTTTACATCGGGATGTCCTACACAGAATATAAATGCGTTCTTTCCATTTTGGATATTCAGCGCAAAATGCCGGGATATAGGCCGTCACTGAGAGAAGTTGAAGTATGTGATGCGGTTTTGGTTCTGGGAGAGGATGTTACAAATGTCGCCCCTAGATTAGCATTATCTCTGCGCCAATCAATTCTGCAAAAACCGCTTGAAATAGCGTCGAAACTCCAAATCCCCAGATGGAGCGAAGGCGCGTTTCGGCAGGCGATTCAAGATGAAAAGGGCCCTCTGGTCGTTATAGCTCCATACCAAACTAAACTGGATGAAGTTGCCGCTCATTCTTGGTATGCAACGCCCGACGACATTGCCAGATTAGGTTTTCAGATTGCCCATGAGGTAAATCCTGCTCTGGTAGCTGTTTCTGGTCTGACTGATAAGGCAAATGAATTAGCCCTTAATATAGCCAGTGTGCTCAAGGAAGCTAAACGACCGTTAATCATATCCGGGACAAGTTGTGGAAATGTCTCGATCATACAGGCCGCGGCAAACCTGGCCGCAGCCTTGTGTGACACAGGCCGGGAAGCAGGGTTATTTTACACAGCGCTGGAGTGCAACTCTCTCGGTCTGGCGCTATTGGGCGGCGGAAACATAAAAGAATGTTTTGAAAAGATATTGGCAGAAACGGCGGATACGCTAATTGTCCTCGAAAATGATCTTTATCGCCGAGCAGACGAGGAAACTGTTGAGGCTGTTCTACAAAAATGCAAACATGTCATAGTAATAGACCACGTGTGGCATCGAACAGCATCAGAATCAGGAGTCGTTCTGCCTGCAGGGACCTTTGCGGAAACCGATGGTTCGCTGGTGAACAGCGAATCGCGATGCCAGAGGATTTACAAAGTTTTTTCAGCATCCCGTGAAGTTCAACCTAGCTGGCTGTGGCTCTGTGATATCATGTTAGCCCTCGGGATGGGCGAAGCCCGTAATTTGGAAACAATCGATGCAATCCAAGCAGCTATTTCGGCTGAAATTCCAGCACTCAAAGGAATAACGGAGATAACACCACCGGCTGATTTTCGCATCTCGGGAGAGAAAATTCCGCGACAGCCGCACCGTTACAGTGGACGAACAGCCATGTTCGCCAATGTTAGCGTGCATGAGCCTGAGCCGTCGAAAGATCCCCAATCTCCCTTGTCCTTTTCCATGGAAGGCTATCAAGGAATCCCTCCTGCGCCCTTGGTACCCCGGTTCTGGGCACCCGGCTGGAATTCCGTACAGGCCTTAAACAAGTTTCAGACTGAAATTAGTGGTCCGCTTATGGGTGGCGATGTCGGCAAACGTTTAATAGTACGTGCCGAAGATCATAAAACGGTTAACTTCACCGACATTCCCGAATCATTCAAAAGACGCGAGGGGGAATGGTTTGTGGTTCCCTGTTTTCACATTTTCGGGTCCGAAGAACTTAGCGCTCTAGGGACCGCCATATCAGAAAGAGTTCCTAAACCCTATGTCGGCATGAATCAAGACGACGCGAATTCATTAAGAAAAAAAGAAGGGGATGAGGTGGCGCTGAAGTTCGGAACAATGATCCGATCGCTTCCTATAAGGATCATGCCAACTTTAGCGACAGGGCTAATTGCCATTCCTGTGGGCTTACCCGGTCTGGAAGGCATTATATGGCCGCAATGGGTCAGAATTCTGGATCACATTCCTGAAAAAGAGTCTGCAGGTGCGGGCGTAGCCGCGGGACCCAATACCGGAAAATAAAATGGCTGAGCTGATCAGATCAATCATAATTGTGCTTGCAGTACTGTTGGGAGTAGTTGCAACCGCTGCCGGGTTGATCTGGCTGGAACGCAGGCTTTTAGGGCTGTGGCAGGATCGTTACGGTCCGAATCGGGCCGGCCCCTTTGGCCTGCTCCAGGTCGCTGCGGACATGATCAAGATATTCACCAAAGAAGATTGGGTTCCTCCTTTTGCGGATAAAGCTGTCTTTGTCATTGCCCCGGCGATAATTGTGGTGACTACTCTGCTAGCATTTGCCGTCATTCCTATGGCTCCTGGAATTGAAGTAGCGAATCTAAATATAGGTGTGCTTTTCTTTCTCGCCATGTCTTCTTTAGGCGTTTACAGCATCGCTCTGGCAGGCTGGTCTTCGGATAATAAATATTCACTCCTGGGCGGTCTGAGAGCAGCCGCGCAAATGTTGAGCTACGAAGTATTCATGGGGTTATCGTTGGTAGGGGTGATTATGCTGGCCGGATCCTTCAGTCTTCCTGAAATAGTTGAAGCTCAGCGGAAGATGTGGTTCTGTATACCCCAGTTCCCCGGACTCATAATCTTCATTATTGCCGGGCTCGCCGAGACGCGAAGAATACCGTTTGACCTACCAGAGGCTGAAAACGAACTAGTAGCGGGTTATCACACAGAATATTCAGGAATGAAGTTCGGGATGTTTTTTGTGGGCGAATATATCGGAGTTGCTCTAATTAGCGCTCTTATTGCTACCCTGTTCTTCGGCGGGTGGCTGGGTCCGATCCTGCCGCCCTTAGTGTGGCTGATATTAAAGACATTCTTCTTTATTTGCTGCTTCATACTTGTTCGTGCCAGCCTTCCTAGAGTCAGGTACGATCAACTGCTCTCTTTTGGATGGAAATTGATGCTACCGCTATCCCTCATCAACATTGTGGTTACCGGCGGCATATTGCTTGCCGCGCAATAACCAGGGGACGTGATGTTTAGTTTGCTCAAAGGAATTTGGATTGTCCTCAAACATATGTTTCACAAACGAGAGACAATTCTTTACCCGGAAGAAAAACCCAATATACCTCCAAGATGGAGGGGCCGCATAATATTGTCACGTGATCCTGAAGGCGGGGAGCGGTGTGTAGCATGTTACTTATGCGCTGTGGCTTGTCCGGTTGACTGCATCTCGTTGCAGGCGACCCAGGATGAACATGGTAGGCGTTACCCGGAATTTTTCCGAATAAATTTCTCCAGATGTATTTTCTGCGGATTCTGCGAAGAGGCATGCCCCACGTACGCTATCCAACTCACCAATGACTTTGAAATGAGTGAATACCATCGCCATAATTTGGTCTATGAAAAACAAGATCTTTTGATAAACGGTCCCGGGAAGCATCCTGATTACAATTTCTACAAGGTAGCAGGAATTTCTATAGACCGGAAAGACAAAGGCGAAGCAGAAAACGAGGAGAAGCCTGTTGATATTTACAATCTGCTGCCCTGAAAAATGATGCAGAGGCTTTCTTCATGAACATTGTTTTTTATATATCGGCTGCAATCGCGGTCTTTTCGACATTTATGGTAATAACGCGTCTCAACGCTGTTCATGCTCTTTTGTATTTGATTCTTTCGTTCTTTTCGGTGGCAGTGATCTTTCTCGTACTGGGAGCGGCATTTGCGGCTGCCCTTGAGATTATTATTTATGCCGGGGCGATTTTGGTGCTGTTTGTGTTCGTGATTATAATGCTCAATTTAGGACCGCGCGCACAGGAGCAAGAGAGCCACTGGTTAAAACCAACGATATGGATCGGCCCTTCTGTTTTGGCGATCATTCTTATTTCTGAGCTAATTTATATTATTGGTGTGATAGGAGCGGCATCGCCGGCAGGGTCTGAAGTGACCCCAAAACAGGTTGGCATTGCGCTCTTCGGCCCCTACGTGCTTGGAGTGGAACTGGCTTCCATGCTGCTCCTGGCGGGCCTTGTGGGCGCGTACCATCTGGGCCGACGAACCGAACCTTTCGCGACAACTGAGGAGAAATCGTGATTGCAGCTGTTCCTATTGAACATGTACTTGTGCTCGCCGGAATAATCTTCGGGCTCGGTCTGATCGGAGTGTTGGTGCGGCGGAATATCCTTTTCATGCTCATGTCGGTAGAAATAATGCTGAATGCAGCAGGATTGGCCTTCGTAGTGGCTGGATCCAAGTGGCAGCAAGCCGACGGGCAAATAATGTTTATTTTCATTCTTGCCATGGCGGCCGCGGAAGTCGCCGTGGGTTTAGCCTTGGCCATGCAATTTTATCATCATTTTTCAACGCTGGATGTGGACGCGGCAAGCACGATGCGAGGCTGAAAATGCTCGACCTGCTCTGGTTAATTCCCACTTTCCCTTTGGGCGGTTTCATCGTGCTAAGTCTTTTAGGCGCACGGTTTCCTCGTGTTATGGTCGCCATTGTTGGTGTAGGTTCCGTGGCGTTCTCAGCGGCCCTGGCGATATTAGTCGGAATAATTTTCATCATGTCCCCTCCGGCTAACTATTCATATACTCAGAATCTTTGGACATGGATCACCTTGGGCCAGTTTGCGCCCAAAGTGGCTTTGTACCTGGATGCTCTCTCGATATGCATGCTTCTAGTCATCACTATTGTCGGTTTTCTGATTCATATGTACTCCGCAGAGTACATGATGGAGGATGATGGTTTCAGCCGTTTCTTTGCTTACATGAATCTGTTTGTGGCCTCTATGTTGACACTTGTCTTAGCGGATAATCTTCTTCTGTTATATTTCGGTTGGGAAGGCGTGGGCCTGTGCAGTTTCCTCCTAATAGGATTCTGGTACAAAGATCCGGCTAATGTACGAGCCGCAATTAAGGCTTTCATTATGACTCGGATTGGAGATACGGCCCTGATTATCGGGCTGTTCCTCCTGTTCAATAACCTGGGCACATTGGAAATACAGGAATTGATGCGTCGGGCTGCGCAGCAATGGCCAGTAGGATCAACATTGGCTGTTACTGCCGCGGCTTTGCTGTTAGCCGGCGCGGTCGGTAAATCCGCGCAAATCCCATTGCAGACATGGTTGCCTGACGCTATGGCCGGGCCTACCCCTGTGAGCGCACTAATTCATGCCGCGACAATGGTTACCGCAGGCGTGTACCTGATCGCTCGCACAAACGGTCTGTTCTCTTTGGCTCCTGTGGTTCAGGAGGCTGTTGCCATTATAGGATTGGCCACGCTGCTTATATCGAGCTTCAGCGCTTTGACGCAATCCGACATAAAAAGAGTTCTGGCGTATTCAACGATAAGTCAGATCGGTTACATGTTCCTGGCTTTAGGTGTAGGCGCGTGGTCTGCCGCAATTTTCCACTTTGTGACTCACGCATTTTTCAAATCGTTACTGTTCCTGGCTGCCGGGTCCATAATTCTAGCCGCAGGGCACGAACAAAACATATTTAAATTGGGTGGAGTCCGCAAACGGTTACCCGTTACTTTTTGGACTTTTCTTGTGGCCGCGGCTTCGTTGGCATCCCTGCCTTTTGTGACATCCGGCTTCTATAGTAAAGAAATGATTTTGTGGTACACATGGGCCTCAGATAAGGGAGGTCCGTGGCTCTGGGCGGGTGGAACCCTAGGGGCTCTGCTAACCTCACTCTACACTTTTCGTATGGTATTCCTGGTCTGTTTCGGCAAAGAACACACGCGGTTAATGGGAGATTCCGGCAGCCTCATTCGAATTCCTTTGATATGTCTTGCGCTGTTTTCTTTGATTATCGGCATTATCGAGCTACCGCATTCTCTCGGAAATCTCCACATTTTTTCAGACTTTCTAAATACTTCCCTACCACCTCTCCATCTCGCGGAAGCCGATTTGGGCACTGAAAGTGCCCTGCAAATGATAGCCGGAATCGCTTCTGTTGGAGGAATTCTAATCAGCTATTTATTGTTCCTGCGGCATCGGGGCTATTCCGAAAATCTAGCGTCATCCGGCTTAGCAGCTATTCTGCATAGATTTTGGTTTTCCGGATGGGGATTTGATTGGGTGTACCACACAGTATTGGTTGTTCCATTTCTCAGGATTACGCATATCAATCGAAATGATTTTGTAGACAGTTTTTACGAGATTACGGCCGCGCTCATACAGGGATTGCATAAACTCCTGAGCTTTACCCAAACGGGTAACCTTCGGCAATATGCTGCTGGAATAGCATTGGGCGCAATCGTAATACTAGGGATACTGGCATTTATATGATTTTGACATTACTAATTATTTTACCCTTACTGGCAGGGGTCGCGTCATGGATGTCGGCTTCGCGCGGTACTTTGTGGTCTCGCTGGATCTGCTTGATTGGGCTTTTTGCGGACGTACTGATCATACTTTTCATATGGGTTGAGCATTCTCCTCAATTGTCGTCGTCGTCGTGGATCTTCACAGCTAATTATGAATGGGTGCCTCAATGGGGGATGGGATTCCAGTTATCTATGGACGGCATCAGTCTTCTCATGGTTACATTGTCTCTCTTCTTGGGAATAACAGCGGTTGTCTGCTCCTGGACAGAGATTCAGGAAAACGTGGGTTTTTTTCATTTTAATTTAATGAGCTGTCTGGCTGGAATAATCGGAGTCTTTCTCGCAACCGATCTGATTCTTTTTTATGTGTTTTGGGAAGCGATGCTGATTCCCATGTACCTGCTAATCGGAATTTGGGGTCACGAGAACAGAATTTATGCCGCAATTAAGTTTTTTATCTTCACTCAGGCCGGCGGCTTATTCATGCTCATTGCAATCCTTGGGCTTTATTTTGTGCATGGGCAGATGACTGAATTGTATACGTTCAATTATTTCGAATTGCTGGGGACCCCTCTTACCAAATCGACGGCTTTTCTATTGATGTTGGGTTTTTTCATTGCTTTTGCCGTCAAATTACCCGCGGTTCCTTTTCATACATGGCTGGCTGATGCCCATACCGAAGCCCCGACAGCCGGCAGTGTTATTTTAGCCGGATTATTGCTGAAGACCGGCGGATACGGTCTGATTAGATTTATTTTGCCGCTGTTTCCCGAGGCATCGAAGATGTTGGCTCCTATAGCCATGACAGCAGGAGTTATCGGAATAATCTACGGCGGAATGTTGGCGTTTGCGCAGACCGATCTTAAGCGTTTGGTCGCGTACACCAGTATCAGTCATCTCGGATTTGTCCTGTTGGGTGTTTTCGCCGGTACTGATTTGGCCATATCAGGCGCCATTGTGCAGATGATAGCACACGGAATCAGTACAGGCGCTCTTTTCATACTAGTAGGCATGCTTCAAGAGCGCATCGGCACCAGAGACCTGAATCAAATGGGTGGTCTTTGGACAACTGTCCCGAGGATGAGTGGTATGGCGCTGATCTTCGTCCTGGCATCTCTGGGACTTCCCGGTCTGGGAAATTTTGTAGGAGAATTCCTTGTGCTGGTCGGGACATATGAGGCAAATCCCTGGATGAGTGTGCCCGCGGCAAGCGGTCTGATCTTATCGGTTGTCTATTCGCTCAGGATCATGGCAAGGGTTTTTTACGGACCGAAAAAATCAGAGCAGTCGATCCAGGACCTCTCGATTCGCGAAACAGGTCTGGTAGCCGCACTGGTTTTAGCGATCATTTGGTTGGGTATTTTTCCCCAGACGGTGATCAACGTCGCCAATACCACGGTAAAAGCCATGCAGGACAAAACCGGAATGAACGCAACTGCTTCGATCGGGCATCAAGCCGCTACTCGGATCACTATTGCAGGAACCGATAAATTGGAGGCATTTTGCATCCCCACTATCAATCGGAACAGGATTTCAGATCCCCATGACTCGAACACAAAGGGCATTGGGGTAGCTCAAAATAACGGGATTCAGAGATGAGCGGTGTCGAACTATTGGCGCTACTGCCGTTGCTTGTGCTTTCAGGTGCCATAGTATTAATTTTAATGATTATTGCAATCTATCGTAGTCACGTGGTGACTGTGGTGTTGACAGCGATAGGTTTGATCCTGGCTCTCGGCGCATTGCCGGTAATATATTTTATAATCCCCAGACAGATCACTCCCCTGTTGACCATGGACGGTTACGCTCTCTTCTTCATGGGCCTTTTAGTCCTGGCCGGTTTAGCCGTAACACTATTTTCATACCATTATCTCGAGCAACACAATTGTCCGAAAGAAGAGTATTATGTGCTGTTATTATTGGCAGTTTTAGGTTCGGCCGGGATAGTGGCGAGCAATCATTTTGCCTCTTTTTTTCTTAGCCTGGAAATTTTAAGCGTCTCACTTTATGCAATGATCGCGTACACCAGAAAAGAAATTCACGGCCTGGAAGCCGCGATCAAATATCTAATTTTGGCTGCCACGTCTGACGCGTTCCTCCTTTTTGGAATAGCGTTAATTTATACAGAAACCGGAACCATGGAGTTCCCGCGTATCGCTTCCGCTGTAACAGGCGGGCGCATTACTCTGTTGCTGCCAGGAACCGGCCTATTCCTGGTGGGGTTGGGATTCAAGCTTTCTCTGGTTCCGTTTCACATGTGGACTCCTGATGTGTATCAGGGTGCGCCTGCTCCGGTATCGGGTTTTCTCGCCTCCGTGTCCAAAGGTGCAGTTTTTGCCCTTATGTTGCGGTACGTGACTATTGTCGATATCCGATCATATGATTCGATATTTCTTGCGCTTACCATAATTGCGACGGTCACTATGTTTGTAGGAAATTTGCTGGCCTTGATGCAAAATCATGTGAAAAGAATATTGGCCTACTCGTCCATAGCGCATTTCGGATATTTACTTGTGTCACTGCTTGCCGCAGGAGAATCTGCTGTTATGGCTGCGGGATATTATGTAGCCGCCTATTTCGTCACGATCCTAGGAGCATTCGGCGTGATATCTATGTTATCCGGAGCCGATGGCGAGCCGGATCTCATCAATGAATATAAGGGGTTAGGCTGGAGCAACCCCTGGTTAGCTGGAATCTTTAGTGCTGTACTGTTATCATTAAGCGGGATGCCTTTGACAGCGGGCTTTTTCGCAAAATTTTATCTGATCGCAGCAGGAATAGGATCGGATCTTTGGCTGTTAGTAATATCTCTCGTAATTAGCAGCATAATAGGTCTCTTTTACTATATCCGCATAATTGCGGTAATGTTCGCGAGACCCGAATGGCAACCGGGAACGGTAGCCCGCCCAGTCGGCGCTATGGCCGCAGGTTTTTTTCTGGCAATTTTGACTATTGGCTTGATCTGGCTTGGAATATATCCGACTTGGCTGATTGATATTATGGAAAAAACCATCATACATTGGACATAACAACACGATCCGCTAAAATATAGCTGAATCGTTCCTGCCAAAACTGTAAAATCGTTGAACCAGAATTTGAACGAGGTAAATAATGACGCCAGGTGAAATTGAAAAGGCGCTGGAATTCCACGCATTATGGCTCCAGAATGATCCTAATGGACAGCAGGCGGATTTCAGCGGCGCTGATCTAAGGCGGGCCAAGTTGCGGGGAGCTAGACTTGGAAAGGCAAAGCTGAGCGAAGCCGATTTGACGGGATCGGACCTACTCGGCGCTAGGCTCAGAGAAGCGGATTTGTCCGGCGCCAGACTTCGGGAAGCTGACCTGAGGGGATCTGATCTGGTTGGAGCCAATTTGAATTCAGCCGATCTTGCCGCAGCCAACCTGAGCACGGCTAATCTTACAGACGCGGATCTTAGGGATGCGGACCTTAGCTGGTCTATACTCAGCGGCGCGGACCTCAGTCACGCCAGGTTGAATGGTTCCGATATGAGTTCAGCCGATTGTAGCGCTGTGGACCTCAGCATGGCCGATTTGACAGATGCTGATCTATCTGCTGCGAAGCTTAGCTCAGCAGACCTCCGTGACGCAAATTTAACCGGAGCAAACCTCAGACGGGCCGACATACATGCTGCAAATCTAAGTTGGGCGAAACTGGGTAAAGCCAAACTTAGCGCGGCCAATTTAAGCGCAGCGAGGCTAAACGGAGCTGATCTTAGCTCAGCTAAGCTCAGAGCCACTGATCTCAGTGGAAGTGATCTCAGTTCCGCAAAACTCGCCTCAGCAGATTTGAGTGGTGCAAATCTTCTGGCGGCCAACCTCAGGGAGGCAGTGCTTTCAGGAGCAAAATTGCGGAGAGCATTTCTTTATCGAGCTAACTTGAATAAGGCCAATTTGTCGAACGCAGACCTAAACGGGGCAGACCTGAGCGACGCGAACCTCAGGTCTGCAGACCTCACCGGCGCGGATCTTAGCGGAGCAAGTCTGATCGGAGCGAATCTGAGTAACGCCATTTTGAATGGAACGAAACTGAGTGACGCTAAGCTCGTCAAGGCATCCCTGTTGGGCGTGGATCTGAGCAAAACAAATCTGGACGAAGCTGATCTGATAGACACTGGTGACAGGAGCTAATCTGATCCAAGCCAAAATGAAATGGGATCAAAGAACGGGACAGCAATCTCGGGTAACGATGATTATCATACGACGGGGAATATCGATCTTGGGCCTCTCAGAAGGCACTAGGATGATAAGAAACAATTATGATCGCCGAACAGATCTTCGAACGCTTGGATAAATTGGGACAGCGGTTCCTGGTGGGAGAAATCGCGCAAGGGCCTTGCCCTTCTCTCAAAGAAATGTATGACGGTTTCTCAAGGACTGATCTGAACCAGGGCCTTCCGCCGCCCGACGAGAAGATCCGGAATCAATGGATCCAGACGTTACTAAAATCAGCCAATAACTTTTGCGCTTGGACACATGGCGAGGTAATCGGCCATTCGTCGCTGATGGCAGAAATACAAAAACGCGATGCCGAGTTTATCATATTTGTCAGCGAGCCATTTCGGAGCCGAGGAATAGGGACTGAGCTCACTTTGCTGGCCGTGAAAAAGGCGAAGCAGCTTGGACTTACTAAGGTTTGGCTGACGGTCGAATCATTTAATTTCAGGGCCATAGGACTATACCAGAAGGTCGGCTTTAGATTATCGGGTGAACCGGATCGAGAACGAATTATGGTCCTGAGATTATAGAAAGCGCACCGTGAGATAAATCTTGCATAAAGCCACAATCTGTTAAATTGTGTAAAGGACCTGCAATGGAGGGTAGCGATATGGGAATTGAACCTGATCTAACGGGAAAAGTGGCGCTTGTCACAGGCGCCGGTAAGGGAATAGGAAAATTTATAGCCCTGGGATTGGCTCAATGCGGAGCAAAAGTGGTGGTCGCGGCCAGGACCGCTGCGGAAATCGAAGCAGTAGCTGACGAAATTAGCTCTTCCGGCGGGGAAGCAGTAGCTCAAGTGACTGACATAACCGCGAGCGATCAAGTGGAAGCGCTGGTTAAAACCGCGGTTGATCATTTCGGGGGCATAAATATTCTCGTCAACAATGCTGCCAGGAGTTTTTTCAGACCGCTCATGGACCTGCGGGAAGACGGCTTTGATAAGATCTTTGATACTAACGTAAAGGGAACCTTTATGTTAAGCCGTTCGGCCGCTAAAGTTATGATGGGGCAGGGTGGCGGTCGAATAGTGAATATCACAACGGTCGGCGCGGTACGAGGCGGGGCTATGATGGGAGTTTATCACGCGAGTAAGGCGGCCGTGAAAATGCTCACCATGTGTATGGCTGTCGAGTGGGCGCCATTTAATATATTAGTGAATGCTGTGGGGCCAGGGCTTACAAGGACCCATTTCAGTCAACCTATATGGGCCAATCCCGAAGTTGAGCGCCAGCTTGTAACTCGAGTGCCCATGTCAAGACTTGCCGAACCCGAGGACATAGTCGGCACTGTATTGTTTCTGTGCTCCGATGCTTCGGGATTTATTACCGGACAAAGCATTTATGTGGATGGTGGCACGCTTGCCAATACCTGATAACAGGTTTTAACCTCGAATGAGAAAGTAAATGACAATGCAAGATCCGTGGAAGCCGTTCAGAGAAACCTTGAAAGAACCACTAGAGAAAGCCCGGGCATGGAAAAACAAAACCGGGGGCAAAGTAGTGGGACACCTTGTTCCGGATGTTCCGGAAGAGATTATCCACGCTGCCGGAGCGTTGCCAGTCGCTTTGGAAGGAACCGGGATTCAAATCACTCGCGCTCAAGCCCATATACCCGGGTACACCTGCAACAATGCGATGGCGGCATTGGAACTCGGACTTCGAGGCGATCTTGACGTATTGGACGCTATGGTGATTCCTTACCTGTGTGATACCACGCGAAATCTCTTTCACATTTGGGATCTTTGTTTCCCCAAGATGAACAATGAATTTCTGCGATTGCCGAAACGGATCGGCTTCCCTGGAGCCGAGGCTTACCTGCGATCGGAATTCACTCGATTCATGGAGGCTATGGGAAATCTGACAGGGTCCCAGGTGGGAGAAAGTAAGCTGATAGAGAGCCTCACACTTTATAATGCAAGCCGGACTCGGCTGCGCGACGCGTATGCGCGGCACGCGCGACAACCTTCAGTGTGGACCGTCGAACGGGTGCAGATGCTGATTGGTGCCTCTCTGCGAGCTCCGAGGGAGGATCACTTGGCCTGGATGGAGGATCTTCCATGGGACAACAATACCTCTGAAAGTTTGGAATCGCGGGTAACTCTTTATGTGCGCGGGAAAGTCTGGGATCCGCCAGAAATATTAGGGCTTCTAGACAGCTTGGGCTTTCAAGTCGTCAAAGATGAAATTGCGACCGGTTTTCGAGGCATCGCTCACGACGCGCCTCTCGGCGTCGATCCAATCAGCGCTCTGGTGCAGCGCCATCTAGCTGCAGCAACATACCCGGGGTATCATCTTAAACCATCAGACTTGGTGGAGAAATTTGTTGATCGAGTTCGTGAAAGCGATGCCCGAGCAGTGCTCTTTCTTAATCCAAAATTTTGTGAAGCCGCTGCCTTCGATGTGCCTGATTTTCAAGCGGGTTTAAAAAAGGCGGGAATTCCTTCTCTCGTACTTGAAACATCCGCGCGCGGGGCGCCTGTGGAACAGATTCGGGTAAGACTTGAAGCCTTCAGAGAAATGATCGCGGGCGACTTGCCCTGAAAGGTATCGAGATGCAACCAATCGAGTCATTAAAGAGTCTGAAGCAGATCAATTTTGACTACTATTCCGCCGCCCATATGGCTCATCAGCAGGGTAAGTTCATTGCTTATGTGAATGCATTCACGCCGGTCGAACTTGCGTACGCGATGAATATGATCCCAATTTATCCGGAGAACCATGCCGCAATAATCGGAGCAAGGCGGCAAACTGTGGAAGTGGCCCAGGCCGCTGAGAACATGGGCTATTCCATGGACCTTTGTGCATACGCGCGCTGTGATATAGGTTCAATCAAAACCGGAATCAGCCCCACATGGGGTCTTCCTAAACCTGATTTGATCCTGATGTCGAACTGTCAGTGCGGCACCCTTGCAAAATGGTTTGAGGTGATTAGCCGTATATATGATGCTCCAATGGTGCTTATCGATATTCCGCATTCCGGCCGAGGGGAACGGGACACAGCTGCGGAAAAGTATGTACGATCTCAATTGGAAGACTTGGTCGGAGTGATGGAGAGCATAACCGGCCGCGCGCTTGACCAGGATGCGCTCCGCGAGACGATCAGGCTGTCAAAGGAAGCTTCCGACCTTTGGACGCGAGTCCTCGAGGCAGGAGCCGCCACACCATCACCGATAACCGTCTTCGACCAATTTATCGCTATGGCTCCGATCGTTGCTCAACGAGGTACCCAGGTTGCGGTAGATTTCTACAATAAGCTCCTGACAGAACTTGATCAACGCGTTGCTGAGGGAAAAGGCGCAATTGAAAATGAACGGTTCCGCTTATTTTGGGACAATCTCCCTATCTGGCCGGAGTTGCGTCGACTTTCCATGTTCCTGGAGGAACGGGGTATTAGCCTGGTGTCGTCACTGTATACATGGGCTTGGGCAAATCTGGCGGTCGGAGTTGAAGACCCATTAGGAGATTGGACAACACAGTACCTTTACACGGCCAATATGCATATAAGACGGAGGATAGATGATTACGTCGAATTGGCCATGAAATACAATCTTGACGGTTTTCTCTACCACTCCAACAGAAGCTGCAAATTTGTGTCTCAAGATATTCCCGAGGTCCGCCGGGCGGTGACCGAACGCACGGGGATTCCGGGTCTTATCATTGAAGCAGATCATAACGATCCCAGGCTCTATTCGCCGGAAACACTTGAGAACCATATAGATGGTTTTCTGGATCTGCTTTCAAGCCGAAAAAAAGCAGGGTGACAGGTCTCATCAAATCTTCTGAATAGAACATGGTTGCGCATGATGTCGTCGATCATTACTGATTGTTATCAGCATCCGTAGTGTACCCTGCTTCCTACGAAATTCGTAACTTCAAGATCGACCGATTTGATCCGCGCGCCTGAGATAAATTGCTAAATTCCACATTCAGACAAGATCCATTTTTGGCCGGGGGACCACCAAAAATTTTGGTATGCAAGGGCTATAATTCCCTGGGTTGTCCGTCCCGGCGTCTGCCCATAGCAATTGAAATTTACTGAGAAGTGATATATTATTCCGAGTCGCAGAGGAACCGGGTGACAATTGCTTGGTCAAAGTTAAGATAGAGTACGGTCCGGGTTGTCGGTCGGTTAAAAATTTCTCAATGTAGAATAAAAAGGAAGTCCCGGTTCATGCTGAGAGAGCACAATAGTGGAATCATGATTCGATGGAGCCCTAAAGAGAAAAGGGGAGGCGATTACGACCCTACTCTGTTCATCGAAACCCCTGAACAGGCTCGAAAACTAATCCATCATCTGAAAGATGAACTTCGCAGAGCCCAGATGGAAAAGAATCAAGAACTAATACTTGAATTAGGCGGCGTACTGTGCAGGGTAGAAAATCTGTCGCGGAAATTTTTCCGTTGGGAACAAGCCATATCTCGCTCTCTCCGTGCTGACGAATTACGCGAAATTAGAAAACTTCCTCTTCAATTCTGATCTTCTTCGATTCCATATTGCCAGTGCCGGGAGGGCGCTTTGATTCATAGGAAGATGCGAACAGCGCAGTGTTGTTGATTGGCTGCGTAGGCTGGAGTGTTGGATCACTGAAGAGTTCCTGCCAGGAGTAACAATGGATTTCAGCGAAATGAGTCGTGAGGACCTGATAAAGTGCATCAATGATATGAATAACTACATGGATAATGTAATAGTATTTTGGGGCGATAAGAGAGAACTTCAAACGACTTTCCGCAAAGTGGCGGAAAATTCGGACAATGAATTTACACAAAAGGAAGCTGACAACGCATCCACGATTTTGAACTCTCAGGGAGCTTTTGAAGAGTTCATAGAGTTTGTAAGGGATTCATTCGATCACGGGGGCATTAATTATTTAATTTCAGAAAAGATATCTGCAATAATGGAAGAGATAGCAAACAAGTATCAGCAAAATTGAAACCAAAGAAGATATTGGCTTGGGTCCCCAATCGGATCAAGGTGGCTTTTTTATATAAAAAAGCTTAATGTATTTGCGATAACCCGCAATTTATAGTAATATTTTCTTGTGAATTTGTCGGTCGAAAGGAGTTGCGAGAAGTGAAGAATGAGCTGAAACATTGGACAATATTTTTGCCTATGTTGCTTCTCATTCTGGCATTGCTTTCGATGATTTCAGTTGTTCCGTGCGGTTGCGAAACTCTCGAAAAATGCAATGGCATCCGGGAGCGCTGGGAAGAAAATCTAAATAACCTAAAAGACAAGATTCAGGAAATCTCTACTGTTCAGCAAACGTCCGCTGCGAGACTGGCGGACAACTCCACTGTAGAGCCAAATACATCAAGCACTATAGCCAAACAGATCGGTGATGCTTTGCAAGTGAAGGAGAACATTCTTACCCGCAAAAGAAGGGAATGCAGGGAAACGATGAATCAGGAGGAGCAGCTCTTTAATGAACTGCTGGAATGCACCCAAGGCGGAAAGAATGCGAAGGATAAGGATGTCAAGAATCTGTTGAAAAAGAGACAGGCTTTGATCGATAAAGCGCTTATCAGTGTAGCCGAAGTACGCGAGGTTGAAGGCCGTGAGACGGTGCTGCCGTATTCCGAGACCAGGGATGATTACAGCCGTAGTGTTAATAATTATTGGCAGAGTTATCAGCAGATGTACCGTAGATGGGGAGGCTACTAGTGGTTTGAGTACGCTGTGGGAAAATAGCATTAACCAAAGCCGTACCGAGCCATCATCATACCGCACAAACTGAACCTTGACAGTGGAGAAGATTACCGATAGCATTAAAGATTAACGAAAATAATGGGCCCATAGCTCAGCGGTAGAGCCCCCGGCTCATAACCGGTTGGTCCCTGGTTCGAATCCAGGTGGGCCCACTCGTGGCTGAGAGACAAAATGGTCTTCCGAAATCTTTCATTTGATTTGCACCTTCTATCACGGGGAGCTAAACAAGCTCCCCGTGATTTTTTACGGGCGAGAAGCTTAGAACTCAGAAGTTATTGATCGGATGTCGCTACAAAACATTCCCGAGGAAAGGATATTTTGCCGGCCAATATAGATAAACCGCATTTCTCCCCAGGAGAAATGAACATTACTGTGCCAAGTACAAAATGGACCTAAATGATCGAACAACCTGACATGACCTGAGGAGGAGAACCAGATTAGTGAGTGCGGCGTGTTTGTCACAGATAATTGAGATTGCTGATAAGCTGTTTCCGTTCGATACCGCGGAGAAATGGGACAATTGTGGCATTCAGATAGGAGACCCTGATCGTTCTATTACCGCTGTTGCTTTCAGTCTTGACTCGAGTCCCCGCACAGTAAAATTCGCCCGCGATAATGCGTGCCAATTGCTAGTAACGCACCACCCGGTCATAATAGAGCCCATCCTCAGGATCTTACCCGATCGCCTTCCCGGAAGAACCCTTCTGACTGCCGCCCGTATGGAGATCGACATATTAAGTCTCCATACTAATCTCGATGCTGCTCCAGGTGGTCTCAATGACCGCCTTGCCTCAATTTTGAGTCTCCAAGAAATTTTCACTCCGTTACCGGCCAGATGCGCAAGGATGGGACGACTTCCTAACCCTATGTGGATCAAGGAATTAGGCGAAAAGGTTTCCCAGGATTTGGGAATCTCGCGTGTTCGGGTCGTCTCAAGGATGGAATGTGAAGTTCAGACCGTCTTCTGTGCTTCAGGAAGCGGCATGGGATATCTCGGTGAAGCATTAAATCATAAGGCGGATGTAATGGTCACGGGAGACGTTCGGTATCATGCCGCACTCGAAGCATTGGAACTGGGTATGCCTGTAATCGATGCAGGGCACTACGGGTTGGAGATAGCGGCAGTTTCTATGCTAATGGATTGCTTTCAAAAAGAATTCGAAAGGGAACACCTCGAGATTTCATGTATAGCCTGTGATCTCGAGCAGGATCCTTTTGTAGAAATATGTACCCCGCGAGGAGGATTTTCAGTTGAAAGAACAGCTACAACTTCTCGAAGAACTACAGGAGATCGATAATCAAATAGATCGTTATCAAGGTGATCTTGACCGCCTACCAGTTGAAGTTCAGGAGTTGGCCAGAAGTCTTGTCGTCATTCGAAGGGAAATGTCAGAAGCACGTGAGAAATCCCCTGAAATAGAAAAGGAATTGAGGAGAAAAGAATCAGATCTAGCCACAGAACAGGAAAAGATCAAGCGTTCTGAGCGTCGTCTGCTCACCATCAGAAACCAAAAAGAATACAACGCCTTATCTAGAGAAGTGAAACTGGGTAAGAAGGTAGCATCCGAAATAGAAGAGGCCATCTTGAACTACATGGCCGAAATTGAGACATTAAAGAAGACGATAGATAAAAAAGAGAAAGAATACCAAGAGTTAGAAAAAACTTTCCTGAAAAAGAAAAGTGAGTCCGAAACCGCCGGGGCACAGGCAAAGGAGGCTTTAGTCTCTTTAGGTAAAGAAAGGGAGAGAATTACCAGCGCTTTAGAAGCGAATCTGCTAAAGAGATATGAAACTGTCAAGCAGGCACGAGGCAATGGCATTGCAGAAGTGAAAAACGGCTCATGTATGGGCTGTCACATGGCAATTCCGCCGCAGCTCAGTATAAGGGTCCTCAAGCAGGAAGAATTGATTACATGTCCTAATTGCCAACGCATATTGTACGTGAAGCCGGAAAATATTCCCGAATATAATAAACTCGACGTGTGAAGAACTGCTGGAATTCTCACAAAATTGGTAAACCGCGCAGATTTACATTATTTTTTGTCAATTATTGCATGATGAATAAACATCCGGAGAAATCAAATGTATTCACAAGAGTTGTTATCAGGGATAACTCCCAGTGATATTGAACGTATACTCGCTGTTGAGCATTCCGATCCGCACGCGGTTCTGGGGGCCCATTCCGCACATATTCGTGGGGAGCACGGTATCATTGTGCGTGCCTTTCACCCCGATGCTACAAAAGCTGAGCTGCTAATTGATGATGAAAGAATTGCTATGAAAGATTCCAATGCAGCAGGGCTTTTCTCTTATTTTCTGCCGGGCAGACAATTTCCCTTAAGCTACAGAACATGTTTTCATTTTCAGGACGGGACCACCTGGGAGGCCGATACACCGTACCGCTTCGCACCTGTGCTTGGTGAGCAAGACCTCCATTTTATTGGGCAAGGCAAGCATTACGAATTATACGAGAAATTAGGAGCTCATCCACAAGAAATGGCGGGAGTGGATGGGACCTCTTTCGCGGTATGGGCCCCTAACGCCAAGCGCGTCAGCGTAGTCGGGGAATTCAATAGATGGGACGGGCGCCTATATCCGATGCGAAGCATGGGAAGCAGCGGCATCTGGGAGCTGTTCGTGCCGGGCGTCGGCCCTGGTGAGTTTTATAAATATGAAATAAAAACAAAATCGAATGATCTACGTATCAAAACGGATCCATACGCTTTTGCCATGGAATTGAGACCGGGAACCGCATCTATAGTGTGGGACATCGATCAATATAGCTGGGCGGATCATCAATGGATGACCGAAAAGCTAACTAGAGACATCTATTCCAGCCCGATGAATATATATGAAGTTCATCTCGGTTCCTGGTTGCGAATTGTGGAAGAAAACAATCAATGGGCAACATACCGAGAAATCGCTCCCGCATTGGCGGCTCATGTCAAGAAATATGGATTCACCCATGTTGAGCTGATGCCGATCATGGAGCATCCTTTCGACGCATCATGGGGATATCAGATCACCGGATATTTCGCGCCTACAAGCCGATTCGGCACCCCGGATGACTTCAAATTTTTTGTAGAAACTTTGCATCGCAACGGCATTGGCATAATTCTGGATTGGGTCCCGGCCCACTTTCCTCGCGATGATTTCAGCCTCCGTTTATTTGATGGGACTCCTCTGTACGAGCATGAAGATCCTCGACTAGGCGAGCACAGAGATTGGGGTACGCTGATTTTCAACTACGGCAGGCACGAGGTCCGTAATTTCCTCTTGGGTAACGCGCTCTTTTGGCTTGACAAGTATCATATAGACGGTCTGAGAGTCGATGCCGTGGCCTCGCTCCTTTATCTCGATTACAGCCGTGAGGAAGGTGAATGGCTGCCGAACCGTTACGGCGGCAATGAAAACCTTGATGCGATTGAGTTCATCAAAGCATTCAACTCAGTGGTATATGCTCGATTTCCAGGCTGTTTTACCGTAGCAGAAGAATCCACTGCATGGACAGGCGTTACTACGCCGGTATACCTCGGCGGCCTCGGGTTCGGATTCAAGTGGGATATGGGATGGATGCACGACACACTGGAGTACTTTACGAAGGAGCCGATTCACCGGAGCTATCATCACAATGATCTCACTTTTTCCATGATGTATGCTTACAGCGAAAATTTTATTCTTCCACTCTCCCATGACGAAGTTGTGTACGGAAAAGGATCTCTCCTGCGGAAAATGTCCGGCGATGATTGGCAAAAATTTGCCAATTTACGACTTCTTTTTGGCTATATGTATACCCATCCGGGCAAAAAGCTTCTGATTGCGGGCTCAGAGCTGGGCACTTGGAATGAATGGCACCATGAATCCAGCCTGGAAAAAGACCTTCTACAATATGCAGTGCATGACAACATCTCGCGATTTGTGATGGACTTGGGCGAACTTTACCTTTCCGACAGCTCTCTTTGGAAATGGGATCATAAATGGGATGGCTTCACCTGGATAGATTGCAATGATCATCTGAGCAGCGTACTGTCATACATGCGACGGGGCCCTGACGGATATCTTGTCTGTGTGTGCAATTTCACCCCGATAGTAAGATCGAATTATCGCGTTGGAGTTCCGGAATCCGGCCGTTTCCGGGAAATAATAAACTCTGATTCTGAATATTATGGTGGGTCCAATGTGGGTAATGGTGAGATTATTTCAACCGTTTCAGGGCCCCAACACGGCTACGACCAATATTTAAACCTAGTTCTCCCACCGCTAACATGTTTAATATTGCGCAAGGCATAGACTCTCATCCATGCTGATTTTCCGCAAACTGTTTTGAAACCGGAACGGATTCTTCGATCACTTTTCTGCCTTCTTATACCTATTCTTTACTATTGCAAACCTCATTTATAGATTCTGATCCGAACCTCTTGTCATTTTAATTCATTTTAGATATAATAACACTTCCAACTTAGATTCAATTCGGGGTACAATATGGAAAGTGTTTTGCGTGGACGACCGCGCTTTTGCGGTTTTTCAGTCCTGGTTGTGGTTGCTTCTCTTTTTGTACTAGGGATTAACGGCGCTTCTGCAGATTTCAATGTTGCCGAAGACTCATTCTGTATCTCCAACGCGCCCGGCTACTGCTTTGCGATGGCCGCGTTTTCTCAGTGGTATTATCTGAATAGACCCGAGGATCAACCACTTAGAAAAGCTATAGACAAAAAAGTCCAGACGCAGATTGCGCGCCAGCTTCAGGAATTCTACGCGAGAAATTTAATTAAAATTCAAGCGGATTATTGCAGCGCAAACCAATCCGATCAAACTGAGTCTTTTAAGCATTTTGTAACGGCGCTTACCAATGGGGAACCGCGTATAGTGCTGCTCATGAACAAAACCAAATCCGGGCCGGTGCTTCACGCTGTGCTGGCATATAATTGGGTGCCTGAACTACGACTCCTAAGAATTTATGATCCCAACTACAACGGCCAGGAGCGGGTCATAGATTTAGAACGAGGAGAATACACTTCTCTGGACATTACCTATCACGCAATCTGCTTTCCCGAGGTATTCAATAAGCATGGCGGGTTGGTGGCTAAGATAGAAAGTCTTTATCACGCTTATCTGGAAAAGAGAATGGCAACTGCCCCGATCCCGTGGCGCAGGGCTGCTTCCACTGCCGCAGATCGGGCATCAAAAATTGAACGATATTCCCGCGGACCAACCCGATAGGCTGTAGAACCATTCGTTATTGAGAGGCTGATGATCTTCGGCATAGTCTGTGAGCCGATTGAACCCTGTAATACTAAATACTATGTCCGGGTGAATCGACCATTGTGCTTTTAATCTAGTCATCGATAGATATCCTCTGGTTATAAGGTGTATTCCTTCCAGTTCCAGTCCCAGATCAAAGCCGTACGGCAATCCGTATTGCAGTTGAAACCCAATGACCGGATACGTGCTGTCGAGACTCCTCGAATTTGATGTCACGCCTCCCTCTTTGCTTTCTCCATTCAAGACTTGAGTGCAACGAACATAATGCACGCCAACCCGTGGGAAAAGCTGCCATGAAGCAATATCCAACGCCTTATATCCATAAAGCAATCGTGTCCAATTGAAATCGATTCGAGTTTCCAGGGGAGTACCTGCGAGGTAAGTCTGGTTATGAAATACAAAACCTCTGGTTATCTTCTTGACTGCGGTGGGCGCAAACAGGAGATGATCAATATCAAGCCGGTGATTTTCAAAAATTGTGGCCTGAAATACAATGGATGTGCCGTCACCTTGATCGACCCCCAAAACATTCGGAACATTCACCCTGGTTCCCGAGCCGGGTCGACCTCCTGCGGGTATCAGCGTTTCGCCCGAAAGCCAGATATAGTGTGATTCCATCCCTAGCAGAAAATGTGTATTCGGGATAAGCTGAAACGCTTCCTGGGCTGTGGCCCAGGGTTTCGGCAATGCGGATAGGGACACAGTAAGTACGCTTATCAAAATTATCCGTCTTAAGCCCATACCAATGATGCCCTTCATGGATCCGTCCTACGGGCCGACGGCGTTATATAATTTTAGGCATCCGGTAGCAACAGAGAAAAAGACAAACCTAAATTTTACGCGCGGCAAAGTGGGGTCCGGAATCTTATTCCGCCCCGCCTTGCACGCGTACGCAGCTGTAAGTTTTAGTCTCATCCCATACAGGGATAGGCACAGGTTCTCTTGGCAGGATTGGGTATGTGTGTTTTACTAAACAATCTGAATAGCCTGTTCGCCTATTAAGCTCTGGCCGTATCCTCGTCTATCGGCCAACGTCCCTGATTTAACCACCTTACAAGAGAAGCATCTATGGCGTCCTCAAAAACATCACACCGATTGGCTATTTCCTTGAAAGATAGGCCGTCTTTGAGCAAACGGTCGACATTTTCAGGAGTAAGTCTGACCCTGGAACCATCCATTTTGAGCATAAAAGTCACTCCTTATTGCTTTCACTATCCTGATTAAGTTCACTTTCGCCGGCAAAGGTTCCCTTTTTTGTAAAAGGTCACCCTTCTTTTTGAGTGGACACCCTGTCTTGAAAACAGTTCAGTGGTCCAACAGTCAACATAACGAAATCACTAAACATCAATTATAAAAATAGCTATTATAGCAAACTTAAGCAAGATTCGCCTAATAAAAACATCCTCACCTAATAACTTTGTTAAAATTCACGTGACATGTTCAGGTGCTTGGTTTTCCGCCTGATCGAAGCCATTGTGACCATCTTGCCTCGTACAAGAAATGTAGTGGGAAGGTCAGCTAAGATTTCTTCCGGTACTGAACCTGTTTTCTTTTGGAAATCCAGACAGAGAAATAGGTGAGCCTGTTGAAACAGTTAAGTGGCGTCAAAATACGATATGTGGGAAATTGCGTGATCGTAAATTTTGCGGAGCTTTTTCTTGGTTATTCCGTGGAATGTCACATCCCAAGGAAAAATCTCATCAGCCGGGCGTTCTCGATGGACATAGAAATTCAGATCTATTTCCCTATTTCTGATTACTCCTGATAAACTGCCGGTCTGGTCCGCAGCCATGAGAACAGCAGGGGCTATCCTGCGATCACCTCTCGAGAGAAGACCTTGAATTACGGCCTGTTTTGCTGATTCAACACGTACCGCGAGGTTGGGTTCCTTGGATAATGCCTTTCGTATGATTCGGAATCGCCGTTCCAACTCATTGATAGTCCACATTGCCGCCCATTGAAATGGTGTCCAGGGCTTGGGTACAAAGGCATTGACCTGAACCCCGATTTTTCCAATTTTCTTTTGGGGCCGAGACGCTTCCACAAATATTTTTCTGCTCTGTAGGACGAAGTCCACGATCGACTCCACGTCTTCACACGTTTCGGTCGGCAAACCAACCATAAAATAGAAGCGCAAATTGGGAATCCCCGCGGTCACAAGTTGATCCACAAGTTCGTAAAACCTCTCTGAAGCAATCTCTTTGCCTATGACCTTCTTCATGCGCGGTGAGGCAGTTTCGGGCGCAAGAGTGGCAGTTTTCTGTCCGGTTCGGCCAAGAAATTTCATTATTTGTGGCGTGAGCCCTTCAGGTCTAATGGACGAGAGCGAAAACTTGCCCCCCCTTTCGACAATGTGAGCCAAAATCTCTTCCAATTCAGGATGCCCGGCAAGATCCGAACCGATGAGCCCTATGGTGCGGCCGCTATCGATCGCTTCATCCACTTCTTGCCGAAAGCGCGCGAATCCGGCATGACGCACCGGAAAATGTATCCAGCCTCCCGCGCAAAACCGACACCCGCGGCCGCAACCGCGATTAGTCTCGATGAGAAAACTTTCACCGAATTCAGCCTGGGAACTGAACAACACCGATACAGGTATAGAAGATTTTTTTGATCTTCGTTTTACCGCGTGAACCATGTGCGGAAATCCCGGTTCAGCACTAATTTCGGAAATTGTGCCGTTCTCGTTGAAATGAAACTTGTAGGCAGAGGGTACGTATACCCCAGGGATGTTTTGAAATTGTTTTTTGAAATACTTGCGGTCCATCTGAAACATTGAATGACCGGACAGTATATCGGCCAGCAAGGACCAGAAATTTTCGGCTGCATTGTCATCTATTTCTCCGATGAAGGCTAAATCCAAAAAAGGCGCGAGAGGTTCCGGATTCATGGAGATTGAGACACCGCCTGCAACGATAACCGGATCCCCCGAACGTCTGTCGTTTTCCAGCGGCGGGATTCCCGCGGCGGAAAGTATTCTCGGCACATTAAGATAATCGTTCTCAAACGGGATACTGAAAGCTATCAGCGGGAAATCCGTTAGCGGTCGTGCTGTCTCCTCTGAAACAACTCCACGGAGAATGCCATATTTTTCGGAAGCAGCATCCGGTAAAAAGAAACGTTCCGATCTGATATCGGGGAATGAATTCAGATACTTGTAAAGAAATTGAAATCCCAGATTGGCCATTCCTACTCGATATACATTGGGATACACCAGAGCAATTGAAAGAGGCGCCTTACGACTTTTTAGGATCGCCCCTTTTTCGCCTGGTCTAATCATGAGTGGCCGATATCCGGTTATTTGCGCAAGAATGCGGGAATATCCAGATCCTCTTCGCCTTCGGTCGCAAAATTCTCCACCAGCCCTAGGTGGCGGCCGTTCTTCTCTCGCTGGCTTCGACGAATAAATGCAGGAATATTCATGTCGGTGGGTTGAGACGGTATCACTGTCCTCGCCATTGGTTTTTCCATTTCTTCTTCGTCTTCCGAAATCCGGGCCGCTCGAGGTGTAACGCGCACTTCTCGATTGGTGAGCGAAGGAGATTCAGTTCGGCCGAATCCTGTTGCTATAACCGTTACCGAGACCGAATCCTGCATTTCTTCGCTTATTACAGCGCCGAATATTATATTCGCATCCTCATGCGCTTCATCGCGAATAATGGAGACAGCGTCGTTAATCTCGGACAATCCTATATTTGAAGGACCCGTTATATTGATAAGCACGCCGCGCGCGCCCGCCATGGAAATTTCTTCGAGGAGCGGACTATGGATAGCCAATCTGGTCGCCTCATCAATACGAGCTTCTCCTGAGGCAGTCCCAGTACCCATTAAGGCTACTCCCTTTTCTTTCATAATTGTTTTAACGTCCGCAAAATCCAGATTAATCAGACCATTCGTAGTTATCAGATCAGAAATGCCCTTTACTCCTTGCAACAGCACATCATCGGCTTTTCGAAAGGCGTCAACAAAAGAGATGTCTCTTTTCAGAGAAAGTAGTTTCTGGTTCGGCAGAACGATAAGAGTGTCAACTTCGCTTCGAAGTGATTCGATACCTTCTTCAGCTTGTCTCATGCGTTTGGTCCCTTCGAAGAGGAAGGGCTTTGTTACAACTGCTATGGTAAGCGCACCTACTTCCTGTCGCGCTATCCGAGCTATGATGGGGGCTGCTCCAGTTCCGGTCCCTCCCCCCAACCCTGCGGTGATGAAGACCATATCAGATCCTTCCAGAGCATCGCGTAAGGCGTCATAGTCTTCATTAGCAGCTATGCGGCCAATCTCGGGATCAGCGCCCGCCCCCAATCCCTTGGTCTGCTGGCAACCGATCTGTAATTTTATCTGGGCAAGGTTGTGCTGGAGTGACTGAGCATCAGTATTGGCAGCGATGAACTGCACGCCATGTAAACCAGCGCGTATCATGTTGTTTACAGCGTTTCCGCCGCCTCCACCTACGCCAATGACTCTTATTAACGCGCTATTGTGGCGTTCCGTTTCAAAATCCAGCATCTCGATACCTCCTGAGAATCATGTGAACGTGTTTCAGCACCGACGGACTTTCCCATGCTTGCCGAAAGCACAATCTAAGAATTAATTCTTAAAACTCGCAGCTACAGTAGAGTTCAGAGTTGCCGCGACAGACACCTCCTAGAAAGCTTCTGCGAACCATTGTTTCATTCTTCCGACTACGCGATCCATTATGCCGCCTGCTTCATATGGAGAAATAAGATCTGCTCCCCGATTTCGAGCGCCCCAAAGCACCAATCCGACGCCCGTTGCGTATAGCGGTGAATTTACGACGTCCACAAGACCACTTATCCCGATCGGAAGACCCACACGAACAGGCATATCCAACAACTGTTCACTCAACTCACATATTCCTTCGACTGCGACGGAGCCCCCCGTCAAAACCGCGCCGGAAGTCACCACATTAAGCAAATTGTACTTTTCGAGTTCTCGCCTCACCAGCCCAATGATCTCTTCTATCCTAGGTTCGACTATATCAGCCAACACAGACCTCGATAGAACGCGGGGGCTGCGGCCTCCGATGCCCGGAACAGTAATCGTTTCATCTCTGTTGACTAATGTGTTCAGTGCGCATCCGTATTTCTTTTTAATTTTTTCCGCTTCTACCATAGGGGTCCTAAGCCCCACGGCTATATCGTTGGTCAATTGATCACCGCCTACCGAGATTACTGCAGTATGTTGTATTGACCCGTCTGCAAATACAGCAATATCTGTGGTTCCCCCTCCGATATCCACCAAAGCTACTCCCAGTTCTTTTTCGTCCGGCAGCAGCACAGCTTCAGCTGAGGCCATTTGTTGAAGAACAAGCTCGCTAACTCTCAAACCGCTTCTATGCGCGCAACGCATAATATTTTGCGCCGCAGAAACGGCTCCGGTAATAATGTGTACCTTCGCTTCGAGACGCACGCCTGCCATCCCGATCGGCTCCTTTATTCCTTCCTGATCGTCCACAACAAATTCCTGCGGCTGAACGTGGATTACTTCCCTATCCATAGGGATCGCCATAGCTCTTGCCGCTTCAACAACTCTCGCAATATCAACTGATGTAACTTCTCGGTTCTTAATTGCTATGACGCCATGAGAATTGATGCCTTTTATGTGTCCGCCGGAAATTCCGGCCAAAACACTGTCTGCTCGTGCGCCGGCCATCAATTCTGCTTCTTCTATGGCTTTTTTTATTCCCGAAACAGTATGATCGATATTGACGACAATTCCGCGGCGGAGTCCACGGGAAGGAGCGGTTCCAAGACCCACAATGTCGACCGTGCCTTCTGGATTGATTTCACCAATGATGGCGCATATTTTAGTTGTTCCCACATCAAGGCCAACAAGGATATCTTCATTTCGTGACATGTTCCTACCCCTGGAGACGTGGTTTGTCTGGGCGAACCAGTGCACGGTCATCGAAATCGAGATCAATGATCCGAGCGTTCTGCCACTCCCCTTTTGCCCTCAAAAATTGTTTTAATCGGGCGAACCGTTGCATTTTATTCTCAAAGCCGTTTTTCCCCAGAATAACAAGTCGTCCCGAATCGGTCTTAATGCTGAGCCCTTCTTCCAAATTCAATCGAATTTCTGAAATTAGGAACGTTTCCTCATCAGACGCGGTGTATTCCACGATCTCAAGTAGACCAAGTCCTAGCCTAAGCAGTTCTCTTACTTCAGCTGAATTTGACTTCAGTTGCTGGTCGGTTACACCTGTGAACAGTGGGTAATTCACTGAATCGCCTGGAAGCAGTCTTGCAAAGAACTCAGCCTGATCATCTACATAGTATATTTTGTCAGCAGCCAAAATCGCCCTGGGCGTGCGTTCTTCAATTTCTAATATCAACTGTCCGGGGAATCTTCGATGCACGATGGCTGATCGGATCCAAGCATTTCTCTTCAGTTCGACCACTATCTTATTGAGGTCGATCGTGAGAAGGTTGGCTCCTATTTTCAAATCGGAAGCTTCAATAATTTCGGCATAGGATAATCGACGATTTCCCGTGACATCTATCTGCTGCAGGTTGAAATAAGGCATGAGCAGAAAAAAGAAATAGACAAAAATCAGTCCCAGCACCGCGTCGATCGTCAGTCCGGCTATGAGTAGGGACTTCAACATTGCTCGGTTTCTCAGATGATGATCGCTACCGGTTCGATCCTCACCGCCTGTCTTTTTGAAGATTTCAGGGCGCCAAAGACTAATCATTGAGCCCTTCCTGTCCCAAAACCCGGATTTCCAGATCGAGTTTGAGAGCTTCTTCGTCCATGACCTTTGTTCTGATCTTTTCTATTAATTCCAGCACGTCGGCTGCCCGTGCTTTTCCACAATTGACAATAAAGTTCGCATGTATCTCAGAGATCTGAGCGTCTCCCACCGCCATTCCCTTTAATCCAAGACGCTCTATAATCAAACCTGCTGGTTTCTCCTGACTCGGATTCTTGAAGACGCAACCGGCGCTTGCCAGGCCGGATGGTTGTTTATTTCTTCTTCTTTCACGGGCAGCAGCGATTCGAGAATCAATTTCTTGCGAGTCGGCTCGTTCGACCTGAAGGATGCCCTCCACTAGTACAGACCCTGGGGGAATTTCCATGGAACGATAGCCCGATCGCAAATCCTTTTTTTCAATGGCGATCGGCTCTCCGCTGTCGTTCAGCAGCCTTATCATGACAAGCGGATCGAACATCGAAACGTTGCCCGCCCCTGCGTTGGTAACTACGGCCCCACCAAAAGAGCCTGGAATGCCCCACAGATCTTCAATTCCTGTCCATCCGAATTCGCATGCTCGGCTGACCAGCCTAGAGAGCGGAACCCCGGCGGATACAGTGATACTTGCTTTCTCTGTTCCGTCCGACTGGAAATCCATTCGACTAAAATATTTTGTCCGTATCACCACACCTCGAAATCCGGCATCATGAAAAAGCACATTTGTTCCCGCTCCTAAAACAATTCGAGGAATTTTCTCGTCCCGAAGATACATCAGGAGTCTGGAAAGATCATACAGCCCCGCGGGTTCAACCATCAGGTCCGCGGGACCTCCAATCTTAAATGACGTGAATCGGCGCAGAGGAACTTCTCTGAATACGCGGTCGGGGGCAAGGCCCTCTATTTCTTTTATTTGGAGGGGAGTCAGAATCAAGTGTCTTTCTCCTCCCGTTTTCTAAGTTCCTCAAGAATTTCAGGACCGAGATTGGTGATATCGCCGGCGCCGAGAGTTATTAGCATGTCCCCCGATTTCAGATCGTTGGCCACCTCCGTCGCAATCAATTTTCGATCACCAAGAAATCTAGCTCTCTTATGGCCTCGGCTGTGAATTCCTTCGCAAAGAGCCTCTCCGGTAACTCCTTTGATGGGTTGTTCACTCGCCGGATAAATATCCGTGATATATAGCAAATCCGCATCATGGAAACAGGTCAGGAATTCTTCAAAAAGTCCCTTGGTCCTCGTATACCTATGGGGCTGAAATAGTACGGCTAATCTTCCCGAACAGATTTGCCTGGCTGCTTGAAGAACTGCCCGGATTTCGGTGGGGTGATGGCCGTAGTCATCAATTAGAGTGACACCCATGGCTTTTCCTCGCAGAGTGAAGCGTCGCTGCACTCCCGGAAAAGAATCAAGCGCTTCCCGGATTTGATCGAACGGAATATCGAACAGATCGGCCACTGCCACTGCCGCTAAGGAATCAGTAACATTATGCAATCCCGGCATAGGTAAACTGATTTCTCCAAGAATTTTGTCCTCCTTGCAAACAGAGAACTTGGATGTGCCGCCCTCAAAATGAGGTCTCCATGCTCGAAAAAGAGCCTGCGAACTAAGTCCGTAAGTAATCACTCGCTTGGTAATTGACGGGAGAATCTTCTGAATTTCGGGATCGTCAAGGCAAACAACCGCATATCCGTAGAAAGGGATCCGCTCAATGAACCTGAGGAACGCATCCTGAATTTCAGTAATATCCGAATAACAATCTACGTGTTCCATTTCTATGTTGGTCACAACAGCGATTGTGGGGAATAATTTGAGAAAAGTCCGATCCGATTCATCAGCTTCGGCAACTAGAAGGTCCCCCCGGCCCAGCCTTGCACCTCCGCCTAAAACATTAACCTTTCCGCCAATGATGACTGTAGGATCTAGGTCGGCCGAGGACAAGACCGAAGCAATCATAGAAGTCGTAGTCGTTTTGCCATGCGTGCCCGCGACCGCAATCGATGTTTGCATTCTCATTAATTCGGCCAGCATTTCCGCTCTCGGGATCACCGGAATTCCACGATCTTTGGCGGCTACAATTTCCGGATTGTCCTCGGTCACCGCTGAAGAGAAAACGACGACGTCTGCTATATCGAGATGATCTTTATGGTGTCCTATCCATATACGGGCCCCGAGCCCCTCAAGTCTTCGGGTAGCCGCCGAATCCTTCAGGTCCGAACCGCTCACACCAAAGCCCAATGCGAGCAGAATCTCTGCGATTCCGCTCATGCCCACGCCTCCAATCCCAACGAAGTGGACGTCCTTCACCCTCTTGAAAAGGCTTCCAATCAATGGCAAGTCCTCTCTAGATCGATCAGTGCTCGGGCTACCATGCGAGCCGCTTGGGGACGTCCCAGTTTGCGGGAATTTTCTGCCATTCCATCCAAGAGGTTCGGTTGTTCAACAACAGAGCGGATCTCGTTTGTGAGCCGTCCGTTCTTCAGATCCCGATCCGCAACCACTCGTGCGGCACCGGCGGATTCCAGCAGAACGGCATTGCAGGTCTGATGATCGCCGGCGGCGTAAGGATAAGGGACCAATATGGCGGGTTTTCCCAGTGCGGTTAGCTCCGCGACCGAGCTGGCTCCGCTGCGGCAAACGACCAGGTCGGCCCATGCGTACGCCTGACCCATATCGTTGATGAACTCTCGAACATCGGCTGTTATCCCAGCTTTATCGTAAAATGCTTTCACTTCATCGGCCGCGCCGTATCCAGTCTGATGAAGCACCTGTATCTTGGAACTTATAGGAAGTAACAAATCGAGATTTTGCGTGACTGCGAGATTGATGCTCCTTGCGCCTCTCGATCCGCCAAAGATCAATATGTGCAAGGTATCCCGGCGCTCTTGTTGCAAAGGCGTGTCTAAAAGGTCTTCTCGAATGGGGTTGCCCGCCAGAATAGTTTTCTCCGGTGGAGGCGCAGGATCGGTTTTTTCCCAGGAAGTGAAGACGCAATTAGCGAATTTCATAAGAAGTTTGTTTGTAATACCCATAATCGAATTCTGTTCCTGGATAACAGTAGGTATACGGGCCAGGACAGCAGCTGCTAGTGTCGGACCGGACGCATAACCTCCAACTCCTAATACGATGTCGGGTCGAAATTCGCGAAACAGCTTGATGGATTGCATCATTCCAATTGGAATTTCAAGAATTGCACGAAGAGTGGCTGCCAGGCCGGTTCGTCTAATACCTCGTGCCGCGATGAAATGGATCGGGAACTCGGTCTCAGGAATAATCCGGGCCTCAATGCCATGACGGGTGCCGACGAAAAGAATCGAGCTGTCAGGATCTTCCGTTTTCATTGCCCTAGCGATGGCGATTCCGGGAAAGAGGTGACCCCCGGTCCCGCCACCCGCAATGAGTAATCTCATGTCTCGTCCTCCCCGGGATCTGCGTGAACTGACCTGATAATCGCCATCAATACTCCCAGTCCCGCCAAATTCATGATCAGAGAGGTGCCGCCCAATGAAACGAGCGGCAGAGGAAGTCCCTTAGTGGGAAGCATTCCCATCGTCATTGCCATGTTGACCAAAGCTTGGAGTCCAACAAGGGATGTGATTCCAAACGCCAAATACCGCTGAAACTTATCGCGGCTCCTTATTGCCACTACTAATCCGCGACAAATGAGAACATAAAAAATCAATATGAATGAAATTACGCCAATCAGCCCCAGCTCTTCCCCGACCACTGCAAAAATGAAATCAGTGTGTGGCTGCGGGAGGTAAAAGAGCTTTTGTATACCTTTGCCAATACCTACTCCCCACAATCCCCCACAACCAAATGCCACAAGACTCTGAATTATCTGGAATCCCGAATTCAGAGGATCAATCCAGGGATCCAGAAAAATCTTCAATCTTGAAAGACGATATTGCGCATTGACAGCGAAATGGATCAAAAATGGCAGGCACAGTATGACACAACCCAAAAGATGCTGTAGCCTGACACCGGCCACGAACAGCATCAAAAAACCTACCGTAGTTATAACTACCGCGGAGCCAAAATCGGGTTGTACAAGGATTAGCAACACCACTAATCCCATAACGAGAATATGAGGAAGGAATCCTACGGCAAAATCTCTGATGCTGTCTCCTTTTTTAGCAAGAGACCAAGCAAAAAAATTGATCAAAGCATATTTGATTAATTCTGAAGGCTGAAAATAAAATCCGAACGGCAACCGAAGCCATCGATGCGATCCGCCCATCTCTATCCCGATTCCGGGCACAAAAACCATTCCGAGAAGCAAAATGCCGACTCCCAATAATGGATAAGCGGCAAGTTTCCAGAACTGGGGATTAATTAAGGAAAACAGGTACATTATCCCCAGGCCAACGACCATGGCTAAGCCCTGCTTTTTCGCATAGTAAAAACCATCTCCGAATTTTCCGGCAGCTATGATGTAGCTGGCAGACGTAACCATCACAATCCCAAACGCGAGGATCAGAGCTATCCCGGTCAAGAGAAAGGGATCCAACCCTCGGTTGTTTTTAATTATTCTCGTAGTTGTCTCTGCAAATGTCATAAGCGCCGACGCAATTTGACCCCGCGTCAACACGGGTGTCGCCCCCTTAGGATCTGACGAAAGGGAGCCGCTTTAGGTAAAAGAGTTTTTTCTTTTCATCTTAGTTTAAGCGTGCTGACCGCCATAAGAGCGAACACCACAGAGATAATCCAGAACCGAACGATCACCTTGGGTTCCGGCCATCCTTTCAGTTCGAAATGATGATGGATTGGAGCCATATTGAAGATTCTCTTGCCTGTGGCCTTAAAAGAGGCAACCTGAAGAATTACGGAAACCGCTTCAATAACAAAAACCCCACCGGCGATCGCCAGCACGATTTCATGTTTGGTGATAACGGCTATCACTCCGAGCAAGCCACCCAGAGACAATGACCCCACATCGCCCATAAAGACTTCCGCCGGGTAAGTGTTGTACCAGAGGAATCCCATTCCCGCCCCGAGCATCGCTCCGCAAACTATAGCGAGCTCCCCGGACATAGGAATGTATGTAACCTGAAGATAATTTGCGAGTTTAAGGTGTCCCGCCAGATATGCGAATAACAGATAGGTCGCACTGCAAATCATTACAGGTCCTATTGCAAGTCCGTCAAGGCCGTCAGTAAGGTTTACTGCATTGGATGCTCCAGCGATGACCAAAGCGACAAATGCGATGTACCAAACGCCCAAATCGGGGTTGACATTTTTAAAAAATGGCTCTGCTAAAGTCGTCTTGAATGCTGGATCCATCCATAAAAAAAGGCCTACCAAGGCTCCGATAGCCAATTGAAGACCGAGCTTCCTTTTTCCTGATAACCCGCGGTGGCTGCGATAAATGATTTTAAGGTAATCATCAAAAAAACCTATCGCTCCATAACTAAGAGTTACGCCCATAGCGAGCCAAAAATAGGTATTATCCAATCTGGCCCAGAGCAGGCATGAAACGGTCATTGCGAAAAGAATCAGTAAGCCCCCCATAGTGGGAGTGCCACTCTTTTCAAGATGAGTTTGGGGCCCATCATCTCTTATGGTTTGTCCGATCTGGAACGCCCGAAGATAATCGACCAAGGGTCGTCCGAGAAGATAACTGATCACAAGGGCCGTTAAGGTGGCCATGATGGTCCTGAATGAAATGTACCTGAAAACGTTAAACACTATCAGGCTGGAGGATATGGGATAAAAAATATGGTAGAGCATCGCTAGTTCTCCTCCAAAATCTGATCCGCCAGCGTTTCCATTTCCATTCTACGCGAACCCTTAACTAAAATCGCGCTGAAGTTCTTCAATTCGGGTCTGATTACATCCCATGCAGCTTTTTTATCCGGGACCACAATCATATTCCGGACATCACCACCGGCGGAAACAAACCCTTTCTTGAAAAAGCTACCAAAGTCACCAACGAAAACAAACCTGCTTATTCTCATTTCGGCAGCCTGTTTTCCGAGATCTTCGTGCAGCGCTTCAGCCTTGCTCCCGAGTTCCGCCATATTGGCAATTACGGCAAGGGTAGGACCGTTGTTTCGCTCTAGGAGCACGTCTAAAGCTGCCTTCATTGATTGGGGATTAGCATTGTAACAATCTCGGATTAGAGTTCGCTCCGATCCCAAATTGAGAATTTCCATCCGCCACTTCGGGGCGGTGAACGTGCTCAGACCCTCAGCCACATCAGTCAATGCAGCCCCTGCGGAGACAGATGCCGCTGCGGCTGCCAACGCATTGGAGATATTGTGCCGCCCAGGCATTTGTAAGGTTATTTTTTGTTCACCGGCCGGAGAGATTATACGAAAGCGATTTTCACCATGACTATTGATTTGCGAGGCCCTGAAATCACCTTGCTCAATCCCAAAGGTGACAATACGGCAGGGACTTTCTTTTAACAGCGGTTCAAGATATGGATTAGCGTATGGTACGATAGCAGTTCCCTCTGGTGGCAATGCTCTTACCAATTTGAATTTTTCAGCAGCCACGTTTTCCACAGATGCCAAACCTTCGAGATGCACCGGTCCGACAGTTGTAATAATCGATATATTGGGACGAGCTGCGTGAGCCAGCCATTCCATTTCGCCTGTCATATTGATCCCGGCTTCTATTACCGCAGCCGTGTGCTGAGGACCGAGATTCAGAATGGTCATGGGAAGCCCGATCATGTTGTTAAAATTTCCTTCTGAAACTAACAGATGATGCGATCGCTTAAGAATGGCGGCAATCATCTCTTTTACTGTAGTTTTGCCCGAGGAGCCTGTAACCGCGACCAGGGTGATGGGATATTCTCTACGGCGGGTTGATGCAAGGTCGGATAGAGCTTGGAGGGTATCCTGAACCTGGATCAGGACCTGATTGGAGAGAACTGTGAAGATTTCCCTGTTTGCGTCACGGTTAATCAGGCTACCAAGGGCGCCGGCTTCCAGGGCCGGAACTATAAAATCATGTCCGTCGAAATTTGGTCCTTTTATGGGGACGAAAAGATCGTTTTTTCTGATGTCCCGGGAATCAGTGGAGATACCTCTAAACAAGGTTTCCGAGCTGCCGCGGAGTAGAATACCCTTGCACGCTGCAACTATTTCTTCGGTGGAATATTTTCTGCTTTCGGCTCTCATCTGATTTGTTTCTCGGTTCAGATCTTATTGGCTAAGCTTGCCTTCTTCAGCTGCTCGCGAAGCACTTCCCTGTCATCAAATGGATAACGAACACCGCTTATCTCCTGATAAGTTTCATGTCCTTTCCCTGCGACCAGCAAAATGTCCCCATTTTCCATAGACTGAACCGTCCAGGCGATTGCTTCACGGCGGTCAGGAATTAATCGATAGCGCCGCTCCTTCAGTCCACAATCGTCAATCCCGTCGCGGCAAGGCAAAAATCCAGCTTCTCGGACTCCCTTCTCGACCTGACGGATTATCTCCAAAGGATCTTCTGAGCGAGGATTATCTGATGTTACCACAACGAAATCACTGCCTAAAACCGCTTCCAATCCCATGATGGGACGTTTTTGCTTATCGCGATCGCCTCCGCAACCCATTACGGTAATAATCCGGCCTGATCGGATAACTTTGAGCGCGGCTAGGACATTCTTTAAAGCACCAGGCGTGTGAGCGTAGTCGACGAAAATTGTCCCTTTATCAGAAGGGATTTTCTCGAGCCTTCCGGGAATATTCGCGACTGAATCAATACCTGTAGAAATCGATTTTCCCTCTATCCCAAGCCGGTCAGCGACAGCAACGGCCGCCAAAATGTTCGAGAGATTAAAAAACCCCGTCAGCGGAGAATGGACCTGCAAAGGACCTCGTGAAGTTTGAATTTTGGCGACAATACCGTCTGTAGTAAAATTCACCTCTAACGGGCGGACATCGCATTCCTCGCCTGTTCCGAACCGAACGGTCGGGATGTTCTTTATCTCCGAGAAAAGTCTTTTCCCATATGGATCATCGACATTGATAATCGCTGCGGGATTCTTCTTCGATGATGCCGGAAGAAGTCGCTCGAAGAGGATACGTTTGGCCAAGTAATACTGTTCCAGGTTTCCGTGATAGTCAAGATGGTCCTGGGTCAGATTGGTAAAAACTCCCAAATCAAATTGGCAATCTTCAAGTCTCCCCAGATCGAGACCATGCGAGGAAACCTCCATAAGAGCATGAGTCACTGCATCATCTGCCATTTCTCTGAAGATGAACTGAAGATCGGAAGCCTCCGGGGTCGTGTGAAGAGCAGGCTGTTCCTTGTCTCTCCAACGATAAGATATTGTACCCACAATTCCAGGGATACCGCCGGCATTCTTGATAATCGCTTCAAGAAGATACGTTAGCGTTGTTTTTCCATTGGTGCCAGTTACTCCTACTAACACTAATTTTTCTGTGGGCCGGTCGTAAATTATCGATGAAATTGGCCCTAAGATCTTCCTGGTGTCAGAAACTGTTATCCATGGAGTTTCACAGAATTCCTCTTCCGGTCGAATTTCGGCCAAAACCGCTACAGCTCCAGCATCCAAAGCTGAACGCACGAATTCATGACCGTCAGATTTCTCACCCCGCATTGCCACGAAAAGGTAGCCTGGCAATATTTTGCGGCTGTCGTGTGATACACCCGTTAAACGCACAGATGGATCTCCAAACGCTTCGGCCTGATCTAACCCTGAAAGAATATCGCTGAGAACCACCGTCATAAGTATTCACTTTCCAGCGAAACCGCGAGAGCTGCCCCTTCATTCAAAATTGTTCCTGGTTTGGGTTCTTGCCCAGTTACCAAACCCGCACCTTTGAATGCCAAGTCGCATTTCATTTTTCCGCAAACGTCAAGAACCTGACGCATGTCGAATCCTTTCATATCAGGTACTATCCAGGTGCCGGGTCGAGATCCCTTTCGTACCAAAACACTTCTTGGCGATAGTTGACTCGACTTCCCATGCAGAACTGGTGGCGATTCAAAAACGATCTCGGGGTCTTTAGAATTACTCCCGCATAAAGCCAAAATCCCGTCACCAATCTTTCGGAACACCGGCGCCGCGACTTTCCCACCCGTTCTGTTTTTATTCTCCGGTTCATCGATTAACACAAAAACAACTAACCTCGGTTTCACGTCCATAATCGCGCCAACAAATGACGCAACGTATTTTTCCTGGGAGTATCCACCTGCCGGATCCGCTTTCTGAGATGTTCCCGTTTTCCCGACGACATCATGTGCTTTTATCGCGGCAGCTTTGCCCGTTCCATTGCTAACCACTTGCCGCAGGATATTCACAATGCTCTCGGATGTGGACGGTTTAATAACTCTGCGAATTAGGAACGGCTGATTCTCACATACCGTTTCCCCCAGCGCATTTACGATTCGCCGCATGAGATGCGGCTTGTATAGCGAACCGCCATTAACTGCTGCGGCAAATGCCGCTGTAAGTTGGAAGCAATTCACCGTAAGCCCTTGACCGAAAGCAATGTTCGCTTTGGTCAAAACCGACCACCGATCCGGCGATGGAATATATCCCGGGCGCTCGCCAGGCAAATCCACTCCAGTCAATGCGCCAAACCCGAATGACTGGATTATTTTGTAAAAGTCAGTCTTTTGAAGCTTTTCAGAGATTTTTACTGCACCAATATTGCTTGAATGAATTATAATCTCCTGAAAAGATAGCATTTTGTGTGGAACTACGTCGTGGATTTCGGCCCCGTTGTAGCGATATAACCCATTCTGGCAGTTGAATTTTTCATGGAGATCAAGATCCCCGATTTCCATTGCGGCGGCAGCCAGAAAAACTTTGAAAGTCGAACCAGGTTCGAAAATATCCGCGACGGCCTTGTTCCTTCGTGTTTCGGCGGGAACTTTATGAAAAATATTGAGATTATACACCGGACTCACAGCCACTGCCAAAAGCTCACCCGAATCCGAGTCCATTATGATGGCAACCCCGCCTTTTGCGCGCTCGTTACGAACGCCGTCTTCCAATTCCCGTTCCGCTATGTACTGAATGTTACGATCCAATGTTAAGTGAACATCCCGGCGTTTGGGATCCTGAGCTATAGCCGCAAACACAATCGGTCTGCCTAAGGCGTCTCTTTGGGCAGTTACAGGAATAGGATCTGCTTTCAGGTCCTTATCGTAATACAGCTCAAGGCCTTCCAGTCCCGTGGAGTCAATCCCGGCAAATCCCACAGTCTGTGCCGCAAGTGTTTTCAGTGGATAAAATCGCTGATATTCCGTGACACTGAATATGCCGGGAAGATTGGATTTGGCGAGCTTCTCGGCTACCAGAGGCGGTACTCGCCGCTGCAGCCAAACAAATGACTTGTCTTCATGCAATTTGGCCAAAACACTAGCATCATCGATCTCTAGAATTTCCGATAGAATCCTGGCTGTCTTTGTTTTGTCCTTAATCTGCCGTGGTCTCGCATAGACGGAATTGACTTCAAGACTGGCAGCCATTTGGTCTCCGTTGCGATCTAAAATCATGCCTCTGCGCGCCTCCAGGTGCAGTACGAGATTCCGCTGCTTGGCTGCGCGTTTTTTCAGGCTATCCGATTCGGCTACTGTCAGCCTGTAGGCACGTATTATGAGTAACACGGTTCCCAAGGCGAAGACGAAGGCCACCAATGCAATTCGAACAGCCACCCAGTTTATATTTCCGGTATCACGGTACATGAATCACTTTTTCGGCAGACGGAAATACCAGACCGATTTTAGATGCCTTCTTTTCCAAATCGGCTGGGGATTCGAGAAACGCAATTTCGATGTTCAGTTCTGTACATCGCTTATTCAAATCTCGGTTCCTGGTTTCGAGATTTGAGACTTCGTAACCAATTTCAACCAATGACATCCTGGTTCGAACGTAAAAGAGGCCCACTACCATCACAGCTGTAAAAACCAACGCAGCGATAAATAGTCCAGCGCCACCAGCACTTGCCGCGTAATTCGACGGTTGAAATAATACAGCCGTAAAACCGCCTTTCTTCTTTCTGGTTACGCGCAATGTGCCGGACCTCGCTGACGTGTCATATTTTTGTTCCGGATGGCTATAAGGCCTCAAGGACCCTCATGCGGGCTGATCTCGCACGAGGATTCAGCTTGATTTCCACCGCCGTGGGCCGAATGGGCTTCGGGGTTACAACCAGCCATTTGTTCTGCTGCTTTTTTCTTTCCTTGAACGAGAGCTTAACCGCTCTGTCTTCCAAAGAGTGGTAAGAAACTACACAGAACCTACCGCCTGTTTTCAGAAGCAACGGTATCTCTTCCAACGCAATTTTCAAATTGTCCAATTCCCGATTGACAGCGATTCTCAATGCCTGGAAAGTCCGTGTCGCGGGGTGAATCTTTCCCCTTCGAGAGCCTATGCTTCTGCTCACTACCTCAGCAAGATCCTGGGCGGTCCTTAGTTTACCTCGATCGCGAGATTCGAGAATCGCTTTGACCAATCTCCTGAAATATCTCTCCTCACCATACTTAGAAAGTATTTGTTCAAGTTCTTGTGTTGAAATACTCCATAAGTATTCAGTCAACGGTTGCCCGGCAGTGTTGTCGAATCTCATGTCCAGTGCCCCGTCAGACCTGAAGCTGAAGCCACGTTTCGGATCTTCCAGCTGCTCAGAAGAAATGCCCAGATCCAATACAGCTCCATCGACCGCGCTAATACCCAGCTCTTTCAGAATCGTCTTTGCTTCATGAAATCCTGCGTGCACTCCGTTAAACCTTGTCTCAAATTCTTTAAGTCGCTCTTTGGTCCGGACCACTGCTTCGGAGTCCAGATCCAGTCCTACCACCTTGCCGTCAGGTTCGGATGCCCGGAGTATACGCTCTGCATAACCACCTGCTCCCAACGTACCATCCAAATATACTCCGTGGGGGCATGGTCTTAAATAATCTATCATTTCCGTTAGCATCACCGGGATATGCAAGGCTTACCTTTTCCTTCATCACCAGCTGAGATCCTCGGGTCACGGCGTAAGTCATGCGGCGATCTGTCGGCGCATGAGGCCGGCCGGACCGGTCTACAATAAGAATATCGTGCCTTCTAGAAATAACTTATATCCGGGCACTTCAGTTGTCAAGCTATTTTTAACTTCATAGTTTAGTGTTTATATGCTAAAATAACAGGCTTTTATTTAAGATGCCGCGAAATTTCCTTGGTCCGGCAGCTCCGGTAATCCTTCAGTGGGTTATTGATTTTGCTCCGCTGGGAATCTTCCGTTCTGGGGTGCTAATGCAATAATCCTTCCTTCAGTTACAAGCGGCCAAAGACTGTCATTGCGATCCCGCGTTCCGCGGGACTGACGGCCTCGCAATGACAAATCCACGCCCCGCGTAACTCAGGGATTTTCAACGCTAGGCTTTTGGGCTTGACCACGTCAGTTTGAAGATGTAAATGTAATCATGAGCCGAAGTGGTGGAATTGGTAGACACACCATCTTGAGGGGGTGGCGGGCGAAAGCTCGTGCCGGTTCGAGTCCGGCCTTCGGCACCAATCATTAAATTTGACTACCCGGTTCTGCCGGGTTTTTTTGGTTCTCCCATCGGCGGCGGAGGTGACGGATGCCTAAAATCACGAAAATCATCAGTTGGAATGTGAATGGTATCAGGGGAGCGTACAAAAAAGGAATGATTGACTGGCTCACCTCAACGTCTCCGGATATCTTGTGCTTGCAAGAAACCAAAGCTGCGGTTGAACAACTTCCCAAGGCCCTCGCCGAACCGGAGGGTTACTATCGTTACTGGAACACGTCACAACAAAAAGGGCGCAGCGGAGTGGCCATATATACAAAAATTAAGCCGGTAATAGTGGATTTGAAGCTCGGCATAGAAAAATTCGATAATGAAGGGCGTTTTATCCGACTTGATTTCAAAGATTTTGTTCTTATCAACGTATATTTTCCGAATGGAAAAGCAAGCCCTGAAAGACTAAAGTTCAAACTGGAATTCTATGAGTTTTTTCTGGAATATACTGAAAAATTGCGCAAGAATTTTAATAAATTGATTTTCTTAGGCGACGTTAATACAGCTCATGAAGAAATGGATATAGCGCGGCCGAAGGCAAATGAAAAAATCTCCGGATTTCTGCCTATCGAACGAAAGTGGATTGATAAAGCGATTTCATTCGGCTATGTAGACACATTTCGGCATTTTTACCCTGATAAAATCCAATATAGTTGGTGGGATTTAAAAACCCGAGCAAGAGAGCGGAATGTGGGCTGGAGAATAGACTATGTCTTTGTCACTAAGGAACTGCTTAAGTCAGTTAAGAGCGCATATATACTTTCCGATGTAATTGGTTCCGACCACTGTCCAGTGGGAATAGATCTTGAAACAACCGAGTGAAACCGATTCGCGCTTAAAGAAGTAACATGCCTTTGGTAGGGGCGCACCCGCGTGTGTGCGCCCAGGGAACGGGCAGACACGCGGGTCTGCCCCCACAGACGCTGGTATCTTACAATTGGAAATCGAATTCGTGTCATCCGTCAGAAAGCGTATTGGTGTTAACCCAAGCACAGTACAAGCGATAAATTCATAAAACAGTACAGGCGACAAGTTCATTGCATAAGCAGGAGAACGTCGCATGGCACTCCAGTGTGGCTTCAGAGCCGGGCAGGCACGAGGGCCTGCCCACACAATCGTGTTCGAATGAATATTTATGAAATAGAATATCGTCCACGCCGATAGGCTATGCTATTCCAGGCACTTTTGTCCCGGGGTCCGCCGGACGGAGCATACTTATGGCGTGTTTGTACACCATACTGATAATGTCAGTCCCCTGCTCGACTATTATGCAAAAGTTATCGAAACTACGGACATATCCCTTGAATGAATCTCCCGAAAGAAGCACAACCTCAACTTCAATTCTCGCTTTTCGGCATTGATTTAGAAACTGATCCTGAATATTAAAATGTGTTTTCTGCATTTCCGCACCCCCGTGCGTTAATCCACCCGAACAAAGGTCCGCGAAATCCTTGTTCAAGTGGAAAAATTCTCGGATCTTGCATCAATTTCCGAGAAAATCATCAATCATTAATTGGATCCTTTCTGTTTCATCAGGATCACACCACACAATATCGGGTTCGGAACGGAACCAAGTCAGCTGCCTTTTGGCGTAGCGTCGAGTATCTCTTTTAATAAGCCTGACAGCCTCATCCATGTCAATTGCACCGGCGAGGGCCAATCCTACATGCCGATATCCGAGAGAACTCATCGACTTCAGGTCGTCTGAATAGCCATTTTTATGAAGTAACATCACTTCATCTACCAGGCCACTCTTTATCATATTGTCCACCCGCTGATCAATCTGTTCGTACAAACGTGATCTCGAAGGTGAAAGCCCGAAAAAAATATAGTTGTACGGGCGGTCTTGAAATGCATGTTCCTGCTGAAGAACAGACATTTTCCGACCGGTCGATTCGAATACTTCCAGCGCCCGTACAATTCTATAAATATTAGCGGCAGGAATATGATGCGCTGTTTCGGGATCGAGTTCAAGGAGTCTTTTGAACAGAACGCCTTTGCTCTTTTCTTCCTCGTTCAAAAGTTTTGCTCGCAATTTGGTTTCTGTTTTAGATGAATTGAGCATCCCCCCTATTAAACATCTAATGTATAGACCCGTACCGCCTACTATGATCGGGAGTCGTCCTCGTCCTACAATGTTCTTTATGCATTCACGAGCCTCCCTGACGTAGTCTCCTGCTGAAAAATTTTCATTCGGGTCTCGTATATCGATCATATGATGGACTGCGCGGACTCGGTCTTCTGCCGTGGGTTTAGCAGATCCGATGTTCATGTAGCGGTAAATCTGGACCGAATCAGCGGATATGATTTCTCCACAAAACCTTTCAGCCAATTTTATGCCTATTTCGGTTTTCCCCGAAGCCGTTGGACCAGCGATAATGAGTATTTTGGGTTTGTCTTTGTGCATTTGCGACCGCGTTGCGACTGTGTCGTTGCGAGCCCGTTGGAAAGACAGGGGAAACAATCCCCTATCGACACATTAAAGATCAATCGCTTGTTATCTCTACTCGGAGGAGAGTGCTGTGGACTATCGCCCCTCGCAATGGACACATCCCATCGACACGCGCTGGCGATTGCTTAGCTGCGCGAAAATCCCTGCCATGTCATTGCGAGGAGTGAAATCCCGCGTTCCGCGGGAAAGCAATCCCCGAAGTCTCTGGAACAAGACGGCGCCCCGGTCTACAAATCTTCGTATAGATCGCTCCACTCCGGATTCATGGAATTGATAAGATCAGTTTTCTTCTGACGAGACCCCGCCTTGATCTGTTTCTCCCTGGCTATGGCTGCATGGATGTCGTCTGTGATTTCATAGAACACTAGTTTGTGAATGTTGTACCAATTGGTAAAGCCGCCGACCAATTTCTCACGATGTTGATAGACACGTTTTTTGAGATCGCCCGTGACCCCTGTGTACAGTACGGTGTTGTAGTGATTGGTCAGAATGTAAACGCAATATTGCTTTCCCATGTCCCAGCCTGCCGTCGCGAGCAGTACTACCTACTTCCGCGCAGGGGATTGCTTCGGGCTGCCGCCCTCGCAATGACATGGTGGGGATTGTCATTGCGAGCGAAGCGAAGCAATCCCCCGCGCGTCACTTAACTATCGTTGCGCGGCTAATGAGGCATCGTCGTGCAACCGAAGCTTAGGAGATTGCTTCGTCATTTCATTCCTCGCAATGACATGGTGGGGATTGTCATTGCGAGCGAAGCGAAGCAATCCCCCGCGCGAAAATGAAGCTGTACTTCTCGCAATGGCTGACTGAGATATGGGAACACAATATTGCGTCTACATTCTGACTAATCGCTACAACAGCGTGCTGTACACCGGCGTTACGCGCGATCTGAGAAAGCGCGTATATCAACATCACGAAAAAATGGTAGGTGGCTTCACCAATTGGTACAATGTTAACAAGCTGGTTTTTTATGAAATGACAGACGATGTTTATGCTGCCATTGCTCGTGAGAAACAGATCGAGGCAGGTTCTCGTCAGAAGAAAATTGATCTCGTCAACGCTATGAATCCCGAGTGGCGAGATCTGTACGAGGATTTATAGAATCTGGGTATTTCTGCCATTAGAGACTTGGGGGATTGCTTCGTCATTTCATTCCTCGCCATGACAGCCCGGACTTTGTCATTGCGAGCGGAGCGAAGCAATCCCCTGCGCGGAAAGGAAGAAAAGCCGGTTGGTTTGGGTATTTCTGCAATTAGAGACTTGGGGGATTGCTTCGTCATTTCATTCCTCGCAATGACATGGGAGGGTCTGGTACGCCTGCTGCTTCGTACAATTGGATTGCTTCGTCATTTCATTCCTCGCCATGACAGCCCGGACTTTGTCATTGCGAGCGAAGCGAAGCAATCTCCTGCGCGGAAAGGAAGAAAAGCCGGTTGGTTTGGGTATTTCTGCCATTAGAGACTTGGGGGATTGCTTCGTCATTCCATTCCTCGCCATGACAGCCCGGACTTTGTCATTGCGAACGGAGCGAAGCAATCTCCTGCGCGGAAAGGAAGAAAAGCCGGTTGGTTTGGATATTTCGGCCATTAGAGACTTGGGGGATTGCTTCGTCATTTCATTCCTCGCAATGACAGCCCGGACTTTGTCATTGCGAGCGGAGCGAAGCAATCTCCCAAAGCTTCGGGGATTGCCACGGCCTCAGGGCCTCGCAATGACAAATCTAGACCCCGCGTAACTGAAGCCTTACTCACAAATGAATTTTTTTCTTCCCTCCGGTAATTTTCTCAGGTATGCTCATACCGGAAAATTCATTAGAGAAACCGAAAAATAGAGCCTTGCATCAGCCTAGAGAATAGGGGGAAGGGGTAAGGGCCCTTTGAGGTTCTGATATTGAGATGAAACTAGTAGTGAACTTCTGCAATTCAAGCGACATTGGTCGGCACAGATTTTTCTTGACACCGCCTGTCGCCTGATGTTACAAGGATGTAACCAAAGAAGTCTGTGTAAGACAAAAAAGGTTGTGAGAGGCCGCATGGGAAGTAGGCCGGGCACCTTTTAGATCTCCGACGGATCCAGGGGATTGAAGGGGGCGTCGGTCCGTCCGCGGCGGAAGGGTATTAAAAAGTTTGAACTGCCTTCGGGCAATCTTTGTTGATGATTCTATGTGGATTGGGAGGAACAGATGAAAAAACTTAGGATGGTCTTGTTGGCTGGGCTGCTGATTGCAGCGCTTTGCGCGCCCGCCCATGCATGGGAATTCGCCATGACGGGCAACTTTCAGTGGACCTATGAGGCGTTCGATCAGGCGGGCCCAAATGGGTTCTTCGGGCCACAGGGTGTGGCAAGCGCTGGCTTGGCTGGCCTAGGCGCCACCAGCAATTGGTTTTACCCGAATTTCTGGGCAGGCGCCCGACTCCTTAGCGGCACGCAATACGGCATGTTGGGCGAATTAAATTCGCGTGTCATCTGGTCGAGAATGGTCCTGAACCCTGAAATCCGGGTCAATCCGGCAATCAGGCTCAGGGCTCAGTATTGGGTCGGTGGGTTCCAGACATGGAACGGAGGCGGTTCTGGCGGAACCACAATAGACGCGGCTGGAACCGTGTTTGGGAATCTCATTGGGTCAGATACTGACCAGGGAAACTCGGTCTATCTGCTTCAGCAGACCGGAAACGCCATAACCAGGCCGCTATCGACCGGCCAGTGGAATATGCTCTGGGCAACCGCTCAGACCCCTTGGGGTATCCTCGTTTTCGGCAAAAGACCGTTTGCATTTGGTATGGGCTTGACAGCTGACGGCGAGCACACGCTGTCTTCAGAGAGCTTGGCCCTTATCGCTCCTTACGGTCCACTCCGAATCGGGGTTAGTATCCATCCGTGGCGGCAGGCGACGTTCCTAGACGCGGCACGGAATATCAACACCAACACTGGTGTAGGGCAACTTGGCCAGATCGTTACTAATACTACTGCCCCCCGGAGCATAAAGTTTTGGGAGGGGGGTTCTCAGAGATTGACACTCCCGCAAACCGGCGGGTTTGTAACCTACTCCAACGGCCCATTGGACGCGGGTATTGTTTGGGAACTATTCCAGGAACATCAAGACCCGAATATTCAGTCCACCAAAGTCGCGGGTGCGGTGGGTGCGCCCACGGTAGACGAAGTGGTGGAAGACGGCATTGCGTACGTGAAGTACAACAACGGCAGGTTCTTCTTCAACTCTGAAATAGGTTGGTGGCGGTGGAATACTCGCTTCCAGCCGGGCGCCAATGCGGTGCTACCTGAGGTTCCGGTCGTTGGCCCTAATGGGGTTGGTATTGGCAGTATCTATCAGCCTGTGAACAATGAGGGCTGGCAGTTTGCAACAGAGCTGGGTGCCCTGTGCGGTCCCAGCAAGCTGAGCTTGCTCTATTCGTGGATACCCGGTCCCGACCGTCGGCAGGGCATCTGGATGAGCAGAAGCTCCTGGAACGACATCGCCTATGGAAACGTGCCATGTAACGTGATGCTCTTCCTGCCTTACAGTTACTTGATGACATATCAGTATGCTTCCGGCTTGAATTTCAGGAACGCCCTCGGCGAAGGCGGCCTGACAGACGCTACCGGTGTGGGCGCAAGACTCGACTACGCAGTAGCAGCGAACCTGAACTGGTACGGTTCATTCTTCTGGGCCTGGAGGAACTCCGGCGCGTGGCCTTGGGGTGTACTGACCATCGATCAAGGGACGACTGGAGCAGCCCCAAACGTCGGAATCAACGGTGCTAACGCGGTGCAGGTGTACGGTATCGATGTTCAGGGCGGTGCTGCACCCCAAAACGGGGGAGTGGCTGGCAATTTTGCCCCGAACATTCCTGATAACAACCTCGGATATGAATTGACCACTGGTATCGATTGGAAACTGCTCGAAGGTCTGACCATGAACATGAGAGCGGCATTCTGGCAGCCCGGCGAATGGTTCAAGTTTGCCTGCCTCGACAGGTCGCAGGTTGCGACGACTCATGCCATGGGCAATACCCATATTGGACTTAACTCAATTGCCGGCGAAGGAATTATTGCAGGCTTTGGTATCAATCCGAGCAGGTCGATAGACCCGATCTGGGCCTTCACCGGAAGCTTGAACGTAGATTTCTAATCTGTTATCAAACATAGACCAAACAAACCCGGAGGGCTTCGGCCCCCCGGGTTTGTTCATTCCGGCCGTTTCCATTATACCAGTTGCCATATTCTGTCTTTCCGACGGAAGCCGTAGTCCAGGAAGGACCGGTTCCAGGCTTTACTTAGAACAATGTATGGACCCGGGCCGTCGCCCATAGGCGCTAACTTTAAATGCGAAATTTCGCTTTCATACTCCCCCTCTCCCTCCCCTCTCCCGCGAGGGGAGAGGGATTCGGAATCCCCCTCCCTGGACGGGTGGGGTAAGGGGGAGGGTGACAAGACACTGAAATCACTGGTGCATCTCTCATAAGTTAGCGCCTATGGGCTTTCGCCGGGGTGACGAGTGGCAACACGCCATCACTTTTGGCAAACACTATGAGTGCTGAGGTAACAATGATGGGGTGTTATGTCCTGGGCCTAGGGTGGACCGAAAATTAGAGACTAACAGAATCAATTAGCGTGGTGTCGATATCGCTCACCGGTTAGAATTGCGACAAGAATTAGCAATTTTGGTGCGCTGGCTCTTCATTATTACATTTCATTTTTGAAAATCGCGCTGTGAGTAAAATTTATTCTTCAGTGCACTCCATAATAATGCTGGGATAGGGTAGCCTCACCAGATCATGGTCTATGGTTGATCTGATACTTGGAAATACTTGCGCGGCTAGAGCCTCATATTGGGGTCTAGTCCGGATAAATCGTCCACGATCTCTCGCCATGAGAAACCGTGATAATGATGATTGATGTTCAAGATAGCAGGGATCCCATGTGACCAGAGCACCCCTTCCTCTCAGGCAATTTTGGGCCAGTCGAAAGAGTCCCAGCGCTTCTTCATCAGAAAGGTGGTGAATAACCCCTGTCGCCAAGACTAGATCAAATCGCTCGAATGCCGAAATTGCCTGTTCATTGACCGGGGCGCAAAAAAACTGTCCTGTATTGCCATGCTTCTTTCTGGCCGCGTCGATCAGTCTAGGGTCAATATCGAACCCGATGTAGTCCACGGTCGGCATTTCCGTCAGGACATCGCCCGGACCGCAGCCAATATCCAGAACGCGGTTCCCCGGCTCAGGTTTGACGTATCTCTCGATGAACAGGTGATTTCCATTTCCGCGAACTAATTTCTGGGCAAAACTATATACGAGCGGAATCCCAAGAATTGCTTTGATATCAGGCAATTTCATTAAGCGCTCACTAACGCCTCTGTAATGTGTGAGCAAAGTAATCTCCGGTTCCGGGGATCGGGATCCAATTTGATTGGGAGGGTTCTCTGAAGCGAACATCCTTCACCACAATTGATTTTACACCTTCATTTCGCAAAGCCGCCAAAGAAGCGGCCCTTTGCTCAGCTGACGCCGACAGCATCTGATCTATATCCGGGACTTCCGCGACGATTTTCACACCGGCCATCCTGGCCCAATTAACTGGAGGCGACCCGATGATGGCGATCTCGTCCCCTTGGACAATACCCTGCTTTTGCAGAAAATCTTTCACTGCAATCTGTTCAAGGAACGCTTCTTTATAAGACAATTTTCCACCCTTTGATCGCAGGGACCGGCAACTTTGGTCCACCAGAGAATAGGCCGACAGGCCCATGAAAAACAAGGTCAGCGCAATCGCAGATCCCAGCATGAGCACGCGAGACCGGGGCTTGTGCTCAGGGTATCTGACCGACATTACGAGCGCAACGAATCCAAGAAAAAGGAATGAGGCTATATAGCGGGGTTCAACATTCAGCAGGCAATAGAATGCGATGCCGGCAATCGAGATCGTGAACAGTACGATGAAAATCGAAGTCGGCCTCAAGGGGCCTATCCTGATGTCACCGAGCCTCCATTGAAAAATATACCATATGGCTATCAACAGCAGCCAAGGCGCCTGGAGGAACACGCTCACTACATTCCTTGCTATGATAGGGGCATGGACATTGAGATTGAAAACAGGTCTGAAACCTTCATACCAGTAGCAAATGTCGAAACCGGAAGGTCTTGTGCACTGGATATCATATCTGTACAGAACTGTTTTCGGTTTTTCATTGATCACCTTTGGATAGATCGGATCACCTTGACCGAAAATCCAAAAAGCATAAACATGCTTCCCGAGTTCTCCATAGGTGAATCTCCCCAGACGGTCAGACAGTGCCCCGATTAAAGGCGCACTGACAATCAGGGTCACCAAGACCGCCACCAGAAGCCTTGGTAACGCTCGCCTGACAGATGCTGAACAGGCTGCCGCCGACAGAAAGAATATGGGCGAAAACACAAGGAAGAAAGACTTGGAAAGATAACCGATCCCGGTGGCCAGCCCGAGCGCCGCATAGCGACTGTACGCATCCGGGGACTCCCTGATCCGGAGAATGACGGCAGCGACGAGCAGCACCAGCGCAAAAATCAGCATGTCCGGATTAAGCAATCCCAATCTGACCAGGGCTAAGCTCGCGACCAAAAACATGGAATAGCAAAGCGCATTGAATATCCAGATCGGAACGGGCGGTTGCTCTGTAGTTTCGAATCGTTCCAATTCTTTCCTCGCCAAAGTCATGAGCCGGTCACAAGCGGACATGGCTAATAGGAAACAGAAAAAATTCACTATCTTGAGCGACTGGATTTCATTCAAAGGATTTGTTTTCAGGATCGACTGCGCTAGACCGAGCAGGACCGGATATCCCGGGCTGTAAGTCAAGTTTGCCAACGCCGAGAATCTCCCGTTTATGAGCGCCTCGCCCATCTCGATATAGGTCATGGCATCGCCATTGATAAAATAGCGGGTTGTATAGGTAAGTATGGCGGCAGCCAAAGGACCGAAGATCCAGAACGCGATGCGCGTTCCAGCGCGCAAACTATCGGAATCAATGTTTTGAAATGTATTGAAACATCGTTCTGCTTTTAGGCCAATCAAACCGATGCTCCCGCGCAAGAATTCGATGGGCTATTCTCCGGACGCAAAGCCATTACCACAGATGGTTATTACATGCAAATCTAACATTGGCACCCACGAGCGATTTATATGTGGATACAATAAAGTTAAGTTATGGTTTATAACTTAAACTGAACATGTTGACATAATTGGTACAAATGCTCTTACGCTGCTCGGTCTGTGATATTAATCGTCGGCAACGAGTCGTTCGCGTCTCGAAACTCAGGAAATAGGACAAGCAGGTACTCAAGTTCTCGTAGAACGCTGTTTGACAACCAAGCCAAGCCTGTGTTAACGTATAGTATCTTTCTCGTTCGGAGAAACCAGGCATGTGGCACTTTCTGACGGTTTGGCTTTTGGTGGGGATTTCGACCCTTGTGGTGGCGTGTTTTTGGCACGACGTTCATGTTAACCTGAAAAGCCTTCTGCTGTACGGCCTGGCAGGTCCAGTTTTGATCATATATGTCCTACTCTTGGTAGGCTGCTTTTTCTATACCGAGTGGTATCGGGGCGACAGGAGTGCCGTTTTCGGTTTTGCCCATCGCAAGGGATAGTTGCCTTCTAAGTCCACGGAGCGAGAGGGATAGTACGTGTCACGACACGGCGCCCCCGTAGCCGGCGGGCTCTGGATTAAGGGATTTTCACATGTGTCATGAGCCACTAGTGCCAACAAAGTTTTAAAGTCTTGTCGCTCCGGACTATAGGGCCTGCATTCTAAGTGAGGCCCTGGTGAGACGATGTTCTGCCTATCTCAGCGACGCACGGGCCCTTTCCAGAAATTCAGACCAATAAAGCTTATTTTCATTCTTCTCCGGGACGCTGTAACCCTGGCTCCGAAACAAGCGGACCATGGATTATGGGATCGGCTTCAGATTGGCCGATCGTTGCAGAGTGCTATGTCAATTCATAAGAGCATGATAATCGACTATTGGTTTCAGCCATGATCGCGTACTTTATTTAGCTGGAGATTAGATCCGGAGATTAATTGATGTGAAATAGAACGCGTGCCGGCGTTCTCGAGGGAATCGTGGCGAATAGTCGGTTAAAGATAATAACATTCTGGTGTCTCGCTTTCATACCTTTAGCAGTCGTACTGGAAATAGCTTCCTATTTCATAGTCGTTAAAAGTGTTCCGGCGAGAATCAGGTCGAGACACAGACAAGGAAGCATAGAAGCTCATTTGCGGGAAATGCAAAAATCGCGTACTCAGTTACCCAAAATTATAAAGAGTCCAAAGCTGGCGGACCATGTAATATCGAACAATGATACGGGGAGATTGCTGTTTCATCCTGTTCTGGGCTGGGACTATCCTCCGGATCTGATTTATCAAGATCTCAAAGTTTTATACACGCACGGTCGTTGGGGCGAACGACTCACTCGCACCTCCTTCCCCGAAACTCTGATTTCGACTTACGGGGACTCATTTGTATACTGCGCAGGGGTTGGCGACGAGCAAACATGGCAAAGCTACCTGGCTCGACGCATCCGGAGCAATGTCCTGAATTTTGGAGTGGGAGGATATGGCACGGACCAAGCTTGCCTGAAATATTTAGAGCGGGGCTCCATGGTGCCCACACCCGTAACCATGCTTTGCATTTTTCCTGAAAACATCAACCGCGTCGTTAATATTTTTCGCCCATTCTATTGTTATGAAGAGCGTGGTGGATTTACTAAACCGATTTTCGTGAGAGCCGCCGACGGTTTTCAATTGGTTCCCAACCCGTTAAACGATGTCTCAGATATGTCTAAGCTCGGTGATCCCGAGTTCCTAGAGAAATTAGGCAAGCTGGATTACTGGTATCATTTGGATCAAGTCCTGCCGAAATTTTCGTTTCCGTATGTTTTCTCTCTTTATTCATGGCGGAAATCAGTGCTTGACGAACTTGTTCTTTCTTTGGGCAGGATTGTTCCTTCACTATCAGGACAACGTCATTATTCATGGAATCTATATGATGAGCCAGGCCCTCTTTCGATAATGTGTCATGTTGTTGATGTTTTTGTGGAGGCTGCCGGATCGCGCGGTAGCGTACCCATAATAGTGATGATTCCTCACAAGGATTGCATACTTGAGCTGATGGACAACGGTGTCAGTAGATACGAAAATCTATTGAAACACATGAGGCAAAAGAATTATTTTTACATCGATGCCATAAAGGCGGTCGCTGAAATGAAGCCGTCGCGGTCCCAACTGGAAAAGTGGTATGAAGACCACGCCACGGCGGACGGGAACAAGCTCCTGGCGAATATCATTGTCAGTCACCTGATGCAGAACTACCCCAACCTTATGCACGCGGGCTGTCAGGATAACCTGGGGTCTGCCAGTCTGGATCCAAAGTAAGATTTGTGTCGGGAAATTATGGTGGCACTGAGAGGCTGGGGCTGCGAGGAGGATCCGCTGTGGTTGTGAGATACCTCGGGAAAGCAAATCGCATGGCAGGTAATACCGAGACTTATAACTAGGGGCTATCTATCGATGTCCAGGTGAGAAGCTTTCTTCCTACCTGGCTGCCGATCAATTCCTTGCTTTATTTCCACATTGAGACCGATTGCCGATCCCATCACGTTCCTGAGAAATCGCGTCAGGCTTAGCCAGATCGATGCTGAGTTACTTTTCATGTGGGCAAGGGGAAAAGGCCCCCAGCGCCCCCTCCCGTGGCTGAACATGTCCCACAATTTTGCTGGACACTGTTTGTCGACGGTGCTAAAAAGGGGGCATGCAGGTAATTGGACA
>JBKQRG010000223.1:0-5353 GCA_052144015.1 Desulfomonilaceae bacterium
CGCTTGATTTGGGAAAATCTGGTTAAATCGTTGATATTATTATTCGTTGGTCCGCCCTCTCACGGCGGAGACAGGGGTTCGAAACCCCTTGGGACTGACAGCTTCCAGAGCGGGTTTCACAATTGCCACCGCCCATTTTCCTGCGAGACGTTTCCCCCGCTTTTTGGCGGACCGCCCAGGAGCGGGCAGACGACTGTAAAAAGTGCTTTTGCAGACCGAGTGATGAGCTGCCCCCCCAAAACTGGCTCAGGTTCCGAGTTAGTATAGGGAAGAACTTGGACCAAACATGGAGCGCAGGATGAAATCGGAACAGTTTTACGGTGGCGGCGACGGAGGTTCATCTGCTATGGGGACGGCGTGATGACGATGAACCGGGAGCTGAGGATGACAGAGCAGGTCTGTGATCCTCAACAGGATCTTTTTTCTTGACCGTCAGGACCAGGACGGGCATCATAGGGTTTAACTGGGATCAGGCGTTATCGGAACACGGTGAGAGTCCGTGGCGGTCCCGCCGCTGTAACCGGAGACAATATCTGCATATCCACTGGCCGATTCAAATCGGTCGGGAAGGGCAGGTAGAGAGCGACCCGGAAGCCAGAAGACGGACGCTGAATCCTGGGGGAAGCTGATGGTAAAGGCAGCCCCTGTTCCTCCTTCGGAACAGGGGTTTTTATTTGGTTCCACAGGGTGTGGGTACTGACGAGAAATAGGAGGCTGTAAAGTGAATAGAATTTCATCAGCATGCGCAACTCTGGGAATGCCGTTGTTTCGTGTCGACACTCGATCCCTGGTGGGATCTGTGCTTTTGGGGTTGGTGTTTGTTCTGGTTCAGCAGGTAGCTCACCGGATAGACGCGTTGATTAGCCCTGCAGTGGTCATAGTAGGTGGTGTCACCTGGGCTACATTCACGGGGCTTGTGGTGCTTCTCTTTCGCCAGCCTGCAGGACTCATAACGGCTGAAGTGGCGGCGTTTGTTGCAGTCGCCTCCGGACTTTCTCCACTCGCCATGTTTTTCATACCTGCTAACGGTTTAGGTTCGATAACCTACTCCCTCGTTTCTTGCAAGCTGCCGATGCGTACACTGCTGCATCACCTTATTCCTCAAATGTTCACCAACGTCGTGGGAAACGCGTGTGTGGCTATTGGATTGAGAATAATTCTCAATGTCCCTTGGCCGATAATCCTCTTTTTAGCAGCGATTACCTCGACTGCGGGAATTATTGGCGGGACACTGCTTACGCGTCTCGTTTACAACCATGTCATCAAGTCCGGAGTAGTTAAATAGCATGCCGGCGCACAACCGCAGGAGTATCCTATGAGTCACGATTGGCGAGATTTTATAGATCAGTACGAGAGGCAATTCCCGGAAGACGTTCTCCGCATCGAAAGTGAGGTCAGCCGAGAATATGAGCCCACTGCCGTCCTCTTTGAATTGGAACGGCGCCGGCGCTTTCCTCTCGTCTTGTTTGAACGCGTGGCAGGCTCGGAATTTCCTGTGGTGGCAAACATACTGGCCACGAGACAGCGGCTTGCAATGGCCCTCGGCGTTAAGCAGGAGGAGCTACCGTCGACCTTCGCCAGACGGATCAAGACCTGCCTCCCCGTGGAAGAAATCGTAAACCCTCCATTCAATCAAAATTGCCTTAAAGGAAAAGACTTGGACCTGACAAGGTTTCCCATCCTTACACATTTTCCGATCGATGCAGGCCCTTACGTAACCGCTGGATTGGTAGTGGCAAAGGACCCTGTCTCAGGATCAAACACCTGCGGGTATCACAGAATGCAGCTCAAGGCCAAAGACAAGCTCGGGATTAGCCTTCATTCCAGACAGCGTCTGTGGGAGTACTTCAGAAGGGCCGAGGAACGTGGCCAAAATCTGCAAGCCGCCGTGGTGCTCGGTGTTCATCCAGCGGTATCGCTCGGGTCCATGGCCCTTGTGCCGTACGATCAGGGGAAGTTTGAGCGCATCGGAGGCTTGATCGGCGAGCCTCTCCAGGTGGGTCGCTGCAGGACCGTGGACTTGGAGGTTCCCGCGTGGGCGGAAATAGTCATAGAAGGGGAAATACTCGCACACGTTAGAGAAACCGAGGGACCATTTGCGGAATTCACCCATTACGCCTGTCGTCGAAGTACAGAAAACGTGTTTATTCCCAAAGCTGTCTCTTATCGTAACGAAGCTCGATACCAGTCGGTAAATCCGGGTATGTCTTCCGAGCACATAACCATTGTGGCGGTCCAGCGGGAAGCCGACGTCCTGAGAGCTTTAAAAGAGACCTTGCCGAATGTGAAGGCGGTTCACGCGCCTCTTTCGGCGTGCGGTCTCTTTCATTGCTATATCTCTATGAAAAAGATTGCCGAAGGCCAGCCTATGCAGGCCGTTATGGCGGCTTTCTCGGTGGACCATAATCTGAAATTGGTTATCGTCGTGGACGAGGACGTGGATGTCTTTGACGAAAGCCAGGTACTTTGGGCTGTCGCTACGCGTGTCCAGGCTGACCGTGACATTCACATAATTCCTGGCCACCTGGGAATGGGTTGCACCCTGGACCCCTCCTCCGACGCAATGAGCAGGACCTCCAAAATGAGCATAGACGCGACCAAACCCCTGGAAGGTTTTGCAGACTGCATAGCCGTTCATTCTGAGGCTGCGAAGAAAGCCGTGGAGATTTTGAAGAAAAGCGGTTTTGGTGGATGATCGGAAGCGAGAGGCATGGAGCATTTGCTAACAGCCCAGATCGACAAGCTCTCCTACCAGGGAAGCTCTGATGCGGTTCTGCGACAGGTGTTCGTGGACCTTTATCCTGGCGAATTCGTCCACCTCAAGGGGCCGAGCGGATCCGGCAAATCAGTGCTCTGCCGTTGCCTGGCTGGAATAATTCCGCTCTTCGAATCGGCCACTCTAGTCGGAAAGGTGGTCTTTCACGGCCGGAACCTTTCTGATCTCAGGTTGCCTCAATTGGCCGGAGAAATCGGGTTCGTAGGCCATGATCCCCAGAACCAGCTCTTCTGCGCAACGCTGAAGGAAGACCTAGCCTTCGGTCCATGTAGCTTGCTTCTGGACCGGGTTGACGTCGAAGGCCGTGTCAAGAGGGCCTTGCGGTTCGTCGGTCTCACCGGGTATGAGAACCGAACGTCTGAAACCCTTTCCGGCGGCGAAATCAGGAGAGCCGCGCTGGCGTCTGCGTGGACCTTGGATCCTAAGCTCTTCATTTTGGACTGCGCATTCGACCAGATAGACGCTCGGGCCCATAGAGACATTTGTCGTAAATTGGCGCAAATGTGCAGTGAAATGGGCAAGACGATCCTGCTTGTGGATGAAAGGTCGGATACATGCGCTTCCTTTGTCCATCGAACCATCGTCATGGAGAAAGGAACCGTTATCTACGACGGTAAGATCGATCGGTTTTCAGCGTGGGTTCCCAGTAACAAAATGGGACCTGGGGGCGGCACAAGCCTGGAGAGTGCTGCAGTAGTCTCTCGCCAAACGGATCAGGGCTCCACATACCCTCTCATTGCATCGAAGGGACGGCGGCCCCATGAGTGTTCGAGCGATCCGATCATATCCGTGAACGGCTTGTGCTTCACATATCCGGAGTCGGGTTTCGCACTCAAGGATATCTCCTTCGATGCATTTAAGGGCGAATTTGTGGCCATCGTCGGGGAAAACGGAGCGGGCAAAACGACCCTGATAAAACATCTCAACGGGCTGCTGCGTCCATCAGCAGGCGAGGTCATCGTGAACGGTCTGGCCGTGAAAGACTATACGCCCGCGCAGATGTCGGATTATGTGGCATATCTGCTTCAGGATCCCCTCATGCAGGTCTGTTCTAGCTCTGTACGCGGGGAGGTTGGCTTCGGGTTGAAAGCTAAAGGAGTACATCCCCAGGAAATTGCTCAGCGGGTGGACCGAATTCTGAGGCGATTCGATCTGATGGACGTGGCAAACGACCACCCGTACAGGCTACCTCGTTGCGAACTCCAAAAGGTCGTATTGGCCTCATGCATGGTGAGCGAGGCCGAGATTCTCGTGGTTGACGAACCTACGTCCGCAATGAGCTATCCCCAAAATTGGGGAACCTTGGAGCTGCTGAGCAAAATCAGTTCGGAAGGACACACGATTCTTATGATTACCCACGATCAGGACGTGGCTGGCTATTTTTGCCACCGAACCATTGTTATGAAAAAAGGACGAATCGAATCGGATACTGCCGGGAGGAAGGGGTCTTGAAGCTGATTTTGGGACATAGCGGTGATTCATTTCTTCATCAACTGGATCCTAGAATCAAGGTGGCCTGGCTCATCGGGAATTGCACAGCAGTGTTTTTCAGCAATGAAATTCCTCAATTGGCCTTGATCATGGCCTCTATTGCTGTAACTGCTGTAGCGAGTCGCATCTCTCTGCAAGTATTCCTGCCTGTGTTCAAGATCTCCCTTTTCATTGGCTTTCAGCTTGTTCTGCTTCTGGGAGTTCTGCGGCCAGAAGGACAAATCCTAGTCGAAGTGGCGTTTGTGAAACTCTATGCCGGAGGAGTCGCTGCAGGCGTTCAGAGCTGGCTGCGCATATTGGATCTGTGTTGTTTGCTCCTTCAGTTCGTGATCTGGACTTCTCCCGAACACCTCACACTCCTGATGGCGAAACTCGGCATACCACATCAGTATGCAGTTCTGCCTGGCCTTGCCTTGAGATTCCTGCCTATCCTGGAAAAGGATCTCAAGGTTATCTTTGAGACCCTGCAGGCCAGAGGGCTGGAACTCACCTCTATCCGCCAGAAATGCAGAGGGCTATTGACCGTAGTGCTTCCGCTGGTGCTCAAGACCTTGAAAAGGTCAGAAGAGGTCAGTCTTTACATGGAACTCAAAGGCTATGGCCGCTACTCGACCCGGACCGTTCTGACCTCCCTTAGTTTCAGGCGACAGGATTGGGGCGGTCTGGTGAGCATCTGCTGCTATTTCGCGGTTATCACAGCATGGGCTTACCGGGCCTGAGTAGAGCTGCGATAGAGATTATCGGAGTACGTTTTCAGCCGGCTGGGCTGGCAAGTCCGCAAGGACCAACAAGAGCAAAATCGCCTCTATTCAATATCTGTTGACTTGTCGGGATCCAAAGGCGTGGCGCCGGATAGGGCTTACTACGGAGCAGAAATCTGCCTTTGGCTATGTCAGCGGTCGTCGCCTTAGCTATGCGCTTGTAAACCAGCTTCCCACTCTGAGGATCGAATTTACGGACGAATGCAGAGGAAGGAATAGCTCTTATGGGATCAACATAGTGGATTTGTAACCGCCTTTTTGCCTTTCCCCCACTTTCCCCTGTTTTGCTGGAATGTTGAGTATTTTCGGGTCATGTTGAAGGACG
>JBKQRG010000224.1:0-13548 GCA_052144015.1 Desulfomonilaceae bacterium
TATGCCACTATAAAATGACTGTCAACTATATTATACATAATTACATGCCGACAAAGTCTACTTACGCATGCCGCTTTCCCCAATCTTCGCCAAAGCTTAACCCCTCCCGCCTCTCAAAGATCCGTCAAAGGGGTGAGCCCATTAGCGTGGGCCGCAAAGAACAGGAAGAGTGCAGTCCTGAAGCTCATTGAAGAAAGGGGTAATGTCTCACAACGTGCTTCAGCTGATGCGGCCACGCAACTGTTAACAACAAACTGAACTCAACAACTGGACCGGGTGGGGAATGAAAGCTCTATAGCCGCGCTCGGTCCTCCACGAAAGAAAAGTGCAAGGAAATTCAGTGTTATGAGTTTCGCAAATCAAACAGAAGAAGAGATGAAAGACCTGGATGAGTTCAACTCGCAAATCCTGCTATGGGCAGCATTCAGGAGGACAAAGAGCCGACTTAATGACTAGTATCGAATGCATGATGTGCCCCGATGCGGACGAATGCGTCGAAGAAACAATGTCCAACTAGTCCAACCTCCTCCCTTGGCTGGTCAGCCAAATCCGTCCAGGGAGGCTCTGAAATTGAAAGGAAATAGATATGATTAAGGAGGGCAAGCCTCGGTGTTACAGAAACTGGAGCACTCCAGGTGTAGAGTTATGTTCTCTTTGCAGGCATGACAGCGACTGCTTGGATGCTACTGATAGCTATCGATTGACGTGGATGATCAGCGTTCCAAAATGCTTCTCAGAGTTTGGAAGCATCTTCAATTGCCCTATATGCAAGCATAACCACCTGTGCAGAAGAAAGAGCAAAAGACCGAAATGCTTCGGAGAGCACGCTCACGAATGGTGTTCGTGCTCTTGGGATGGCCTATGCGAACGGTATCACATCTACGCTTCCATCAAGAATATCCCTGCCATACCTCCAGCCTGTTTAGGCTACCTTGGAGAACTAATTAGTCGAAATGACTGCTGTGCATCATGTGAGCACAGAATCCCGTGCCAGCAAATCAGTCAATTGAGAAAGGAGGACGAGAACCCGTCCTGCCTGGGACAGGTGCCACGGACCAGGTGTAAATGCTGGACTTGCCGGCAGAAGGAACAATGCGATGCATTGATACAATTTGGTCATCATGAGGAATGCTTCGGAAATGCAAGTCCCTGTTCTGGGGATTATGAGTGTTACGGCTGCGATGAAGAGGGATGTTGTGGACGCAACCCCTCCATATCCTGGTGGTGGATGAACCAGAGCTAGTCAAAGTAATTCAACGAGCCTCCCTGGATTGATTAAAGGTAAGTCCAGGGAGGCTTTAAAAACGAAAGGAAAATGGTGCTGTGACATTCGCTGAGGAAATTCGAGAAAAGATCAAGGCTGCCCAAGCTGCGGCAGCGTCCACAAGAGCCAACTTCAAGAAACCGGTCCGACGTCGGGCCGGCACTTCCCAACCCATTGTCTATATCGCCAAAGGAACCATGCTTGTGAGATTCTACCTTGATTCTGAAGGTCAATATCTTCGGATCGTGTATAGGCATGGCGTCGGCAAGGATGCCATCCGATGCTTTCCGCCTCAGGGATGCGAAATATGTCGGACGCTTCAAGATCTCGAAGCAAAGCATCCGAGTCTTGCCCGCGATGCGTTTCGGAAATACGGCTCGGAACTGGTCGCTATGACCTATGCACTCATCTTCGAGTATGCAGGCGGGGATGGCAAATACATTAAACTGAATACTCCCGTCCTTCTCGTCGGAGATCATCGACTCCGAGCCGCCCTTGATACAGCCGTCAGCCGAATGGAAGACGCGGATCTTCAACGGATGTTTTCTCCACGAAGCGAACATTACGTTTGGGAAATAGCAAAGGATGCAAGGCTTTTCAGCTGCAAGCCAAGTACTGAACGTCGCAGGATGCGGCTGTTTCCCGATGACCTTCCTCCACTTCGTAAGCGTTTGCATGATGAAAGCGAAATGCCCGATCCCAAGAAAGTTGCAAAATTTGTCCGCGGCATAAGAGAATTCTGTGAGCCTAGGACATCGACTCTGGAACCGGGCCTCGACGAACGTTTCACCCATTCCGATGAAAACAGGACCGTCATTGACCTGCCTGAATCAACTGATCCTATTCCACCGGATTGCTACGGGCAGTATCCCGCGGTACCTCACGCTGGCTGCCTCATCTGTCTTTATGACGAGGGGTGCATCAAGGAAACCGGCATCGACCGGTCAGTACTTTGAAATGGTTGCTCTAAGCAAATCAGTGGACGCAGTCGAAGGTGTTGCGCAGGAATCGCTCTAATAACTATACACCCTCCGGCAACACCACACCGGACCGCTGCCTTGGAGAAATGGCTGAACTCTGTTTGATCCCGGGAAGTGACCATTTCAAAATCCCATCGTCATGGCCTGTTCTTTCTTTAGGGGCCAAAGCTATCATTAAGGACGGAACTTCATGCCTACCAACAAGTCCGACTACCCCCAACCCAGGGCTCACTTTGACAAAACCCGCTGGAGTGTCCAGATCTCTCATCCCGCTGATGCCGACGGTCTGAAACTCCTCTTTCGGGTCTTCAGCATTCTCTTTCAGGAAACCGGTCACAGAAATTCCCAGGAGACCTCCACGCTCCACAAGAAGTACGCTGTTTACCAAGGCTCAGCTGGATCCGTACTCGTCTACTATCTGCCCGCTCAAGACTCACAACCGCTCCTTCGGATAATCTTCAAGCCGTCCTCGCAGCAGTTCAGGTCAACAGTCAGGACTTTGCGACTGTATCTCCGCCGTCAGGGACTTCAAATCCGCATTTCAAAGGACGGCAAGAGCCTCAGCGTCAATCAAAAGCCAACTCCGGTCCAGTATTCGGATACCGAAAACTCTGGCTCGGATGCACCCTTGAAACGCCTGATGGCCAAACTGCGTCTTAAGAAAGCCTCTGACCTCCTGGCCTTGGACATGATAGCAAAACTCGACAAGGTGATGGGCAGACTGAGGTTCCAGAAGACATTAAGTGGCGACGTGAAAGGTAACAAGCACGCCTTGTACGAGCTGTTCATGAGGCTGCGTTCGGATTCTTTCGATTTAAGTATCCGGCACTCCCCGCAAAAAGCGTATATGCCTTACGCATCTATCCAAGTGGATCGATTCCAGGGTGATAATGGAGAAAATCCATATCGCTTGCTTTTATTCGTTCTTAGATGCCTGAAACTTTACTCCGATGAAGTCAAGCCGTCCGAGATAGAACTCGCTTTTGACTTTCCAGGATCGGAACGTTCGGTTCTCCAGGATCTTCTATCTTCCGTTCTGGTCAAGAAAGCTACTGTGGGATGGTGCATCAAAAGAGGTTCTCCTCTGAGATCCTATGAAGAGCGTTGCATCCAGGAAGAACTGGAGAAGGCGACCCACTATATTGGTCACCGGGATGACAAAGACTACCAAATTGCTATCTATGGCAAGCCCGGCAAAACTCGGTTCGAGATCCGCCTCAAACGTGAAGGTCAGCGGAGACTGGGCGTGGATTCCTTGGTGGAATTGTTCACCATGCCGTGGGCAGTCAAGTTCCTCGACAAACGCAGAGTCATTATTGCCTCTGCCGGAGAGAAAGCATTCCAGGATGCTGATCCGTCGGTACGTGAATTTGCGACAAAAAGTTTGATCACACTGGTGGCAAGGATTCCTCCCGAGAAAAGAAAAAACCTTAGCCGCGATTACCTCTTACCCAACAATAAATTGAGACAGGTCTTGGAAACGGCAGCCTCCGATTTTCATGAAGATCTGAGGAACATTCTTGAAAATAGCGGCATTATTCTGGTGCCTTTTGGCATTGAGGTACCAGAACTCTGTGAATCCACCGACATTGCTGAGAACAGGTTGATCGGCCCGCACCTTGATCACATTTTCAGGGATCTGCCAATGGGTGTTACGTCAGACTCGATCACATTGAAAGATGCTATCTGCTTCTCTTTGAAGGATGTGAAAGGAAAACTCCTGGTCAAGATCTGGATCGGCCGACTGACTCGGGAGCTGCTGGACGTGAAGGACCGGTGGATTCTCGAAAGATTCGATGATTTATTGAAACCGTGAGGAGTGATAGGACGAATACTATGAGCCTCACGCTCTTGCCGGGGCGGGGGGCCGCCGGATTTGTATACAATTGCTCAAAGGCAAATTGAAGCCGTACGGACAGGTGGAGGAATCAAGCCCGGGTCTGCCGAAGCTTGGAGACGCTCCTGAAAAGCTATGCCCTAGAATTCTCACAGATTTCGAAATTCTGGGCGCCGCTTCCCTGGTATAGCGTGATCACCTGGCTCTACTCTCGCTATTCAGTTCCCGACTGTTCCCTTATTGAATGGGCTTCTATCACAGCGACCCCGTTTCGCCGACCCCTCAGTGTCACTTTCGCACTCATCGAGAAAGGACCACCATGACTTAGCGGACATTGGGCGGTGATGTTGCGCCACTCGCGATCAGGAAGGCCCCGCGGTAACCGCCACGCATCTTCCCGAACAGCAAGGAACACACGGTTTCCGGCCGAGGCCGACCGTGCCAATTCTCGCAAGTCTTTTGCCAATTTCCCATTGTTGCTGACGTTGACGCCCCCGAACGCCTCCAAAACCCACCCGCTTCCTTCGAGATCGGAGCAGTCTGACTGCTGAGTAGGAGCACAGGCCAACGGTTTCAGCGACAAGTCTTCGGTCATGATGGTAGCTGCTTGCATGAGCACAAACATATGGCATAAGTTGTTGAAGATCTCTCCCGGCCGCTCTTCGTCCTGTGCAATCAGATCGCATGTGGCTCGAACAACGCGAAGGTCTACGGGCAGTTCGGTAGAGCAAAGTAACTCATCCAGCAGCATCGGATCAGCCGCTTCCTTGACACTGAAGGACCCGCCACCCCGATGGGACAACAAGACGCGAGACAGGGCGATATATGCTCGCTCCAGATCGGTACGGATGGAGTCTCCTTTCAGCGTGCGCACCAGTGTCATGTGGTATCCTCAATCAATTCGACGTCGCACTGTCCGCTCCAGTTGAACATAAGCTCTACTGAGCGAATCGGAGCCAAAATGGAAATCATTTCATACCGAACTCTTGGCTCAATGCGCGAGTATCGATGGCGCACTAAGCTCTGTCAACGACAAAACAGGTCTTTTCTGAAAGAAGGGTTACGGAAGCGTGCGAGATAACACATTGGCACCGTTAGATTTTTGGCCATTTGGCGGGCAGTCCTAGAATTACCCGCGGGTGAATCCCGCTTTTCTTCCACATACTGTCACCTCGATAAACCAATTCCGAGAGCTCGGTTATCTTGCCATTGCAATTAAATTGAGCCCATGGATTGTGACACAGCAACAGATCTCCTTTATCATCGACCATCGTCCATGGATGGATCGAAACGCCCAATAAAACGGCACTAACCCGTGTATTCTGTGGACCTTTTTCGCATGTCCATGCTCCATCCGGACGACGTCGCATTTCTGGCTCGCCTTCGAAGCCTGTTCGAGGAACGCTCCACACCTCTTTTCCAAACAGCGCTTCCATAATAGCTATCTGGTCTATTGGCCATTGCAAACTGTTGACCGCCACAACGTAGGGGTTGCCAAGCTCGCCGTACCGAGTAGCTTTGCGAGTTATTGCATCGCGGATCGCAGTCCTGGTGTCTCGAAACCGGAACCCAAAGAATTTCAGACCCACAGGCCGTATACCAGTTTTGCCCCGAGCACTTTGTTTTGGCAGCACGTAAAATTCGATGTTCCAACCCTTTTCGGAGTAACCGAGCTTTGGCATCGCTGATTTGCCCTCATTTATCAGCTTCGCTAAAAGATCTTCATAATTCAAAGACTCAAGCCATAGCGATATTTTCTTTCTAAGCTTCTTTCCACTCGGGGGCTCGGTAGGATTGCCACTGATATTCATACAGATGAAGAAGTCTGGAGATTCTATTTTTTCCAGACTGCCGTAAACAATGTTTTTGCGCTTTTCCGCAGCAATCTCCTCATCTGACATGCCGGTCGCCAGAACCGCTTCCATAAAAAACTCATTACCATCGGCAGATCTGACGAGAAAATCAGGTCTCTTGCCCGACGACGAGAGCGTCTCGAGTTCGACGGTATAATTCAGCCGAAGCAAAAGTTCGTGTAGGTAAAGTTCAAAGAAGGATGACAGGAAAGAAATGTCGTCATCGGTACAAAAGCGACTCAAGAATCGTTTCTTTTCGCTCGTAGGATACCTCGAGAACCAATCTTGAAGCACTCCCCGTATCGTGCTCGCTTCAATCCACGCGATTCTGTTGAGGTACGAGTAATGACTTTCCTCGTCCGACTTGGAATCCACGGCGGTCCGCGTGATGTCAGAAAATAACATCATCAATTGCCTCCGTATCTGCCACTAATCATGATGAGCGGAGAACTGTGGTTCTGTCAAGGGTCAGTCGTGAACAAGGTCGAAGACCCATTTTTGAAATCCGGGATGAGCCCGTGCCGATAAGGCCGCGCCTGTAACAATTCGTGATGCGGGACGCTGCTATTCACCTTGGGGTCGATATCACCTAGGAAGGGTCGATTAGATAGAATATCGACCCCCTGTCGAGTCCGCTTTTAACGCACTTTTTCAATGGCAGCGGGTTCTTCGGGAGCTTGGTCAACCCTCTCGGTACTAGACGCGTATAAGCGATACCTAGCTTTCTCAGCGGTGTGCCCGGCCCCCGGCCCCGCCGGACGGTGGGAAAAGCGGCAAAACGCAAACTATAGCTTCAAGAACTGCTGGAGCACTTGACCAGAGCCCACCGGACCCGGAAATCGTGGGAACGCTGGTCCGTGGACGCAGGCGGTTCGATCAGATTAAGACAATATCTGGGGTAACTGAAAATTCGCTGCTTTTCTTGGACCACCGTGTGGAAGTGCCAGGCACAGGCGGTGGAACATGGGCCGACGGGTCTCCTTAATTACTATACACCCTCCCGCAACACCACACCATTCCACCGCCCACAACAATCTCTCTGTTACCACCTCGTCCCCATGAACTAACTTCCAGAACAACAACTTGGAATTCCTGAGAACGCCAAGTCTCAGCTTGGGCGCATAAGAGGGTGGGAAATGCAGTTCCATGAGTTGCTCTTTGCCCTTCAACCACTCACGGACTTTGGGAGACTTGTGATAGGGGGGGACGTTGTCCGTAATCAGATTCCCAGGGAATGAGGAATCTTTATCTTTATTCGACCCTCCATGCTCCTTCGAGGAACGAAGCGAAAGCATAAGGGGGACCTAACGAGCTCGTTTCCAATGATCAATGCTTCTCCTATCTGAAAGGCTTTGGCTTGATCGAAAGCTCCTGCCGGTACCTGACTGAAAGCATCACGCACAACTGCCAAATCCGTTTCGTACTGCATTTTCATCAAAATCAAGTTGCTGCACTGAGAGAGGGTAAAAGGATGAAGTTTCGATGGAGCTTGAGATGCAACGAGGAGAAACAGCCCGTATTTTCTACCTTCCCCCGCAATTTCATTAATGATATTCGCCGTTGCGACCGCCTGGGGGGAGTCAGAACCCCGAGGGACAAGGTGATGTGCTTCATCAATAACGATGAGAGTTGGCCGTTGACTCTCCTGCTTGTGCTGGTCCCATAAGCGTTCGAGTATAGTAAATGAAACCAGTTGTTTTTCCACCGGTTTTAAATCGCCAATGTCTAGTTCCAGAAGTTGCCATTCTTTGCTCTTGAGGGCAGCGATTAGCGATGAGGACGGGTTCAGTGTCTCCGAGGTGGTGTGTATAGTCTCCCAGATAGAGAGGGAAGAAAGTCTAGCGTTCTGCAAGCGACTTAACACCCGTGCAATATCTGGGCTGCGAGGTGAATATTCCTTCAAAACCTCCTCGATCTTATACGCATCATATGCCGAATCTTGAAACTTCCCCACTGCGTCTCGGTAAGCACTTAACTCACCTGGATGGTGTACTGGATTAAGATGTAGCAGAGATGCCTGGTAGGCAACATCTACATCACTAAGCCTCAACTTGATAGCAAATGCCCGTTCAGTTTCAATTTCAGGAACGGCTTTTTGATGGGTGAAAATGCAAATTCTGTCCGAATGCTCATCGAGCCAGCTCTGGTAGTCATTGTAATCTTTATCAGCTTTGGATATGTGAGCATTTTTTGCTTTGTCCCGGCTCGTGCCGCGATCCCATCCTGGAACTTTCTGCCATAGCTCTCGTACTTTGTCTTTCTTCTCAGTATGAAGAATCTTGCGGTAGTCTGAGTTCGGGTCCAGAAGGACGATGCGGAAAGAATCGGATCGGAGCAATTCTTCTAAAAGGCGTCCAAGAGCAAAGGATTTTCCGCTACCAGACTGGCCAAACAACGCCGTGTGATGGCCAAATCCCCCATGGTTCAGAACGACCTCGATGGGCGGGCTGGCATAAACTTGAGAGAGAGTTCCCACAAATAGCGGATAATTTTTGTCGATCGGTGTTGAGACGTATTGCTCAAGAACGTACGCGCCAGCAAGTTCGACTTGACCTCCTGAAAAGGCTACCCGATCACTGGAGCCTTCATTGAGAACAGGATGAAGTGGTCCAGCTGGCTCAGAGACTGTACGGAGCAGCGTCCCCCGGTGGACACGCCTGTTGTTGTTTTCTTCAGAAGTCTCTATTTGCCCAAACAGTTTCTTGCCGTCGTGAGTGAGTATTACATAGTCTCCTAAAAAGATTCGGTCGTCAGGCTCAGCGACAATCTTGAAAGAAAGGTCCCATGCGTCTGCTGACGCTCCAGCAATAATATTGAGGCCACCGATCTTCTCATCATTGCTATGACCTGACGGTTCGTGATCAACGCTAGTCGCTTTATCGCTGTACGCACTTTCCGAGTGTGCGACGAGAATGTCTTCCAACGACTTCTTCCTCAACTCGGCCATCTCTGCCTTGGCCTCACTTGTGAAGTCACCGAAGAAAGCCTTCTCGGTGCCTCGTAAAAGGGGATCTGAAATATGATCGAGCTCTTCCGCTCCCTTCTGGAAGGTCTTGGCCGCCTCTTCAAACAGGCCAAGCTTCACTTCGCACTCTCCGATCTGCCTATAAATGGTTGCCTCTTGAACAGGGTGCAAGTGACCAAGCTGACTGTCACTTAGCAAGTCCTCAAACATGCACTTTGCCTTTTGGTATTCCTCCAGTTGCTTCACAACAAGTGCGCGGTAATATCGGATAAGAAACAGACTGCGCCTAGCTACATCTACTCCGCGATGCTCTGCTAGACGTTCAAGACGCTCAAGTAACTGGTCAATAAGCACTGTTTCCATCATAATGATTGCGAAAGACAATTCCGCTTCAAGCAATTCATAAAGTAATTCCAATTGCTTACAAGACTCTAAATAATCACACACAAGGTCAAAAGGACTTTTGAATCCATGCTCTTTCACTCGCGAATGGAGATAGGAAGGGTGCTTGGGTCTGGGCCAAAAGGCTTCGATGATAAATTTTCCCTGTTCGATTCCTGGCTTCTTCTTGATGAGCTCGTCGTCCAATAACTCGAGGAACTGCTTCAAGACAATCTGAAGCTCTTCGTGCGCGTGTTCTGAGACATCATAAGTCGTAGCGACCCTAAGTTGTTCCAGGGCCTCGCCATAAGCGGAGACAGATTCAACAATCCGGCCCTGAGTCCTACACGTTCGGGCATTCTCCGCAGCCTTCCTGGCCTGGTCAATCAGCCCGGGAACATTTTTCTGTAGCTGATCTATTTGTGCCAGTAACTGGTCGCGCGAGTCCATGTGATACCCTCCCTCCGTCGTGAATGTTTGCGCGTAAGGAATCTCCTTCCCGTGCCCCGCTCAATTCTTTCACTTTCTGGGAGAAGCGCGTAATCAGGTAATTTCGCCAGAGCATCCAGTAATAAGTCTCCCAGCCCTCGCTCACCCCTGCAAAGTCGTGATCTGCCACCTTGACGTGCACAGGCTCGACTCGCGTTCCCTTCGGGCCAGAAGCTCAGGATTAGAGTGGAATCAATGTCGCTGTCCATCCAGTGGGTCGCTCGCCATGACTGGACTATCAATCGCTTGGGAATAACCTGAAGTATTGTTCCCAGCAATGTGCCATTGAATGCCGTGAATTCAACCCCGGCATACGAGTCGATTGATACCGGCGCACCGGTGAAAGCGGCATGGGCCTTCGGATCAAGGTACATGTCAAATAGTAGGTCAGGCGGAGCTGGTAAGGCGGCAGCCAGTTGAATTGTTCTAGGCATTTCCGTTGGCTCCTCTATTCGTAATTGGAGTGACCAGGCTTGCCGTCGAATTGACCCCATCCTTGACGCACGTTAACTAGCCCCTGAAGTTCTCATAAGCCATTTTCATCAGTTCGATCAGTACATCTCGTTTTTTCTCTATGTCGTCCTTCGTGAGTCTGATCCGGTACCGTCGCCAGCTCTTGTCGTAGTCCATCACATCCAGTCCGGCTTGATCCAGCTTCGTTTGAATTTCGTCAGACTGTTCTAACCGAACCTCCAACCTCAAATTTGACTTTTTGGCTACAAAAATCACAAAGTTGTAGGGCTGACCATTCTTTGCCAAGCCAATATAGAATTTGTTGTACTTCAGGGTTAAATCTGGAGCAAAAGCATGAATCAGCTTGAGTAAATCGTCAGCTATGGCAACTGTGTCTTTACTACCACGTTTCGTCTCCCAATATGATCTATCAGTAACTTCGCTCTCCTCGTCTTCGTCCACTGGACCTAGGGCAAGCTCATCCAAAACCGTCGTAAACACGAGAGCAATCGCATCTTCAATCTTCAGTGCGTTCATTTGGATTGCCACGAGGGGTATCTGACCGTTGAAGAGGCTTATTACATTCAGAAATCGACTGGTGATGTTTTCAGCGATTATTACAGCACAGTGATCGTATTGCGGATAGCGCTTCCGCTCAATATCCCAGTACTCTATTGTGCGTATGACGTGGCTTTCGTCTGAGGCGCCTAGCTGGACCTCCACTTCGTAGCGACGACTCGAATCAGCGTCTTGCAAAAGTAGGTCCAGTCTCCCAGCTTTGGGGTGAATCCTCTCTTTGTCCTTTAGAATCAAATCACCTAAGCCCAAAATCTTCGGATCCTCAGCGATTCGTTCCTGAACCCATTTTTCGTCAAGTTCGGGATGGGTTTTTAACGATATTCTTTCGGGTTTCACGAATTTCATCTCAAAGCCCCCAGAACAATGAATATTTCTAAGCATCGTATGCCACCTCCCCCAAATCTGTCAAACCAAAAGAGGTAGGAATAAGCTGGAATTTCCCAACGATACGATGTCTTTCGGCCAGCCCGTTTGGGCCGCGTCGTATGTCAAAGGCTTCAGAAGGAGGGTCCCGTCTAACCGAAACACAGATTCTAAAAGCACTCCCTGTTAGAAGCTTTGACGACAGGCACGGCTCTGGACCTTTCTTCACAATGTAATCTTATCCGAGAGGCTCAATATGGAAACGTCGGAATCATCAAACTATGGTGAAATCAATTGGCTCAATTTTTTGCAAGAGGCACCGGTAAAAGGTTCGGCAAGAGATAGCCCTCAAAACCACCAGTCGCTTACAGAAGATCCGAGGTTTTTAAGAGCCGTGCTCATCGCATTCCTATCAATGATCGACGAAAAGTGCGTTTTCAGCGGAATTGAAGTGACTCGGGTCTTGGACCTGGATTTCTTGAAAGGAATTCCGGACAACTCCGAAATAGCATTCAAGGTTGTCCAGGATTATAGCGGACGTGATTACCTCCAAATCACCGTTCGTGATCAACCATTTCCTTTTAAGATGCCGAAAAATACCGATCTGGGGGGATTGCATCCATCAACTGCTCCATGAGCGCTGCGTATGAAAGGAACCTGCAAGATGCTCACGGCAAACGACCTTCTCAAGCTACTTACAGATGCCCTGACCGATGATGCTGCCTCCAAGAGTCGCATACGAGCGGATTACAGCAAATTTAGGTCAAAGATGACTGACAGCGACGCGAGGCTATTTGCTTCCGTCAGTTTCCTGCGGCGCTTTATCGCTGACAGCCTTGAATCCGAATAGTGATAGTTGATGTCCGCCGACCTAAGGCCACCCTTGTTCCAAACTGAACCGCATTATTGCCAGCCGTCGGTCTCCCTCTGCCGTTAACAACGCCTCAAACGGTCTCAGCCCGTGAAATTCAGCCTGATCTAACTTTGGCGGGACAGGGGCCGCCCGGATACAGAGAAGGCTGGATACAGCAATAGGCCCTTTATTTGGGAAACGTGGTATGCCGTATATTTTCTGCCCGCCCTTGGTACTAATGATCTTCAGTTCAGCCGCTAAAACCGGGAGGTTTTCGGGGTCCCTAAACGTTCTCTCCTCAAAAGAGCGAAACGGGATACCCAATGAACCAGATCTTCAACTCATCTTCCGAGTCTATGATAGAACTTCACAATGAATCCACACACTTGGCGATCACTTCACCGCCCTATAATGTGGGTAAGGATTATGAGGCCACGCAATCATTTGCGGACTGGCTCATACTTTGCCGCAACGTGTTTACGGAAGTCTATCGTGTGCTCGTCCCTGGTGGCCGGGTCTGCATAAACGTCGCTAATATCGGTCGCAATCCGTACAGACCTCTTCACCACTACATTATTGGGGTCGCGCTTGATCTGGAATTTGAAATGCGCGGTGAGATCGTGTGGAACAAAGGCGCTTCAGTGGGCGCATCAACCGCTTGGGGCTCTTGGTGCTCAGCGACGAATCCGTGCCTCAGGGACGTTCACGAGTACATCTTGATCTTCTCAAAAGGAAACATGAGACGTGATAGGACCGGCGAGGACACGATTCTCCGGGATCTATTCTTGGAATCCACTAAATCAATTTGGGAGTTCTCCACAGAATCGGCAAAGAGAATTGGCCATCCCAGTCCGTTTCCTCTAGAACTCCCCCATCGACTGATTCAATTGTACAGCTTCAAGGGTGACACGGTTTTGGACCCGTTTTGCGGATCAGGAACCACGTGCGTGGCGGCGTTAGAATCGGATCGAAACTATATCGGATACGACGTTGTGCCGCAGTATTGCGAACTTGCTCGAAATCGTATCCGGCAGGCGCAGGAATCCCTGCAAGAGCAAAATTTGAGAAAAACCTCTGATCAGGAGGAAAGACCTAGTTCCGAAAGGATGACTTTGGTCTGAAAATTTTAGCGGGCCATGGTCAGGCGAAACACTTCTTGCGCAGACAGCCGCCCTAGATGATTGCAACACTGAAATCGGTTGAGCTTTGTCGTATGCGACAAGCCGGCAAGCTCTAGGCTCCCCGGCTGTATTGAAAATTAAGAAGATGGAACGCCCAGGACGCTCGTATAGCCGCGATCTCTATGGGCCGGGACACCGGGCCGCCCCAAAGCGATTTTCGTTGTATGGCCGTGGTGGGCGTTCGGCGAATCGTGGTGTTTTTGGACCACATAAAGATCAGATGCTAGCCCGAGTTTCCTAGTTATGAAATTGCTGGCCATTATCTTGGGGAGATTCGGCAGGTTATGCCGAAAAGTTCCTTACCCTAAAACGGCGTTTTCGTCTTTTCTCAGTCCCAGGATCTCGATGAT
>JBKQRG010000225.1:0-12956 GCA_052144015.1 Desulfomonilaceae bacterium
GGCTCTGGCAAACCGCCTTGCCTAACTTCCTAAAGACAAGGCCCTGGTCGTCCACGGCAAAACAGGGTGTCGTGCTGAAATGGCATACAACATTTTAAAGAAGGCCGGGCTGAAAACCCAATATCTCAAAGCCACCACTGAATTTGACGAACAGAACAAAGGCCTATTCAAGATCACTGAGTGAGGAATGACTTTCAGAAAGCGGATGCCCAGGGAGAAAACCCTTTTGTAACCCCGCGGGTTCGCGGGGTTCCCCCTGGACCCCCTTTCCGAAAACTCCTATACGATTGCGGAGAGGCTCTGATGTAGCGACAGGTTCACCTTCCGCACACGAGTTCAAGAAGCATGTTTAGGAGTTCTTTGCGAGAGGGCCGGGGGAGCGTCCGGCGGGACGCTGGATTGCAAGAGAGTGCCTCCCGGAGTCCCTACATAGCAAAAGAAACAATCCAAAGTTTTATTGTTCCGGTGATGGGCGCCTGGAGAAAACCATGAAAAGAACCGACACTGAGGAGACGAAATCGTCAATTCCGGCTGAGCCGGAGGCTCCTGAGTTGACTGACCCATCCTGGCCTATGCAGGATAACCTGTTGGCGCTCCAGAGCATGCGGGATGAGGCCAAACAGGGGGGTGGCCCAAAACGCATTGACAAGCAGCATGAACTGGGGAAGCTGACCGCTCGTGAGCGTGTGGACCTGCTTCTGGACGAAGGCTCCTTCGAGGAATTCGATGTCCTGAAGGCCGGCAGAGGCGGCCACCTGGGCCAGGAAAAAGAGTATCTGACTGACGGAGTAGTCACGGGCCATGGAACTATCGACGGCCGGGAAGTTTTCATCTTCAGTCAGGATTTTACCGTAATAGGAGGCTCATTAGGAGAAGCTCATTCAGAAAAGATCGGCAAAGTCATGGATCATGCCGTCAGAGTCGGCGCCCCGGTTATCGGTCTCAATGATTCCGGTGGAGCCCGAATCCAGGAAGGCGTGGACGCTCTGGCGGCGTACGGGGAGATATTCAACCGAAATGTCAGAGCCAGCGGGGTCATACCCCAGATTTCCTGCATTATGGGCCCATGCGCCGGCGGAGCGGTTTACAGCCCCGCCATGACTGACTTTACTTTTATGGTGGAGAATTCATCTCACATGTTCGTGACCGGCCCTGACGTGGTCCGGACAGTAATCCACCAGGATATTAGCTTCGAAGAACTGGGTGGAGCGAGTGTGCATTCGACCAAGAGCGGAGTGGCGCATTTCATACTGCCTAATGATATTCTCTGCCTCCGGGAAGTCCGCCGGCTGATCAACTATCTACCGTCAAACAGTAGGCAAAAAGCGCCTATCCTGGATCTGTGCGATCCCATTGAACGTGACGATCCGGCTCCAGACTATCTCGTCCCGGTCAATCCAAACCAGCCGTACGATATGAAGGTGCTCATTCAGAGCATTCTCGACGGCGCTGAATTCTTTGAAATACACGCTCACTTTGCTCGGAACCTCATCATTGGCCTCGGTCGCCTGGGAGGAGAGACCATAGGTCTCGTTGCAAACCAGCCCGCTGTCCTCGCCGGTGTCCTCGATAGCGACGCATCCGTCAAAGGAGCCAGATTAGTCCGGTTCTGCGACGCCTTCAATATACCTCTGATCTGCCTGGTAGACGTGCCGGGTTTCATGCCGGGTCCCGAACAGGAGCATGGAGGGATTATCCGTCATGGCGCCAAGCTGCTGTACGCGTTTATCGAGGCGACCGTGCCAAGGATAACTGTGGTTGTGCGGAAAGCGTATGGCGGGGCTTATATTGTAATGAACTCCAAGCACATCGGCGCTGATATAAATTTCGCTTGGCCCACAGCGGAAATCGCCGTGCTTGGCCCAAGGGGAGCGGCGGAAATAATCTACCGGAAGGAAATCAAGAGTTCTTCCGACCCTCAGGGAGTCCTCAAGGAAAAGGAAAAAGAATACCGCCATACATTTTCGAATCCGTTCCTCGCGGCAAAAAGAGGGTATATCGACGACGTGATATTTCCCAGAACCACTCGTGCCCGTCTGATACGCAGCTTGCAGTTCTTGGAAGGCAAGGAAAGGCCAATAGCTGGGCGTAGGCACGGCAACATCCCACTATGAGGTCGGCTGATGTTTGAAAGAATTCTCGTAGCCAATCGGGGCGAAATTGCGGTCCGGATTATCAGGACCTGCAAGCGCATGCGAATAGGCACAGTGGCGATCTATTCAGAGGCGGATTCTCGATCTCCGTATGTGGAACAGGCTGATGACGCGGCTTTTATCGGACTCGCGCCCGCGCAGGATTCGTATCTGAACAAGACGAAGGTAATAGAGGCCGCCTTGTCCTTCGACTGCCAGGCAATACACCCTGGGTATGGATTCCTGGCTGAAAATTCGGAATTCGCCCAGATGGTCGCGGAAGCGGGGCTGATTTTCATTGGACCTTCGCCGAAGGCGATTGCCCTCTTGGGGGACAAAATAGCCTCCAAAAATGCGGCAAAAAGGGCCGGTGTGCCTGTGATACCAGGGTATGATGAAGACCTGGAAAATATCGGAGATGCCTTGGCAGCCGCAGAGAGAATCGGTTGGCCACTCTTATTAAAGCCTGCGGCAGGAGGAGGCGGCCGCGGCATGCGTGTTGTCAACGAAAAAGCGGAATTCGCGGCGGCTCTTGCGGCATCCCGCGAAGAAACAAGAAAGAGTTTTGCGGACGACCGGATATTTATTGAAAAGTACATTCCCAGGGCCCGTCACATCGAATTTCAGATTTTAGGCGATATTCACGGAAATATTGTCTGTTTGGGGGAGCGGGAATGTTCTGTCCAGAGGCGGCATCAGAAGGTTATCGAGGAGGCCCCCTCCCCCGCGGTGGACGGAGACGTGCGCAGGAAGATGGGAGAGGTGGCCTGTTCCCTTGGCAGGGAAGTCGCCTATACTAATGCTGGGACTGTGGAATTCATTTTAGATGATGCAAACGAATTCTATTTCCTGGAGATGAATACCCGTCTTCAGGTCGAGCACCCCATTACCGAGCTGGTGACGTCGCTGGATCTGGTGGAACTCCAGATCCGCATAGCCGCGGGCGAGCGCCTGCCGCTGAAACAGGAAGAGATCGTACTAAAAGGATGGTCCATTGAGGCTCGTGTCTGCGCGGAGGACCCGTCCAGGGGTTTCCTTCCCACCACCGGGATGATCACCAGATATGCGCTTCCCAGCGAGCGGAATGTGCGAGTAGACAGTGGGATTGCGGCGGGCAGCCTTGTTACGATCTATTATGATTCTCTCCTCGCTAAAGTCGCAGCCTGGGGAGTGGACCGGTCAGAGGCCATCGACTCGCTGGTGTCCGCTCTGAATGGATTCCATATCGAAGGGGTGATCACCAATCTCGATTTCGTGAATGCAATCCTCAATCATCCCGCTTTTGCCAAAGGAGATCTATCCACGGACTTCATCGAAGAACACTTCGCGAGAGCGGAAAGCATGAGCCCGCCTGATCCCGAAAAGCTTCACTACATGGCCATTGCCGCGGTTCTTGTCTATCACACGCGTCAAGGCCTGGTTCGGGATTCCCTCAGGCCGATGAGCCCGATGGTGGGGAGAAGCTCGAATTCCTCCGGACATTACAATTACATTGTACGGCTAGAAAGTGATCTGCTCGATCTGCGTCTGGAAGGCGATCAGCTGAAGAGACATTGGACCATCCTGGTCAATGGCAAGGCTCATGAAGTGATAACTCCGGAGTTCGAGTATTATCGAAGGCGTCTCAGGCTAAAGATCAACGGCGCCCAGCATATGTTCCGGCTGAAATATGACCAGAACCATATCCGGGTATCATTTTGCGGCATCAATCGTGTCTGTGAGATATACACTCCAAGGGAGTGGAACCTGGCGCACTTCATGCTTCGCGGCGAGAAGCCGACGCAAGAAAACGTGCTCAAATGCCCAATGCCCGGCCTGGTCACTTCCATCGATGTGGAAGAAGGGGCCCATGTCCGGAAGGGTCAGGAGCTTGTGCGCATGGAATCCATGAAAATGGAAACCGGGATCGCTGCGCCAATGGATGGGCAAGTGGATAAAATACTCGTGCAAGCCGGGCAGACAGTGGAGACCGATCAAGTTCTAATTACGTTTAAGATGTGAAGAGAATAGCTTCTCTAGCCTCCGGCACGAGCCGATATCGTCGGTGCCCTTTGGGCGCCCACTTTAAGGCACCAGATCTTAATCATCGTCACTGAGAGACATTGCTCAAAGGCGACCGCCTATCTTCTAACGCGAATGCACGTCCACAATCTTCTTTCGGAATAATACCTTTGACAAAGAATCAGCCTGTAAGACAAGTGTCATTGCGAGGCCGTCAGGCCGTGGCAATCTCAGAAGCTTGTCATCGCGAGGAGCGAAGCGACGAAGCAACCTCAGAATTTGTCCCAGCCACAAAAATGAGAACAGAGATTGCTTCGCTTCGCTCGCAATGACAGTTCGCGGGTTATGCCCTCGCATGGCGGTTGAATTCTCGATCGCTCCGGAAAGCTGCGACCCGACTCACCAAATTGTCTGCACATCGAGGATGCGCCTTGACGGGCATGCCGGTTGCCAAAAGCTTTGTCTGATTGGATCTAGCCGGATTCCGTCATTCCGGCGGAAGCCGGAATCCAGGAAATGCGGGATCCAATCTTTATATAGCCAAGACAAAGTCTGGACCCCGGTTTTCGCCGAGGTGACGAATGGCAAAAGGCCATCACTTTTGACAAACACTATAAACATCCGGAGGCCGACTCAGAGTCAAGGCTGCCTTAAGCGAAGGTCCAAATATTTTCTTCTCGGGAGAAGACAATAGACCCGGTTGACCCGCTTGAAACGCTTATCAATTTCTTATGCTGAGCTAACAAAACATTAACCCATGACCTCTATGTTTCGATCTCATCTGAATAGTTTGAGTCCCAAGATGCCGATATCCCGAGAACAGTTGGAGGACAGGGATGATCCGATTGGAGGACGTCAGCGTACGCTACTCCAGGGACGTAGTGGCGCTACACCCGACGACCTTGGAATTTCCCGGAGGAACATTAACGGTTATCTTGGGATCGTCAGGAGCAGGCAAATCTACGCTCCTGCGATGCCTAAATATGCTAACGAGGCCATCAGGCGGAACTATTGCAGTGGAAGGGGTGGGTGAAATTACCGCAAACAGGGGGTTGCTGCGCAAACATCGTCTCAGGACGGGTATGATTTTTCAGCAGCATCAGCTTATTGGGCGGCACACAGCGCTCAAGAACGTCCTTGTGGGACGGATCGGCCATTATGGCACGTTCCGGAGCATTCTGCCTCTCTCTATACACGATCAGGAATTCGCCCTGGAATGCCTTCACCGAGTCGGGCTGTTGGATTTCGCTTTGCAGCGGGTGGATTCTTTAAGCGGCGGCCAGCAGCAACGAGTCGGAATTGCCCGTGCTCTGGCTCAGAAGCCGCAAATCATCCTTGCAGACGAACCTGTGGCTAGTCTCGATCCAACCACCTCTGACGACATCCTTTCGCTTCTCTACCGTGTGACGAAAGAGGATCGGCTCACTACAATTCTCAGCCTACACCAGGTGGAGTTCGCAAAAAAGTATGGAGATCGGATCATAGGTCTTGCGAACGGCCGAGTGGTATTCGAGGGGACTGCCAGAGACCTCGATGCCCGGATCCTCGGGAGAATTTACGGTGAACAAAATCCGAAAGCCAATTTGGCGGCATAAAAGGAGAAATTATGAAAACAATAACATTCGCACTCGTCCTAGCCCTTACACTCGTTGCAGTGGTCGGCGTCAACGCCGCGAGCGATCCGGATCCCCAAACGCTTAAAGTGGCCTTGTTGCCTGACGAAAATGCATCAACAATTATCAAGAAAAATCAGGCGCTGAAAGATTATCTGAAGGAAAAGCTGGGGAAGGACATCGAATTGATCGTTACGACCGATTATTCATCCATGATCGAGGCCATGCGCCACTACCGAATTGATGTCGCCTACTTTGGTCCGCTCTCGTACGTCCTCGCCAAGCAGAAGAGTGACATTGAGCCTTTTGTAGCAGTGCAACGTGGCGGAAGCACCACGTATCAGGGCGTAATCGTGGCTAATGGTTCGTCAGGAATTACCCGGATTGAAGACATCAAAGGCAAGAACATGGTCTATGGCGATCAAGCATCCACATCCAGCCATCTCATCCCCAAATCCATGCTGGCTGAAAAGGGCCTAAAAGCAAAGGAAGATTACAACGAGCACTTTGTGGGGGCTCATGATGTGGTAGCGCTTACGGTTCAAAACGGAAGAGCCGATGCCGGAGGACTTAGCAAGACCATATTTCAATCTCTGGTAGAACGTAAAACCATAGATCCTCAGAAAGTAAAGGTTATTGCGGAATCAAAGCCATTCCCCGAATATCCTTGGGCTATGAGATCGGACCTGAACCCCGCACTGAAAGAAAAGATTCGCCAAGCATTCCTGCAAATCAAAGACAAACAAATCCTTGAAGCCTTTAAAGCTGACGGATTTGCGGCTATTTCCGACAAAGACTATGACGTGGTCCGGGAGTTGTCTCGAGTGCTAAATGTCGATTTGTCCAAGATATGAGGTCATCCCTGAGATTTTGAATAAAACGTACGAACCATTTGTCCTTGAGCAGAGGCGTCAATGGGCATACTCGATGTTACAGTTTGCTGTTGTGGTTCCTTTGATTATCTTATGCTTTTATTATGTCGGGTTGCTTGACCGTAAGCGAATGTTTGAAGGGGTACCGTCGATCTTGTCCCTTCTCTGGGAGAGCATGCCTCCCAGATTCACTGATGCTCGCAGCTGGCTGAAGCCGCTGTTGGACACCATTGCAATGAGCATCGCCGGAACGGTAATTGCAGTAGTCTTATCAGTGCCTTTGGCGCTGCTGGCTGCACAGAATACGAGCCCCGGTCCCATCGTGTATCGCGCGGCCCGAGCCGTACTGAACGGACTCCGCTCTGTCCCGGAACTAATTATGGGGATCGTCTTCGTTGCCGCTGTCGGATTTGGCGCCTTGCCCGGAGTGTTAGCATTGGGATTGCACTCTGTGGGCATGGTGGGCAAATTCTTTGCCGAGTCGATGGAGCACGCGGCAAGAGAGCCAATCGAGGCGGTGGAAGCTGCTGGAGCATCTCGGCTGCAAGTAATTCTTCACGGCGTAGTGCCGCAGGTTTTGCCTCAAATGGCAGACGTCTCGGTATATCGATGGGAATACAATTTCCGGGCATCGACGGTAATGGGGATGGTGGGTGCCGGGGGAATAGGGTTTGAACTCATGAGTTCTTTGCGGTTAATGCAATATCAAGATGTCTCCGGTCTGCTCGTTGTTATTCTCCTCACGGTGACCCTGGTTGATTCGCTCGGCTCCGCATTGAGAAAACGATTCAAATAGTGAGGCGCTTTGCTCAAACCTTCACGTGTAGTTGTCACACATTGGGTGCACCCGGAAGTGGTGCAGTATCTGTCCGCATTTGCTGAGGTGGTGCCCAATACATCACGGGACACACTTCCGAGAAACGAAATTATTCGCCGGGCCGAAGACGCCGATGCTCTCATGGTTTTCATGCCTGACTCCATAGACGAACAATTCCTGGACGCTTGCCGGAAACTTCGGATTGTGAGTGGAGCGCTCAAAGGCTATGACAATTTCGACGTTGCAAGCTGCAGCAAAAGAGGAGTGTGGTTCAGTATTGTGCCGGATTTGCTAACTGTTCCGACAGCCGAGCTTGCCATTGGGCTGATGATCGGATTAGCTCGTAACATGCTCGAGGGGGACCGCCTTGTGCGAACCGGCGGATTTGCGGGCTGGAGACCAAAAATGTACGGTACCGGTTTGGCTGACAGTTACGTCGGGATCGTAGGGATGGGGTCTCTTGGTAAGGCAGTGGCAAAGCGCTTGTCAGCCTTTGAAAGCCGTCTCTTGTATTACGACCCTGTGCCGCTATCTCCTGACGAGGAACGGCAGCTGAGCGTCATCAGTCTCTCTTTTCATGATTTACTTGCGATTAGTGATTTTGTGGTTCTGGCTGTTCCGCTCAACGCCAATACTCTCGGGTTGGTCGATGCGGCCGCTTTGGCCTGCATGAAGCCCGGAAGCTATCTTATCAATCCTGCCCGCGGATCGGTAGTGGACGAGAAGGCGGTTGCGGATAGCCTGGTCTCAGTACCTCTGGGCGGATACGCCGCCGATGTGTTTGAAATGGAAGACTGGGCGCGAGCAGATCGGTTATCGCGGATTTCTCAAAAGCTTCTGGATTTGCCGGACCGGACCTTTTTCACTCCCCATTTAGGATCTGCCGTAGAAGCGGCTCGTCGGGAGATCGCCATGGAGGCGGCCCGCAACATCGTAGATGCCCTGCGCGGCAAGAGACCTCGGGCCGCGATCAATGATCCGATCGCTCTTCACTAGCGCAGTATATTAATTAGCGTGTGTCATTTAGCTCGTGCGAAATCCCGCATCGGGCGATCTTTATTCTTATCAAAGGCTTCGAAAGAATTTTCAACTTGCGATCTCGGGCTGATAACAGCATCAGTTCTTGCGCCGCCACCACATTCGAGCCCTCGTGACCAGAAGCACACCGACCCCGAAAATGAATAACAGAGACCCCAAACCTGACGTTAGCATGAGCAAAAAACCCAACCCCGCGGACAGCACACCAACCAGAATGTGGATCTTTAAATCGCCCACGGTGCGCCGGCTCCTTATAGCAGTGACATCGGAAGCCACGACTGCCTGGCTGGCGCGGATCATGGGGCCAAAGCCTTGCTCGTCTCGCCCGCAATGAAGACACACTTTGGCCGCAGCAGGTTTCTCACCAAAGCAGTGGGGACATTTCACTGTATCAGTTGTCATGAATTCCTCCTGTGAAACGAGCCACTATAAACGCGTGATAAAGGAACCGGGACAGTGGCGCCCTTTGCAGGTAATCCTACCCGCATAAGCTTTTCATTGAAACAGTTTATCAAGATGATGTCAAAGGACTATTAGATTAAGTTTAGTATACAAAACGACGAAACGAATTAGCCCGCGCTATGCGCGCCTGCCGACCGGCATGGAGCGGCCCTGCAAATGACCGTTCAAGGATGTAACCAGCCAATTTCACGACCAAACGCTTAATCGGCGTTGTTAGTGCCGCACCTTGCTACCCCAGTATTAACTCAGTTTTAGTACTTCATACATACTCCCTTAATTTCGCCCCCGCACTATAAGCTCACCGAAATGACTCTTTCTCAGAATTAGAAGCCCCAAATCCCGCGGCTGACAGGGAAATTGGGTCGGAACGATGCAATCCAGTGAAGAACGCGGGATCGCAGTGCGATCACGCCCTATTATTTTTTTTGTTGATTAGGAGGAAAGATGAAAAGGCTTTGGTTTGTATCACTTGCTATGGTGTTCATCGTATCATTGGCTTCGGTAGCCCTTGCGTGGGAATATACCATGACGGGCGAGGCCGAATGGCGATATCGGTACTGGACTAGAACCGGTAATGATGACATATTCGGCCACATGGACGGAAGCGATGTCTACCTGGGCGTCAACCATCTCTTGACCTTTCCCACTACCGGCATCAGCAACGTTGGGAGCAGCACGTTCGGGGTCATAGCCGGCGAGAACCGGTACGGCCCAGATATGAGCTTGCTCGATTACCGTATGACAATTTTTCCTCTGTTAAAGATCAACCCTGCCATCGACGTTGCCGCATCGGTGAATTTAACGTCCCTGGGCATATACTCGGCCGGCAACCCTTATATGCCTTTTCAGCCGACTACTATTACAGTGCCTGCGGGGGGGGGAACTTTTGCGGTAGGGGGCGGGGCTCCAGGCTACGTCAATTCCCTCTATGTTCCCATTAACGACGAAATGGCAGCGTCGAATATTCCGAACACGTACGTAACGCTGCAATGGCTCAATGCCATCATCAGAACCCCGTGGGTCGACTTCAGCATCGGATACAAGAACAGCACCATCGGAATGGGGCTTTGGAAACACAAATATGTCAGGCCTTCCACCTCATTTGCCTTCACTGCGACGTATGGGCCCCTTAAGATTACATTCGCACCATACTTCCAGAGGAACCGTTCCACGTGGGCACTTAGTTCTTCTATCCTATCACGAAACGAGAGTGCTCTCTCCATAGAGCGCAGGGATGACCGCCGCAACTATTTCCTGGCGCTCTTGGGCTTATACGGAATCGAATATTCCAACGGACCTTTATATGTCCAGCTTGTATCCGACTCATACTTACAACCGCTCTCGCAGACCACTAATCCCCGCGGGGCCGCCCTGACACCGCCCAACAGCGTCAGCAGCAATGACGTGATCAGATACAGGATTGCGGCAGCTGTGAAGTACTTCAACGGGCGCTTTTTCTTCAATGCAGAGGCGGATTGGTTCAATCTATGGAACTCAGGTCGATTTACCGCAAACTCGACAGGTACACCCGCTGTCCTTTCCACAAGTCTTGTGGGCCAGAATGTGGATGCCAACGCGTGGCTCTACGGGGTTGAAACGGGGTGTATTTGTGGCCCCTCCAAGTTCACTGCGAACTACGTGCGTTGCACCGGGGATAACCCCAGCACCAGATTTACGACTGAGGACGCGTACCCCGCGGAGCAGGCCGTGAGCTCGGCATACATGAAAGACTGGGGTTATTTGATGTATTGGCTGTACGGAACCGGTACATGCTGGGACGCAGAGGGATACGGCCAACCACTAAACTTCCAGCATGTGGGCATCAAGCTCGACTATGCAGTAGCTGCAAACCTTAACATCTGGGCACTGTTTTCAAACGCGTGGCGGGACCAACCTAATTCGCATAGGCTTGGTGGAGATTACGTGACCGGAATTCGACCGTTTACGAACAATGACATCCTGGCCGCGCAGACGGGCGGGTTCGGCGGCCACGCCGTTCCCGACGACAAGCGATACATCGGCTGGGAAATTGATGCAGGGATCAATTGGAAACTTCTGGAGAACCTTACGTGGAACACCACGCTCGCATTCTGGCAGCCGGGCCCCTGGTGGGGGGCTGCGTTCCCGGACACTGCCTTCTTGTACCGTGTTCAGGGCGGGGCTGCCTTGCCGAAACCTGGTGCAGCATATGACAGTGGGGCCACAGAAGCGATAGCTACGCCGAATATAGATCGGTCCATATCACCGCTGGGAGCGGTGGAAACCCGCTTACTGATAACTTTCTGAGGTCCCTTCCATTATCTCTGAGGCCGGCAGCTTTGTATCAGTCTCCCCTCGAAAGGCGGCGACCGAAACATCCTTCCAATCCAACTGCCGGCCACTTCTCCCCCTTTATCGACACGCCCGGAGTAGTTCTCAAAAGTTTTGTGCCCACATAACCAATAAGGATCGGAGAGTGATGCAGGGTGGTGGGACAGGCTTCCAGCAAGTCTATTAGGAAGTGACGGGCAAGATGCCTGTCGCCGCCAAAAGCTCTTCCCTTGCGCAACTATTTTGGAGAATCCCTATAGATTGAATTAGCGATAATGCTGTTGCATTGTAGTTGAAGCTTGCGCAACAGCACTGATGCTTCAAGGATTCATCAGTCCCGGTTTATTTTCTTTTTTCAGATTTTTTTGCCGGTGTTTTCACCAAAGGCTTTGGTCTAATACGCGCTTTCGTTTCAACAGGCTTTTTCGCCTGAGTGGTGGCCGCTTGTTCGGGACCAGCCAATTGAGCAACGGCCGTACAGGCCCCCCGGCCGGTTTCGTAAAGCATGAATCCGCCCTTGAGAACAGTCTTCAACAAGGGCCTTACGACAGACCAAGCAAACGGTAGAACTATAGGCGCGGTTGCCACGGCAGCTCCCACGGCGACAGTGGTAAACAAGTTTCCACTTGGTTTGAAATCCCAAATTTTCATATTATTGCCTCCTCTGTTGTCTCAATGACACAAAAACCCCAGTTATAATAACCGTGTGGTCAATGACCGGCAGTGTCAAGTGAAATCTAAACGAGATCGAAACCCTTCAGTTACAGGCAGCCAAAGAGTGTCATTGCGACCCCGTTGAAAAACGGGGGAAGCAATCTCGCTGCTTTGAAGATTTCTTCCCCGCGGAACGCGAGATTTCACTCCTCGCACTGTCAAACCCACGCCGCTCCCAAGTGAGGGGGTTACCCGAGATCGAAATCACTCCCAATTCAAAAAACCTGAACACCGATCAAGAATATCATATCGTTTCCAATGGCGAACCCGCGTCAAAATGTTCGAAAATTCACCTACATAAACATCTAATCTCGCACTCATATTAATCTAACATTTCAAGGGTTATCTTCTAATTAGATGATTCCTCGGACGATTTGTCGCAGCAAATCGCCAACTCGAATGAAGAGGAAAAAATTATGGAATATTATCTCCACGAGAGCCCCGGACGTTTGAGAGTGAAGATTCCGGATCTTAAGAGAAACCCCCAAAGCGCTTGGGATCTACAGGTACTATTGAAAAATTTGTCCGGCATCAAGTCCAGCTCGATAAATATTGTCACCGGCAGCGTAATAACGCATTATAATCCTGAAGTGATTAATGCCGGCGCTATAATGAACGTTCTTGCCGGGGAGGGGTATATCGACATGGCAAAGGTGCTCACCAACAAAAAACGCAATGAAAACACCATGGAGGCCGTAACCTTAGCCGCGTCCAAAGCCCTTCTCGGATTTGTATTGGATCGAGCCTTGCAGGGCTCCCCCTTATCCATTGTCACAGCTTTTATTTGAGCGTTGCGATATATCCCCTCGATTAAAGTCGTATTTATTCCAAATTTACAAAACAAATTAATTTCACAACTCGGACTTGAGGATGTCCACCTTGTCCGTCATTTCCCAGGGTAGCTCCATGTCTGCTCTTCCGAAATGGCCGTATGCCGCCAATTTTCGATAAAACCCCCCTTTCGTCTTCGACGGCAGTCTCCTCAAATCGAAATGAT